>CAZPNC010000012.1:0-43888 GCA_964587945.1 uncultured Prevotella sp. | reverse complement strand
CAGAGTTCACACCTTCCACTGTTTTCACTAATCTACCGGCTACATTATATACAGATACCTTGCCGATCAAGTCTTTGACAGAGTAATCCTTGTCATATACAACACCATCTATACCGTCCGCTTGAATAAAGAAAAACTCTTTCCATTGATTGGCAGCCTTATACTTGTCCATAGATTCTTGTGGTACGAACAATTCACACGTCCACTTGTTTATATCATCCAAAGCCTGTGAACCACAGGTTGGCGGAGTGGCAGTTCTGCTTACAATTTTTGTCATAGCGGTACAGTCAGAGAAAGCCTCTGTTCCAATGGTCCTCAGACTGGTACCAAAGGCAAAGTTGTCCAATGCTGCACATCCGGAGAACGCCCATTTGCCTATGGTTTCAATACCGTCACCTATTACCACGTTCTTCAGGTTTGTGCAACCGTAAAACTCGTTTTCGGATATTTCCGTTTCCTTGTCTGTGATAATTACTGTCTCAAGACTTGTGTTGCGATAGAATGGGGAATATCCGCTGCCAGATGTAGGATAAGATATATTGCCACCTATGTAAACCCTGTTTAGAGGACAGGCAGCAAATAATGGGGAATAGCCATTGCTGCCAAGTGTCAGTTCTGTATCTCTGTCATCAATAGTGACATCGGCTAATGAAGAACACTCTCCAAACACATAATCCCCTATACTGTTCACTGTCTTGGGAACGTTTATTTTTGGCAAGGATTTGCATCCGTAAAAAGTGTAATTTGGTATAGATGTTATTCCCGTACCTATATTGGCATATTTCAAAGACGAACAATAACTGAAACAGTATGAGCCAATGCTTGTCACTGCAGAAGGAATGGTAATACTGTCGAGTTTTCTACAATAAAAAAATGCTGAGTCGCCTATTTGAGTCAGTTCTTCTCCCAACGTAACAGATTGTAAACTTGAGCATGACTTGAAAGCGTTTTTGTCAATCTTTTTTGCTTTGATTGCAAATGTTGCTTGGCTTTTTGTGGCACTTGCCTCAAATGCAGATTCTCCAATGGTATTAGTCTGAATGTCAGCATTAATTATAGCAGAGCACCCCTTGAATGCTGAACCTGCAATGCCATTAGCGTGGATAATAAATGTAGCGTCGTTCTTTGTGGCACTTGCCTCAAATGCGGATGTGCCAATGGTATCTGTTTGAATATCAGCATTAATTATAGCAGAACATCCCTTGAATGCAGAACCTGCAATGTCATTAGCGTGGATAATAAATGTAGCGTCGTTCTTTGTGGCACTTGCCTCAAATGCGGATGTGCCAATGGTATCTGTTTGAATATCAGCATTAATTATAGCAGAACATCCCTTGAATGCAGAACCTGCAATTTTATTAGCGTGGATAATAAATGTAGCGTCGTTCTTTGTGGCACTTGCCCCAAATGCGTTGTAGCCAATTGTTTTAGTCTGAATATCAGCATTGATTATAGCAGAGCACCTCTTGAATGCAGAACTTGCAATGCTATTAGCGTGGATAATAAATGTAGCATCATTCTTTGTAGCACTTCCCTCAAATGCGGATGTGCCAATGGTATTTGCTTTTATATTTAATGTTTCCAAACTCGAACAATAAGAGAAAGTGTTGTTGACTATATCTCCACTAAAATCAATAGTTATTTTTTTTACAGAGTCATTTTTATAGCAAGTGTAGGGCTTTACATCTTTTATCGTCATCGCTATACCCTTATAACTTACCGTATTGCCAATATTTATTTCTGCCGCTGTATTGTTATATGCACAATCTATTGCATCACAAGTACGCTCAGATGGACTAACAGGCACATACTTGATGCCATCCACTTCAAATATGGAACTAAGATATGGATAAACAGTTAAGCCCTTTAATCCATGTAAAATACTGTTATATGAATCGTTTGATACATAATTACAATTTCCGTTGACATAGGTAAATCCTTTAGGAGGGGTATTCGTAAGCCAAATAATTTTGTTTATTCCGGAAGGAAAAGCGCTATCGCCTATTGATAGTACACCTTCTCCAATTGTTACACTTTGGAGAGAATTACAGTTATAAAACGCATAATCCCCGATGCTTGTTACGGAACTTGGTATGTTCATGCTAGCAAGTCTGGAGCATCCGTAAAACGCATAATCCCCGATGCTTGTTACAGAACTTGGGATGTTCACGCTTTTGAGGCTGGAGCAGTTTGGAAACGCCTGTTCACCGATGCTTGTTACGGAATAAGTTTTTCCTTTGTCTGTCACGGAAGATGGTATAGTAATACTACTATATCGATAGCCACCAAATGTTACCTCTACGGTGAGTTCTGAACTTGAGGTGATGTTGTAATAGATACCGTCACTCTCAAAATCGTATGCTGACGCCGATAAAGAGAGTAGCAACAGCAACATGGTAAGAATGTGATTGATTTGTTTCATAGTTTTGTCTTTTTGTTTTTGTAACTATTTATAATGTATATACCTCACTTTGAATAAAATAGGGTTATATATATTCATAACTGTTTTCCTATCTAATCTGTATATTCGATTTGGTTATGCTGAAATTAAGACCTTTATTTAACTGTGTTAATTTGTTCTTTATAAGATTCAATGATTTTTCTGCAATTTCTTGTTCTGCCAACGGACCAATAATTATGGTCTTCAGACAATCCAATGGTATTTTTACTTCCGAGTACGCAGTTAATCCATACTTCCCTGTTTTATATAGAGGGTCTTTGTTTTGAAGTAACAACCTATATTCACCTTCATAGTCCCATTGCCACTTTTTCTTACTGTATGTAGAATATAGTATTTCTACTAACTTGTTATGGATTTGTATATTTGCGATTCCTTTGATTGAGGTGTTTATTGCAGTAACAACTTCTGTGATATCTTCGGTTTTGTAATATTCGCATGGAATCAATGTTAAGTCTTTTCCTTTAGCATAAGCATCTAACTTTTTATAGTCAAAAACAAGTATTACTCCTTTGTTACTATCTCCGTACATATTCCACATAGCGACATCTCCTGTATTTTGAGAATTCCGTTTTGACCTACTAAAAGAAACAACAAAGATTTCTCCTTCAGTCTTTTTGATGTCATCAAATTGTTCTTTTAGTTTAGTTTTGCCAATTGAGTCTGTGAAGATACGGTCAGCGAAGAGTGTTCCTTCCGCCTTGTCGTTCATAGAGTAACCCATACTTGCATGGAATGTAAGCATAGGATTCCCCTTTTTATTGTCTTTTAAAACTTGGTTCAGCATGGCTGTCAATGCATCCATAGAAGTGTAATGATGCAAAGATGATGGTGGTGATTCTTTCATAAAATGTAAGAATTTTACCTGTAGAAACCCGATAAGGCGAAAAAATGTAATAATGGTTTATTATATAATCAGAAACGCAGGCTTCCATCTCTACCTGTCTGCTTCTTGAGGCCCTGAGAATTGCCCTTACTTGCTAACAAGTAGAGTGTCTGCCCACGCCGTATGTACATGTATCCGAAAAGTGCGTCAGAGGACACAATTTGTCCTCTGTACACTTCGGAATACAATGTTGCATAACCGCAGCAGTCACTTCTAACATTGTTCATGGCAAGTAATCGAAATTTCTCAGGTTTCAAGAAGCCAACAAACAAAGCATCGATGACGCTTTTATTATATAATGTCCCGCCCAACCCTCACATCCTTGCAGATGCTACGGCGTGGGTAATGACGTTGCAAAGATACATTTTTTATTTGGAAGTCACAAGAAAAAGGATGAAAAAACAAATAAAAGGTAAAAAAAACATTGTGTGGGGAATATAAAGTAGTCTTGGATTGCTTGCTTACTTATATGAAAATATGTCGCACCTACGGCGCTTGTTACTGATGTTTGGTTATCGCATTGTAGATAGGGCTCACGCCCTATCCTGTATTATGTCGCCCGTACCGGGCTTTGCATACCATCGAAGCGCCGTAGGTGCGACATAGTATAGGGCAGGGCGTGAGCCCTGTCTAATGGCCATTGTCATCCTGATAGCGCCGTAGGTGCGACATGATTTCATATTGGCGGCGATATGCCATGACGATGTATATGAGATGTTATTGGCATTATATGGAAATCTGTTGCACCTATGGTGCTTTATTTCTTGGATGTGAAGATGGGGTACACAATAAAAGGGCCAGGATTGTATTGTAATCCGGGCCCTTTTATTGTGTAATTGTATCCCTTTTATACCGTGAAAGGGGCACTTTTGCACCATGGCGAGTGCCAAAGCCGCTTAGGCTGCTGTAAGTTGCTGGTAATCTTTATTTTCCGAACTCTTTCTGTATCACTACACCTATGCCCTGTGTGTTGAGGGAGTTGCGCGTGAAATAACGGTCGTTAGACTGGTTGTACATCTTGAGTGAGAAGTTACCGTTTGGCGTGAGGAGATATTGTATGGTGAAGTCACCTATGAAATTCTGTGTGTCGGTGTTGATGTTGTCACGGTATCCGAACTGTCCGTTGAAGAGCAGGCGGTTGTTGAACATACGTCCACTTAGCAGTCCTTCGTATACGGCGTTGTTGAAGCCGTCTGTTCCCGGCGTGATGTTCGCCCCTACCGACCAGTTGGTGTTTCCTATCATCTGGCCGAGAATGTTGTTTAGTTGCTGTGACAGCGTTCCGCTGAGGAAACTCTGCATGGCGAGTGTGGACTGCTTTGTGCGCTGTGTGTTCTCGTTGTCGGTGGCCTGTGAGTAGAACCTTCCTATCGCCAGCAGGTACAGTACCTGTTGGTTCATCTCTTCTTCCGAATTGATGACAGAGTACACCATCTGTTTGGCGTCAGCACTGAGTGACGGCAGATTCAGCCCGAAGTCCACTTTCGGTTTCTCCGGTGTTCCTGTGATGTTCATCAGGCAGTTTACCGGCACGTTGTTTGACTTGAAGGAACTGCCGATGTTAAGGTCGGACAGCGAAACACTGTTGAGCATATATGCCGCCTGCATGTTGAGCATGGCGTTGTATGGGTCTCCTGCGAAGGCAATTGTCCCGCCTTTCTGGAAAGTGAAGTCACGGCGCATAAGGTTCTGTATGGTCATCTTGTATGTGCCGTGGTCAATGGCATAGTTGCCGAAGATGTCAAGAGACCCCTTGTTGTAATACTGTATGCGCAGTGTGCCGGCTCCGAAAAGGTTGACATCGTCACCCGTTGTCTCGTCCATAATGAGGTGAAGCCGTGCCGACGGCCTTACGTTAATCAGAAAGTTGAGGCGTATGTTCGCCCTGTCATTGCCTGCGTCAAGAAGTTGTCTGTCACCGGCATTTACGGCTGCCAGTGAGTCTGTTGTCGCTGTAATGTTGCCGTTATCCGTTTTCTTTTCGCTTTGGATGGTGGCGTTTGTGGTGTCTGCGCTGCCCCATGTTATGAAGTCCTGCGACTTTAGGGCTTCAGGCGAAGCCGCATCGTATGTGAAATAGCTCTCTTCAAGTGGTGTGCAGTCAGCGGTGATGTTCACTTCGTTGCCCTTTCCGTGAACCCCGATAGTGCCGTTGATGAGGGCATACCCGCAGAATGTTTCATCTTTTGCGAGAACAGGGAAGTCGTAAGCGAGGAATTTCTGTGTCTTTGCGGTGATGTCGTAGGATATTCTTCCGAGACAATGGTGGTGTATGCCCCCGGAAACGAGTGCCACGTTGCCATATCTGTCCTTCAACGGTATGGCGTTGAAGAGAATGTCGTCAGGTATGAACTTTACCGTGTCATTGTCCATTGTATATCTGCAATTCGTGGATGTCAGCGTAAATGCTCCGCCTGCCGTCACCTTCCCCTCAAGGTTTATGGCATCCAGTGGGCCGTGCAGCCGCAGGTTGCCCGTTCCCTGCATGTCAATGTCGTGCAGGAATGAGCCGCAGAAACTCTGCATGAACTCCAATGGCGTGTGTTGCAGGTCCATGGCGAGGTCTATGGTGTTGCGTGCTGGTGATATGTTGCCTTTTACAAGCAGTTGTGACGGTGTGGAGGTGTCTTCCGGTACAGCCTTTCCGTTGATGTTTATTTGTCCCTCGCCGTTGTCATAGTCGGCATCAATGAACATTGTTCCGAGCCGTCCGCTCTCAAAGCGGAAATCCTTTATGGCGAGAGATGCACTGGCGGAGGGCTGGTGCATGACACCGGCGGCAACGGCATGGCCTGATGCACGGCCGTCAAAGTCCACAGAGTGGAAGTTTACGAGGTCGAGTACATATCTGATGTTGATGTCTTTCAGGTCGGCAGCTATTGTGTCTGTTATGTTTTTTGACACTGTACCGTTGACGTAAAGGTGCTGGTTCTCGTTCTCTACAGCGAGGTGGTCTATGTACAACCGGCCGTTGTCATAGTTTATGCCGCGTGAGTGGATGTTCCATAATGTGTCGCCGACTTCAAATGTGGAGTGGGGGATGCTGACGTTGAAGTTGGAGGAGGCATCGCGTTCGGCCGTGAACCGGGTCACGGTATTAAGTTGTCCGCGGAAGATGTGGGTGCGCATATTGTCCCATGAAAGTATGGTGTGGAGATTGTTGTCCTCTCCTGTGCAGTCGAGATTCAGTCTTAGTTTTCCGTTTTTCTCATCAAGCATTGTCTTCATGACTGTGCGTATGGCATCATTCTCCGTCCATATATGTATGTCTGTGTCAGACAATCCGGTATTGGATATCTGCAACGATGGCGCGGACAGTGATATGTCGGCACTGCCAGTGATGGAATTTACGAATCCGTTGGCCTTCAGTGGGCTGTTGGTTTTAACGGGTATGTTGACGATGCGCTTCAGAAAGTCCATGTTCTGGATGTTGGCTTCGAACCTGAAATCGTTGCTGTCGGCCTTTGCCGCCGGAAGTCCCGCTATGGCCGGAAGATGCTTTGCCGCCAGATTTGTGAAGCTCCTGACAATTGTTGACACGGTGAAATTGCCTATCATGTGCAGATATGCGAAGTCACTGCTCAGTGTCATCTGCTTTCTGCCGTCCTCCGTACGCTCTACAGCCATGGTGATGTTGTCAAGGAAGGCATCGGTCTTGTCGATGGAGGGGTTGGTAATGCTGATATTGTCAAGGGCTATCACTCCGGCAACGTTGTCAACGCTTGAGCCTTGTGCATTGGCTTTCATGGAAAAGGCGAAACGGTCGTTGCCGAATCTGTTTGTGAGGTTTAGGGCGGAGGGGCAGAAATGGTCCATCGTCACGGTGCCCTGAAGGCTCTTTGTCTTGCCGATGCCAGCCTTGCCATCGATGTCGAGACTTATGTTAGGGTCCTGTATGTTGAGCTTGCCGCTGACGGTAGCCTTGTCGTAGGCCAGGTCCAGTTTAATGTTCTGGTACGTGTAGTTGTTGTATGACAGCTCGGAAATGGTGCCCTTGGCCTTTCCTTGTATGATGTTCCATTTGTTGTCGGTGCGCGCTTTTACGTCGAGGTTGCACCTGAGTGTCCCGAATTGGCTGTTGTCTGTAATCCGTGCGATGTCCAGTGCGGATGTCAGTACGGTAGCCTTGATGTTGCCGGTGTTGTATTCGCCATTGATTGACACCTTGCCAACCTTGGATGCGTTGATGTCGGCGTTTATTGCGAAGTGGTGTTTGTCCTGCCATCTGAACCGCCCTTTCGTGTCTATTGCACCGAGCCTCTTCACTTCGTCGGGCAGGCTGAATAGAGATGCCATGGCATTGGTGAACCGTTCTGTTACGGAGCATTTGCTGACAAGTATGTCAACCTTTGGGCTTTCGAGAATGTCTCTGGCATTAGCTGATACTTGCATTGACAGTTCGCTGTTGTCGGTGGAATATGCGAAAAAGGTGGCGGTGGCCGTCTTGTCAGAACCGTCGGCCGTTGCAGCGAACTTGATTGTGGGAATCGCGGCAATGTTCTTGTTGGAGATTATTGCTGAGAAGTCGGCGGGTGAAAGTCTTTCTGCTTTTATCTGTCCGTTGAAATGCAGTGAACCGGTACGTATTGTGCCATGTTCCATGGCGTATGTCACCTTGATGCTTGGTACGATGATGCTTGTTCCCGGCATTTTCAGCATCATTTCCTTGATGCTTATGGCTCCGGTCGTGGCCTTGGCTTCTGTTGTCAGATTATATATTCTGATGCCCGAAGCCTCGTTCAGTGACAGACGCTTGAGTGAAAATTCAATGGAATCATTGGTCTGTCTGTAAAGTATAAGGTGTGAGGAAAGTTTGGAGATGTTGATGTGATAGGGCGAAAATTTCCCTTTCACACGTGGCTTGTCCAATTGGTCGTAGACTATGTTTCCGTTACGTATGACGAGTGACGCAATGCTTAGGTTGAGAGTGGATGTAGAAGTTGTATCTTTACTTTTAAGCGAGTCTATAACAAACTGACAGTTAATGGGTGAATTGTTGTCGTTCTTGTAAAGATTTGCTTTCATGCCGAACAGTTGTACTGACGATATGGACACTTCGCCCTCCATCAATGGCAACAGGTCTATGGTGGCGGATGCACGTCCGGTGTGCAGCATCCGCTTCTTCTGCTGGTCGTACACCGTCATGTCGTCAATGATAATACGGTTAAACAGCCGCAGGTCTATACGTCCTACCTCCACCTTTGTGCCCAACTTCACGGCCAGAGCCTCGCTGATATTGTCCGCAAGCATAGTCTGTACTGCCGGAACCCTCAGCAGTACGAACGTGAAAAGATAGACCGTGAAGACAGTCCATATTGTTATGCGGACGAGATGCTTCATTCTTTCACCGTTTCACTCTCGTGCTCTTGATTGTACGGTGGGCATTAATAGAACCCACCTTATATTTTTGTGCCGAATATTCTGCTGCCTACCCTTACGTGACTGGCCCCACATTCCTGTGCGATGAGATAGTCGCTGCTCATTCCGTATGACTTGACGGAGAAGCCGGCGTCATCTGCGAAGAATCTGTCTTTGGTCTTGTTGAAGAAATTCCTGGCGCATATAAACTCCCGGCGTATCTCATCCGTGTCGTCCGTGTTGCTTGCCATCATCATGATTCCGCGGATGCGGATGTTGTGCATGTCTCTCCATTCTCCGTTTTCCAACAGACTCAGGCATTCGTCAGGTGACATTCCGCTTTTGCTCTCTTCCAGAGCGAGGTGCAGTTCCAGAAGGATGTCTATCACCCTGTTGCATTTTGCACCCTGCTTGTCTATCTCTTTCATCAGTTTCAGAGAGTCCACGGTTTCTATCATGGAAATGTATGGTGCAATGTATTTTACCTTGTTGGTCTGAAGATGTCCTATGAAATGCCATTGGATGTCTTTGGGCAGCGTGTCATACTTGATGCGCAGTTCCTGTTCCCGGCTTTCACCGAAAATGCGTTGCCCTTCCCCGTATGCTTCCTCTACCGCCTCGATGGGGTGGTATTTGCTTACTGCGACGAGGCACACATCACTGTTTAGCGTGGCGCGTACCTCCTTCAGGTTACTTTTAATCATTGCTTGTTATGTTTTTTTTTCTGCTCCGGCACTTTTCATGCACCGGCTTTCATCTCCTGTGCCATCGCGTCCTCATATTCCGGACGTTCGTCTTCTTCTGGCTTGTCTACGTGTTTTGAGCCCTCATGCTCGAAAACGTCAATCATGTTGGTCTCGGTCATGGAGGCGATTTTCCAGTCTTGCATTCCGCTGTTCATCACTGTCTCGACATTCTGCACTGCATGTTGCAGCGTGTTGCTCTGTACGAGATAGTTTACAGCAGAAAGTTTCTCCTTGCCGGACTTCTCGTCAATGATGATGAACTGTAACTTTACCTTATACCATTTGTCGTCTCTGGGATTCTCGCTGAAGAACACTTCCTTGTAGGCTGCCTTCTTTATGTCCGTAACGGTAAACTCTCCGGAGATATATGATGACATCTCCTGTATGATGGTTTCCTCCGCTTCCGTGAAAGACAGGGCGTCTACGACATAAGCCTCGGTGATTTTCTTCTGGAGTCCGTCCTCCATTGTCTTCTCATAGCGTATTTTGGTCTCAAACCATTCAGCTGTTCTGGATCTCATTATTCGTTAATTGTTTGGTTATCATGCAGTCCTTTTACACCAATGGCCTTAGATGCCTGCTTGGCATCACATTGTCAGACTTGACGAAAAGGTTATGCAAAGTTATACAATTCCTTTTTAATAGACCAAGAAATCGTCGCTTTTAATCCCATTTGATAACAAAAAAAGGCAAAAGTTCTTTTATATCGATTATTTTTTGTAATTTTGCGCCATTGTTTAGTAACCAAAAAAGAAAAAGCATCCGCATTTGTCACACTTCATTCAGAGGGGACTCAGAGTGGATGCCCAATCAAAAACGCAATGCCAGAAATATCAAAACGCGGCGTGGAGATGCCCGAGTCGCCAATCAGGAAACTTGCTCCACTCGCTGTAGCGGCGAAGAAGCGGGGGATAAAGGTTTACCACCTCAATATAGGACAGCCTGACCTCCCTACGCCACAGGTAGGCCTTGATGCACTGAAGAAAATTGACCGTAAGGTGCTTGAGTATTCTCCTTCACAGGGTATACAGTCATATAGGGAGAAAATGGTGGACTATTATGCCAAGTATAATATTTCCGTCACAGCGGATGACATAATAGTAACGAGCGGAGGCAGTGAGGCTATACTGTTTGCCTTTATGGCTTGCCTTAATCCTGGAGATGAAATCATTGTGCCGGAACCTGCGTATGCCAATTACATGGCGTTCGCCATATCTGCCGGAGCGAAGATACGTACTATTGCTACTACAATAGACGAGGGGTTCTCATTGCCGAAAGTGGAGAAGTTCGAGGAACTGATCAACTCGCGTACCCGTGCCATTATGATTTGTAATCCGAACAATCCTACGGGTTACCTCTACACACGCAGGGAGATGAACCAGATACGTGACCTCGTGAAGAAATATGATCTTTATCTGTTCTCTGATGAGGTTTACCGTGAATACATATATACTGGTTCCCCGTATATTTCGGTATGCCACCTTGAAGGTATAGATAACAATACGGTACTGATAGATTCCGTGTCAAAACGTTATTCCGAATGCGGCATACGCATCGGTGCCCTTATTACCAAAAACAAAGAGATACGTCAGGCTGTGATGAAGTTCTGCCAGGCGCGTCTGTCACCACCGCTCATCGGGCAGATTGTGGCTGAGGCATCATTAGGCGCTCCGGAGGAATATATGAGGGACGTTTATGACGAGTATGTGGAGCGACGCAAGGCCCTTATAGATGGTCTGAACCGCATACCGGGAGTGTATTCTCCTATCCCTATGGGGGCATTCTATACAATGGCACAGTTGCCTGTGGATGATGCGGAGAAGTTCTGTCGTTGGTGTCTTGAAAAATTCTCTTATGAAGGTGAGACGGTGATGATGGCACCTGGTTCCGGATTCTACACTACACCTGGCGCAGGCGTAAACCAAGTGCGTATAGCCTATGTCTTGAAAAAGGACAAACTGGAACGCGCGCTATTCATTTTGCGCAAGGCGCTTGAAGAGTATCCGGGCAGAGTGGTGACACAGAGTTAATATTGTTGTTCTTGTTCATTATCTAATATACGAAACGTGTCTCTGCCTTTCTATATAGCACGCCGTCTTTATGCGGATAGTAATACAGCGCAGTCATCGGCCATGCAGCTTTCCAAAGGAAAGAAAGTGAGCCGCCCTGCGATACGTATCGCCATGCTGGGCATAGCCATAGGCATGGCGACTATGATTGTGTCAATATGTGTTGTACTTGGATTCAAACATACGATACGTGACAAGATTGCCGGTTTCGGCAGCCATATCATAGTTTCAAACTATATGACGCTGCAGACGACAGACCTGACGCATCCGGTGAATGCAAATGATTCGCTCGTGAAGGTTGTCAAAGGAATACACGGAGTACGCCATGTGCAGCGCTATTCGCAGAAACAGGGGGTGCTGAAAACGGATGCTGACTTCCTTGGAGTAATGTTCAAGGGAGTGGGTGAGGACTATGATACGACGTTCCTTGCCAACAACATGGTGGCCGGTAAAATGCCGCGGCTCAGTATGCAGAAGAGTACACGGCAGCTGGTTGTCTCGCAGAATATGGCGGACAAGTTGAGGCTAAAGGTGGGTAGTAAGGTCTTTGCGTATTTTCTTGGCGAAGCGGATGTGCGTGTACGTCCTTTCACTGTGGCTGGTATATATCAGACAAATCTCACCCGGTATGATGAATCTATATGTTTTACGGATTTATATACAATCTCAAAACTGAACGGGTGGCAGAGTATGCCCGATGAAAACATATATGAGGTGAGCGGCATGGAAATAACGACGGCCGGCTTTGACAGTATTCCTGCTGTTGAGGAGAGTATTATAAATAAGATAAACAAGACGATGGATAGTGACAACAATCCATTGACTTCCGCTACAATACAGGACCTTTCACCGCAGATATTCTCATGGCTTGATCTGCTGGACCTCAATGTGTGGATTATAATCATCCTTATGGTGTGTGTCTCCGGCTTTACAATGATAAGCGGTTTGCTTATAATCATACTTGAACGCAGTTCCATGATAGGGCTTCTGAAGGCTCTTGGAGCGAGGAACACCATGGTGCGCAGGACTTTCCGCTGGCTTGCACTCTTCATTGTATTGAAGGGAATGTTGTGGGGGAATGTTCTTGGCATAGGACTGTGCCTGTTGCAGCGGTTCACTGGTATTGTAAGGCTTGACCCTACAATATATTATGTGGCTGAGGCTCCTGTTGAAATAAACATAATGCTCCTTGTGGTACTTAATGCCGCTACCTTGGTTGTCACTGTTGCGGCTCTCGTCTTGCCAAGTACTCTGGTATCTACAATACAGCCGGCACGTTCTATGAGGGCTGAATAGGTTCTGCTTAGTGTTGTCTGTTTTACCCGATACCCATTGGTGTAAGACTTAAAGACGCAAAAAGGCTAACACCCTTCTACATTATTGATTGTAGAAGGGTGTTGGCCTTTTTAGTGTCTGTGAACCAGTATTCTGTCCCCTATATGAGGACAGAATACGGTTGTATGTTAGTCAAGCCACTTGATGTAGCAGAAGTCTTGACGGTGTGGCAACAGGTCGTTCTTAGGGAACATACGGACACATGTCTTGTATGCGCCGGCCTGGTTTGCCTCAATCTGGCACTCAAACGTGTAGATGTTGCCTTCTTGCTTGATCATCTTGAATGGAGTAACCTTGTGTATCTGAAGGTCAGAATTGTTCTTATTGCTGTTCAGGACAACAAGTTCCAATCCTACAGCATCAGTGAGACCTTGCTCGTCAATGGTGTATGTCAAACTGTAAGCCTTGCCGGTTTCTGCACCGGTGGTGAGAATAGATGTGTCAGAAGATACGACCTTGATGCTATCCCATCGTTCGGCAACGTTCTCCTTCCACTGTGCGATGCTTTTAGCTAACTGATAGTCATTGGCATTGATTTTGGCAGAACGTTTAGCGAGTTTGCTGTAGAACTTGGTGTAGTAGTCATCGAGTTGGCGCTTCATTGTGTAGTGTGGTGCAATGGTAGCGATAGAGTTCTTGATTACCTTAACCCAGTCATTGGGTATGCCGTCTTTGTTCTTGTCATAATAAAGAGGAACAATCTCGCTCTCCAGCATGTTATATATGGTGGCAGCGTCCAGCTGGTCCTGATAACCCTGATTCTGGTAAGTGCGCTCCTGCTTCAAGGCCCATCCGGCACCTTGACGGTAACCTTCTACCCACCAGCCATCAAGCACAGAGAGATTGACTACACCGTTCATCTCAGCCTTTTCGCCTGATGTACCGGATGCTTCAAGAGGACGTGTCGGGGTGTTCATCCAAATGTCAACGCCGGAAACAAGGCGGCGCGCAAGTTGGAAGTCATAGTCTTCAAGGAAGATAATCTTCCCGAGGAACTCTGGACGTTGGGAAATCTCATAGATACGTTTGATGAGTCCTTGTCCGGCACCATCGGCTGGGTGTGCTTTTCCTGAGAAGAAGAAGAGTACAGGACGTTCCGGGTCATTGACAATCTTAGAGAGACGGTCAAGGTCAGTGAAGAGTAGGTGGGCACGCTTGTAAGTGGCAAAGCGACGGCAGAAGCCAATCATCAGTGCGTTTGGATTGATGCGTTCGAGCAGTGATACTACACGTGCTGGGTCGCCCTGGTTCTTGAGCCATGACTCTGTGAACTTGTCGCGGATGTAATTGACAAGTTTCTGCTTGAGAGCCATACGTGTTTCCCATATCTCTGAGTCAGGACAGTCATAGATACCATGCCAAAGTTCTTCGTTGGACTGATCGTCGTAGAATCCTTTTTTAAGGTATTTGTCATAAACTTTACGCCACTCTGTAGCACACCATGAAGGGAAGTGTACGCCGTTTGTTACGTAGCCTACGTGGCTTTCCTCCGGGTAGTAGCCGTTCCAGATAGAAGAGAACATCTTTTGTGATACCCATCCGTGGAGTTTTGATACGCCGTTTACCTCTTGACAGGTATTGCATGCAAAGGTTGACATGCAGAAACGCTCGTTGTCGTCATTGGGGTTTATACGTCCCATGCCGATGAATTCGTTCCATGAGATGCCGAGGATTTGTGGATAACCACCCATATACTTGCCGAAGAGGTCTTTGTCGAAATAGTCGTGACCTGCCGGTACTGGCGTGTGTACGGTGTAGAGGGATGAGGCACGTACAATCTCCATTGCCTGACTGAATGTAAAGCCTTGCTTGATATAGTCTACAAGACGCTGGAGGTTGCATAGGGCTGCATGGCCTTCATTGCAGTGGTAAACCTGCTTTGTGATACCCAGTTTGTGCAACATGAGAATACCACCGATACCAAGAAGTATTTCCTGCTTGAGACGGTTCTCCCAGTCACCACCGTATAAAGCGTGGGTGATAGGACGGTCGAACTCAGAGTTCATTTCGTTGTCTGTATCGAGAAGGTAGAGTTTTACACGACCTACATTGGCCTGCCATACAAGGGCGTGAACCATATAGTTCATATAAGGCACATCAACGACAATCTGATTGCCCTTCTCGTCCAATGTACGTGTTATTGGGAGGGAGTTGAAGTTCTGTGCATCATAGTTGGCAATCTGCTGTCCGTCCATTGCAAGGCTTTGCTTGAAGTAGCCGAAGCGATAGAGAAAACCGATGCCACACATGTCAACGTTGGAATCTGATGCTTCCTTGATATAGTCACCGGCGAGCATACCCAAACCGCCGGAGTATATCTTCAGCGAGTTGTGAATGCCGAACTCCATTGAGAAATATGCAACGGAAGGACGTGTAGCGTCAGGCTTTACATTCATGTAGTCCTTGAAATGCTTGTAAACCGTATTCACGTCAGCCATGATTTTGGCATCCTTTACAACTTCTTCCTTACGCTCATAACTGAGCTGCTCAAGAAGCTGTACTGGGTTGTGACCGACTTTTTCATAAAGATCCTTGTCGAGGCTCCGGAACATTTCACGTGCGTTATAGTTCCATACCCACCACATGTTATGTGCTATTTCATCAAGACACTCCAACTCTTTCGGAAGAGTTGACTTCACGTTAAATTCCTTCCATATAGGAGTATTAACATAATCTGATTTAATCTTCATAATAATTGTATTTATGATTAATAAAGAATTTGTTCTATTTACTTTTTATTCTTCAATGCGAAGTCGTATGCCTGCCAATAGTATTTTATGAATTCACTCCATAGTGCTTTCTTTGACAGTTTGTCTGCTGCAGTGCGTACTTTCTTCACTTGTGCATCGTTGAAGTTAGAGAATTCGCTGATAGTATCTTTTATGACATCGGCAACTTCTGAATAGTTGTAGTCTGTGCGGTGTATTGTCTTTACTCCGTCAGTTATCTCGCTGTATGAACCTTTTTCTTTGTTTGCCCATAGTCCGAAACCTGCAAGATCTGTTGTGATACAAGGCACTTTGAAAGCTACTGCCTCCAGTGGGGTATATCCCCAAGGTTCATAATATGAAGGGTAAACATTCAGGTCGTTGCCGATGATACAGTCATAGTAAGACATATTGAGTATACCGTCATCACCAGTGAGATAACACGGTACAAAGATGACTTTGACCTTGTTGTCTTTCTCGTTCCGCATGTTGAGGCCTTTCATCATGCTGAGTGTCTTGTCCTCGTCCATGTTGTGTAGCCAATGGGTTATTACCGGTGTATCAAGTGGCGTATCAAACGTTTTGCCGCTTGTCATCCTTTCCTGTAAATCTTCACGTGGATTACCGACCCAAGCAGGTACTTCTATGAGGGCGAGGACGGGTTTGTTAAGGTTCTCGTCATTATTGAGACGGTTCATGGCCTCAATGAAAACGTCTATACCCTTGTTCCGGAACTCATAGCGTCCGCTTGTGGCAATGATGAGTGTGTCTGCCGGATATTGGTATCCTGTGAGGCAGTTTGCCATTTGAAGTATCTTCTTACGGGCAGCATTGCGCTTTGTGGTAAAGTGGACACCCTTTGGCACGAAGTCATTTTCAAAACCGTTAGGCAATACGACGTCTACTGGTTCAAGCAGTTCCTTGCACTCTGTAGCGGTGATGTCGCTTACTGTTGTAAAGCAGTCAACGTTGTGTGCTGTCTGTTTCTCAATAGAGTGCTTTGACTGCATATTGAGTTCTTCTGCCATCTGGTCTCCATTGTAAGCCCAAAGGTATTCATATAGAGGTTTGTTGTTGCCTGCAATGGAACGGCCTATTGAGGTGGCGTGGGTGGTGAATATTGTGCCGATGGCGGGGATATTCTTGTGAATGTATAGCGCACCAAGTCCGCACATCCATTCATTGGCATGATATATGACCTTAGATTCTTGTAATTTGAAATATTTGTACAGGCTTTCTACTACGAGCGCAGCGGCATAAGAGAACATACTTGCTTCATCATAGTCTCCGTATGCGTGGAGTGAGTCAACCTGGAAATCTTGCCACATCGCACCGTAAATTTCATCTTTCTTTTCAAAATATGGTTGAAAATCCACTATTACAGATATAGGTTGCCCAGGTATATCCCAACGACCAACTTTTACGTTCAGGCCTTCTTTGGCGGCATTTGCACGCCATTCTGCAAAAAGAGTGTCATCTTGAATGAAATAAGGGCTATTATTGTCACCCCAACAATCCGGACCAATGAAAACAATGTGGTCATGCAATGTGTTTTGCAGTGTTTTGGCTCTTGTTGATAGAACTGCATATATACCACCTACTTTATTGCATACTTCCCAACTTGATTCAAAGATAAAATCCGGTTTTATTAATGTTGTTGCCATAGTCTATATAATTTATTGATTGCAAAAGTAGTAAAAAATAATAAAAAAATAGGTTTAATGCACAAATTTGTTATAGGAAAGTGTAAAATAATTGATTTATATTGTGTACTTTTGCACTGAAAATAACCTATGTCAATATTACAGTTATAGGGAAATTACGACTTTTACACCATTCAAATACAAATGAAATGAAGCAGTTCTTAATATTCTTGATGTTGTGTATGATGCAGAGTGTCGCATCCTATGCACAGGATAGTGTGTTCAACACT
Source organism: uncultured Prevotella sp. (assembly GCA_964587945.1). GTDB lineage: Bacteria > Bacteroidota > Bacteroidia > Bacteroidales > Bacteroidaceae > Prevotella. Next base: position 26,395 of record CAZPNC010000012.1, on the reverse strand, counting down.
AAAATATTTAATGTAGACTATGATGTCTTCTTGGAAATAAACCTTTATGAGGAGAAGGTTAAAATTCCCGGTCAGGCTGTTCTTGGTGATGTGTATGGCTATCTGAAGAAAACGACAGACTCAAGGGTCTGGATTGTTATGGGAGTGAAACTTAGTGATGATGGCAGGAGTGCTACCCTTGATTTAATCAACGACTATGGTTCTGAAGACCTTGTGGCGTCACTCTCTTTTGATGGTAATGGTGTGTATACCTTGAAACAATTGGAAGGCAGTACCATTAAGGTTGCTGGAAAAGGCAAATGGATAAAACTGCCTAAGGTAATGGGATTCTCTGTGAAAAAGGGAGAATCAAAGAAATGAAATGGAGAAACAGACTTCTTTTTCTGATTCTCTTCTGACAGAGTGAAGTCCGTTTCTCCATTTATACTTTACTTATAATATTCCTTTTTACCTGCCGCAAGCGTGTTCTTCATGAGAGAACAGATGGTCATAGGGCCAACGCCACCAGGTACGGGTGTTATGTATGAGCATTTTTCTGCCACATTGGCAAAGTCTACATCGCCCGACAGGCGGAAACCGCTCTTGCGTGTTGCATCGGTAATGCGTGTAGTGCCAACATCAACAATTACTGCACCGGGTTTCACCATATCGGCAGTGACGAAACCTGGACGGCCGATTGCTGCTATGATTATGTCTGCTTCGCTGCATTCTCGTTTCAGGTCAGCAGAGTGTGAGTGACATACAGTTACCGTTGCATCACCGTATTCCTTTTGCATCATGAGTTGTGCCATGGGCTTACCCACTATGTTGGAACGGCCAAGCACTACACATTTCTTTCCAGAAGTCTCTATATTATAGCGTTTCAGCAGCGTAATGATGCCGAGAGGGGTTGCGGAGATGAAGCATGGCAGACCTATTGCCATACGGCCGACGTTGATAGGGTGGAATCCATCAACATCTTTCCTGTAGTCAATGGCTTCAATAACCTTTTGCTCATTGATGGTTTTGGGCAAGGGCAATTGTACAATGAATCCGTCAACGTCTTCATCCTTGTTCAGTTTGTCAACGCATTCAAGTAGTTCCTTTTCTGTTATAGTATCCTCATAGCGTATCAATGTACTTTTGAAACCGCATGCTTCACATGCCAGAACCTTGTTCTTGACATAAGTTTCAGAGCCTCCGTCGTGTCCTACGAGTATGGCTGCAAGGTGTGGCTGCTTGCCACCTGCTGCCATTATGGCCTTGACCTCTTCTGCTATTTCTGCCTTTATTGCGGTGGCAGTGGCTTTTCCGTCTATTAATTGCATAGTCGTTATTTTCTTTAAGTAAATGGACAAAATTAGTTTTATGATATTCTTTTATTGAAGTCGTTGATTATCTGTGGCGCTCGGCACGCAGTGACGCTTGCCAAAGCAAGAATCAATCAAACAACAATAATACTCGCTCGGCACACAGTGACGCTTGCCTAAGCAAGAAACAACTACTTATTGTGTCATTTCATCGTTCGAGTGTTCTGTTGCAGTGATGAGAAAACAGTAGAATGCCGAAACGACTGAATAATAAAATGGCCTTATAGTTTCGGCATTCCCGGCATACCTGGCATACCTTTGCCCATCATCCCTGCCATCTTGGCCATGTTGGCCATTTTATTTCCTGACATCATTTTCATCATCTTGCGCATCTGGTCGAATTGTTTGATGAGGCGGTTTACTTCTTGTATATCTGTGCCAGAGCCTTTTGCAATACGCTGCTTGCGTGAAAGGTTGAGAATCTCAGGATTGGTGCGCTCCTTAATGGTCATGGAGTAGATGATGGATTCTATGCTTTTGAAAGCGTTGTCGTCAATGTCAATATCCTTTATTGCCTTGCCTACGCCCGGTATCATGCCGGCAAGTTCTTTTATATTGCCCATCTTTTTAATCTGCTGTATCTGCCCGAGAAAGTCGTTGAAGTCAAACTTGTTCTTGGCAATCTTCTTCTGAAGGCGTTTGGCCTCTTCGATGTCGAATTGCTCTTGCGCACGTTCTACGAGAGAAACTACATCACCCATGCCAAGGATACGATCGGCCATACGCTCAGGATGGAAGACATCAAGCGCTTCCATCTTTTCACCTGTGCCTATGAACTTGATAGGTTTGTCAACGACATTGCGTATAGACAGCGCGGCACCGCCTCTTGTGTCACCGTCAAGTTTTGTCAGTATAACACCGTCAATCTCAAGTCTTTCATTGAATGTCTTGGCGGTATTCACAGCATCCTGGCCAGTCATGGAGTCTACTACAAGTAGTGTCTCGTTAGGGTTTATGGCCGCCTTGATGTTCTCTGCCTGTTGCATCAACTCTTCGTCAATAGATTGACGACCTGCAGTATCTACAATAACAACGTCGTATGCCTTGGCTTTCGCTTCAGCAATGGCGTTGAGTGCCACCTGTACTGGGTCTTTTGCCCCTTCTTCCAAGTATATAGGCACTTCTACCTGTTCTGCCAGTACCCGCAACTGTTCCATGGCTGCAGGGCGGAAAGTATCACATGCGGCCAGTAATGGCTTTTTGTTACGCTTGTCCTTCAGCAGTTTAGCAAGTTTTCCACTCATGGTGGTCTTACCTGCACCGTTGAGACCTGCCATCATTATGATAGTGGGATGGCCTGTGAGGTCAAGTTCCTTTGCTTCTCCGCCCATCAGTTCTGCCAGTTCGTCGTGAACCAGTTTCACCATCAGTTGCCCAGGTTTGATTGCGGTAAGCACATTCATGCCAAGTGCCTTCTTCTTTACCGTGTCGGTGAAGGTTTTCGCAACTTTGTAGTTTACGTCAGCGTCAAGTAGGGCACGACGTACATCTTTCAGAGTCTCGGCTACATTTATCTCGGTGATTTTGCCTTCACCTTTGAGTATCTTAAATGAGCGTTCTAATCTGTCGCTAAGATTTTCAAACATATTTTTTCTTTATCTGCCTTTATACATATTATTATAGTAATTCTCATAGTCGCCGGATGTCACATTGTCCATCCACTCTTGATTGTCGAGATACCATTTCACTGTTTTCTCTATGCCTTCCTCGAATTGTAGGGAAGGTTCCCATCCTAACTCTTTTTGTAGTTTCGTTGAGTCTATGGCGTAGCGTGCATCGTGGCCGAGTCGGTCTGTTACGTGTGTAATCAAATCCAAATCCTCACCGTCTTTACGTCCAAGCAAGCGGTCAACGGTTTTGATGACAACTTTGATTATGTCTATGTTCTTCCACTCGTTGAAGCCACCTATGTTGTAGGTTTCTGCAATCTTACCCTCATGGAAAATAACGTCGATAGCCCTTGCATGGTCTTCTACGAACAACCAGTCGCGGACGTTCTCTCCTTTTCCGTATACAGGCAGTGGTTTACGGTTGCGGATGTTATTTATGAACAGTGGAATGAGTTTTTCTGGGAACTGATAAGGACCGTAGTTGTTGGAACAGTTCGTGACGATTGTGGGCAAGCCGTAGGTGTCATGGAAAGCCCGGACGAAATGGTCAGAACTGGCCTTGGAAGCGGAATAGGGGGAGTGGGGGTTGTATTTCGTTGTCTCATAAAAGAAATCATCGCCGTATGCCATATGATGATTGGCGGAACTTGCTGTGGTAGAGAATGGTGGTTTCACTCCTTCTGGCTTGTTCATAGCCAAGGCTCCATACACTTCGTCTGTGGATATGTGGTAGAATCTTTTTCCTTCGTATTTCTCCGGTAGAGACTCCCAATAGAGTTTTGCTGCCTGAAGCAGTGAAAGGGTTCCCATGACATTTGTTTGTGCAAAAGTGAATGGGTCTTTTATTGAACGGTCAACGTGGGATTCTGCGGCAAGGTGTATTATACCGTCTATTTTCTCGTCTTGTAGAAACTGGTAGAAGGCATCGAAGTCGCAGATGTCCATCTTTACAAACTTATAGTTCGGCTTGTCCTCTATGTCTTTAAGGTTTGCAAGATTACCGGCGTATGTCAGCTTGTCAAGGTTGATTATTTTGTACTCCGGATACTTGTTTACAAAGAGACGGACAACATGGCTTCCTATGAAACCGGCACCGCCTGTAATCACTATATTTCTTTTCATTTCTGTTGCTGTAATATGGTAAGGGGATTCTAATAAAGTGAGATATTTATGTCAAACGGGGACTCGAAGTCTTTTAGCATTGTGTGCTTCGTGTCCTTTTCTGACAATATTGCCTTTTCTGTCGGTATGCGCCAGTCTATGCTGAGAGAATCATCTTTTATGGAAATGCCACCGTCAGCCTCTGGATGATAGAACTCATCGCACTTGTATTGGAAGACGGCAGTCTCTGACAACACGGCGAATCCATGTGCAAAGCCCCTTGGAACGAAAAACTGTCTGTGGTTCTCCTCTGTCAGTTCTACTGCAATGTGTTTGCCGTATGTGGGCGACCCTTTGCGTATGTCAACAGCTACGTCAAGCACTGCACCTTTCACGCAACGTACAAGTTTTGATTGGGTGAATGGCGGACGCTGGAAGTGTAATCCACGCATTACACCGTATGAGGACATTGATTCATTGTCTTGTATGAAGCGGATGTCGTGACCGATTATCGGCGTGACCTTTTCATCAAACTCACGCTGTGAGAAACTTTCAAAGAAGTATCCTCTTGCGTCCTTGAAGACACGTGGCTCAATTATGAGCACATCTTTTATTTCTGTGTGTATTATTTCCATTATATGGATAGTAGTTTCTTTATTCCATTCCTGTGCCGAAGCGTTTCACTTCCTCGATTACTTTTAGTAGATATTGGCCATATTGGTTTTTCAACATAGGCTGTGCTACTTCTCTCATACGGTCTTCCGTTATCCATCCTTTGCGGTATGCTATACCTTCAAGGCAGGCTACTTTCAGTCCCTGTCGCTTTTCGAGAACCTCTATATACGTTGAGGCCTCTGAAAGACTGTCGTGTGTTCCAGTGTCCAACCATGCGAATCCTCTACCGAGAGTCTGTACTTTCAGTTCTCCATCTTCAAGGAATTTCTGGTTTACGGTCGTAATCTCATATTCTCCGCGTGCTGACGGCTTTATGTTTGCAGCCACATCAACCACCTTATTAGGGTAGAAGTATAGTCCTACCACGGCATAGTTGCTCTTCGGGTTTATGGGCTTTTCTTCTATTGACAGACAGTTGCCTTCTTTGTCAAATTCTGCCACGCCGTAACGTTCCGGGTCATTAACCCAGTATCCGAATACTGTAGCCTTCTTTTCCACCTCGGCGGTATGTACGGCATCTTTCAGCATCTTCGTAAATCCTGTGCCTTGGAATATGTTGTCACCGAGTACAAGGCACGCACTGTCATTGCCAATGAAGTCTGCACCTATGGTGAAAGCCTGTGCCAATCCGTCAGGAGAAGGCTGCTCAGCGTATTCGAAGTGTACGCCGTAATCACTGCCATCGCCAAGTAGACGCTTGAAGCCTGGGAGGTCAAATGGGGTTGATATGATAAGTATTTCACGAATCCCTGCCAGCATCAGTACTGATACCGGATAGTATATCATGGGCTTGTCATATATTGGCATCAACTGCTTTGAAATGCCTTTCGTGATTGGGTAGAGGCGTGTACCGCTACCACCTGCAAGAACTATTCCTTTCATGTCTTTTTATATATTAATTAAGGTGTGAAATCAATAATGTCTGTTCCTCACTGCTTTTACAGTAAAATCTGTTGTCATTATGAAAGTATTGTATTCGCGCTATAAAATGACCTCAATTACAATGAGGAATAACCACCCGACTGCAAGTTGTTGCTATTTATAGTTTTATTTCATGTTTGCCATACATTCCTGTAATGATGTCGTCCAATAAGGCACCTTTATTCCAAATGTGTCTTTTATTTTTGTCTTGTCCAGCACACTATATGCAGGGCGCGTTACGGGAGATGGGAACTCATTGCTATGGCATGGCCGGATGTCACACTGCGTGTTGCCTGCAATCTCAGCAATCTTCATGGTGAAGTCATACCAGGAACAAACGCCCTCGTTACTGTAATGGTATATGCCAGTGTTGCCTTCAAACTTACGGTCGGAGATTATGGCGTATATCAGTCTGGCAAGGTCACCGGCGTATGTCGGAGTACCGCATTGGTCGAATACCACATTAAGCATTGGTTTCGTAGCGGTGAGATTCATCATCGTTTTCACGAAGTTCTTGCCAAATTCAGAATATAGCCACGCTGTGCGTATAATGATATGTTTTACGCCAGAGTTTATGATGTTCTGTTCTCCCTCCAGTTTCGTTTTACCATAGATGCCGGTTGGAGTTCCTTTCTGTTCTTCTTTACATGGTGTGTTGTATGGGTCACCACCGAATACGTAGTCTGTGCTGATATGTATGAGGAGTCCATCCACTTCTGCCATGGCTGTCGCCAATAACTGCGGAGCTGTGGCATTGAGCTTGCGACACAGGGCCTCGTCCGTTTCCGCTTTGTCTACGTTGGTGTATGCAGCACAGTTGACAATGCACTTGACATCTTCCTTCTTTACTATTGTGCGCAGGGCTTCAATGTCTGTTATATCGAGAAAGGTCGTCTCTACGCCCTCTTGCTTGGTAACGTCAGTAAATATGTATTTGTCGGACGAGCCTTCCGTTATTATGCGCATCTCGTTGCCGAGTTGTCCATTGGCTCCTGTTACTAATATTTTCATTATGTATATCTGTTGTTAGTCTTCTGTTATGTGTCTTGTGTTATATAGCTGTGATAGCAAAATGATAACCACAGACGTGCTTTCAAGACCTTAAATCCTACATCGCCTTGAAACTCATATCAAGTCCTTTCACACTGTGTGTCAGGGCACCGAATGAAATGAAGTCTACCCCTGCTTTGGCATACGGAATCATGGTGTCAAAAGTAATGCCTCCGCTTGATTCTGTTTCACACTGGTGATTTACCATTTCTACCGCCTTTACTGTATCCTCAGGCGTGAAATTGTCGAACATTATTCTGTCAGGTTTCTCGTCCAAAGCCTCTTTCAGTTCATTGAAGTTACGCACCTCTATCTCTATTTTCAGGTTTTTGCCTTTTTCCTTGCAGTAAGTTTTTGCACGTGAGATTGCGTTGTGTATTCCACCGGCAAAGTCTACGTGGTTATCTTTCAGAAGAATCATGTCAAAGAGACCGATACGGTGGTTCATTCCCCCACCAATCTTTACTGCTTCTTTCTCCAGCATACGCATACCTGGTGTTGTCTTCCTCGTGTCCAGAACGTGTGTCTTTGTTCCGGCATCGATTAGGGCTTGCTGGTATTTGTGTGTCATGGTGGCTATACCACTCATTCTTTGCATGATATTCAGCATTAGACGTTCTGTCTGGAGCAGGCTTCGTACACGTCCTGTCACCACCATTGCAATATCGCCTTTCTTTACCTTTGTCCCGTCTTCTATGAGTACTTCCACCTTCATTTCTGGGTCAAAACGGCGGAACACCTCTTTGGCTACCTTTATGCCGGCAATGATTCCATCTTCTTTTATTATGAGACGGCTCTTTCCCATTGCGTCAGCTGGGATGCAGCAGAGGGTGGTATGGTCACCATCACCAATGTCTTCGGCGAAACTTAGGTCAATGAGTTTGTCTGTAAGTTCTTCTACACTTAACATTATGTTGCTTTGTATATGGTTAGAAATAAAGTCCGAGTCCTATTTTCATTCCTACAGTAGAATACTGTGAATGGTCATTCAAACTTTGGTCGTAATATATAGCTGGTTCTATTGTAACCTTATCATTAATGAAGAAAGAGTAACCGAGTTCAATACCGGGCATGAAGTCATTATAGCCGCTGCTGAATATGGCCTTTGCGTTCACACCGCCATACAGTCCGTTCTGCATAATATAGTAACGTCCGCCCGCTCCGAATTGAAATACGCCGTTGATGTCTTTGCCGGGTTTGTTATATCCCACCATGGCATTGAGTTGCCAGCAGTCTTCAATGAAGCAGCCGCCTTTTGTTTGAAAACCGAAGGTCAGGTCCTGATTTCCGTTGTATGCAAGGTTTAGACCTGTCAGTGAGGCACTGATGTATTTCTTACCTTTCTCAAACTGAGCGTTTGCTGCCAGCGTCATTGTCAGCATGGCCAGCGCGATCATAATTTTTTTCATAGTCCTTTATTTTGAGGGTTATTCATTCTTTGTTGTTTTTTTCCCGTTTTTTCCATAGGCATAGTCAATAGTGAACTTTTTGTTGTACCACCAGAAGAAATTAAAGGTAACAGCAATAGTCACAATGATTCCTATAGTGTAGCCTATGGTCATAGGTAATCCGAGAGCCGTCTGGCTTACCAAGATAAATGTTGTACATATAAATGTCATGAACATAGCAGGGAGCAGCATGATGACGAACAATTTCTTTTTTAGGGCGAGGTACACAGTTATTGTCCATAGTGTGAAGACTGACAGTGTCTGGTTTGCCCATCCGAAGTATTTCCATATAGTGTTGAAACTGTCAGGATTGTCCATTTGCCATACAAGTAGCGCTATGCTGAGCACGAATATAGGTGCACAGACAATAAGTCTTTTGCTAATCGGACGTTGGTTGATGTGCAGTGCATCAGCTATTATCAGTCTGGCAGAGCGAAGTGCTGTATCACCACTTGTGATAGGGGCAGCAGCGACACCAAGCATTGCGAGTATTCCACCAGCCATGCCAAGCCATCCCTTGCATACTTCCATGACTACCTGTGGTGCGGAGAAGAATTGTGTCAACGTCTTGTCACTTTGCGCAAGGAAAGCGTCAGGGCATAGTTCCCTCCATCCCTCATCATAGAAGAACCAACTACTTACAGTAGCCCATATAAGTGCAACAATACCTTCTGTTATCATGGCACCATAGAAAACCGGGCGTCCCAGCTTTTCGTCTTTCATGCAGCGTGCCATCAATGGGCTTTGGGTTGCATGGAAACCGCTGATGGCACCGCAGGCAATTGTAATGAAAAGTGCGGGTACAATAGGTTCGGAGTTCTTGATGTTAAGTTTTTCCACTCCGAGGTTCCCAAGACCGTCCCATAATTCTGGTAGTGCAGGCCATTTTGCGAAGAGAGTAATCATTAACGCAAAGGCCATGAATAGAAGGGAGAATGCAAAGACGGGATAAATCTTGCCAATAATTTTATCTACAGGCATCATGGTAGCGATTACGTAGTAGAAGAAAATAAGGAGAATCCACACCAACAGGTTGTCCAAACCGCTGCCGGCCGGCATCATTGCTGTCAATATGGTGGCTGGGCTGAGTACGAAAACTGCACCGACAATAGTGAGGAGGAGTATGGTAAAAACCAACATCACCTTTCTGCTATTTGGCCCGAGATATTGCCCAACCATGTCAGGAAGGGATATTCCGCCTTTCCTCATGCTTATCATTCCGGAGAGATAGTCGTGTGTCGCACCTGCAAAAATACATCCAAGTACAATCCATAAATATGATGATACACCGAACCACATACCCATGATAGCGCCGAAAATAGGCCCTGTGCCGGCAATGTTCAGGAATTGAATCATGAAAACCTTCCAGGCGGGTAGGACAAGGTAGTCAACGCCATCAAATTTTCGTATTCCGGGTGTCTTGCGTTTTGTGTTAGGACCAAAGATTGTCTCTACAAATTTTCCGTAGAAAAAATAGCCTAATATTAGGGCTATGAGACTTAATGTAAATGATATCATTTCTCCTTTATGGTTAAGTATATAATTTCTGCAAAATTACAAAAAATATTTGTTATTGCAAAAAAATAGCACTAACTTTGCATCCGAAATGAGGAAAAAAGTATATTTGGCGCTTATAATTCTGTTACTGCAGTTGAAAACGTCTGCACAGAATGTTTTTTTTAATACCCAATCACCTGGTTTGGAGCCTCTGCATGAGATGCGTGCAGTGTGGCTTACTACTATCGGTGGCATAGACTGGCCGCATTCTTATGCGCAGTCAGAGCATTCTGCAGTGCGGCAGAAAGAGGAACTGTGTGACATACTTGACAGATTGTCTGCCGCCGGTATCAACACCGTGCTGTTGCAGACACGCATCCGTGCCACTACAATATTCCCTTCTGACATGGAACCGTGGGATGGATGTCTCTCTGGCATCCCTTCACAATCACCTGGATATGATGCTTTAGCTTTTGCTGTAGATGAATGCCACAAACGTGGTATGAAACTCCATGCGTGGGTAGTAGCTATACCTGTCGGTCAATGGAATAAAACCGGGTGCGTGGCATTGCGGAAAGCCTTCCCTAAAATAGTAAAAAGAATTGGAAATGAGGGTTTTATGAATCCAGAAGTGAGTGGTACGTCAGAATACCTTGCACGCTTTTGTAAGGATATTGTAAGTCGTTATGACATTGATGGCATTCACCTTGATTATATCCGTTATCCTGAGGCATGGAAGGTAATCAGAAATCGAGATAATGGCAGGGATAACATTACCCGGATAGTGAAAGCAATACATGATGCGGTGAAAGCAGAAAAGCCATGGGTCATGCTGTCATGCGCCCCAGTGGGCAAGTATGCTGACACAAAGCGGCAGTGGAGTCATGGTTGGAATGCGAGGGATGTGGTATGTCAAGATGCTGCTAAATGGCTCGAGGATGGCTTGATGGATGCTTTGTTTCCCATGATGTATTTCCGTGGTGAAAACTTCTTTCCTTTTGTGATTGACTGGCAGGAGCGTTCTGCTGGGAAGATAATAAACCCAGGATTGGGCATATACTTCCTCGACTCACGTGAGAAAAATTGGCCTGTTAATGATATTACTCAGGAGATGTATGTGTTACGTCAATATGGTATGGGTAATTGCATGTTCCGTTCAAAGTTTTTTACAGACAATACAAAGGGACTGTATGATTATACTATAAACGCCTTTTACCGTTTGCCTTCTCTGCAACCCGCAATGACATGGTATGAAAAGGATAGTCCTTCTGCGCCATATAAGGTTTCTGTGGCGGACAGAAAAGACGGTACAATATTATTGACATGGCAGAATGACTCTCTTCCTACAGATTATAATGGGAGTCTATGTAATCGACTATTATATAATGTGTATGGGGCATCTGTTGCTCCTGTTGACACAAAGTCTGCTGATAATCTGTTGGCTGCTGCATACGATGGAACTTCTATAGTCGTTCCGTGTGGGCGGACGGTGAGATATTTTGCCGTTACAGCCACAGACCGTTATGGTAACGAGTCTTCTCCCTGTCAGTCTTTCGATGGAGCGAATCACGGTTCTGATGATAAATCTGGGGTAGTGACATACGGAAAGACTCTTGTTGATGATGGCACGTTTGTTTATCTTGACGGATGTGATGTTTCAGATGGACAGATAGTGGAAGTGCACTCTGTTATGGGAAATGCGCAGACATCTTGTTTTGTCAGGAAAGGCAATGAGAGACTGCGCATTGAGGTTGCCGGTGTTGCTGCGGGACACTATATCGTATATAGCATTAACAGAAAAGGGTATCGTCATCGTTTGGGAATGTTTTCGCGAGCAATTCGTTAAGCGCAACCATTGAAGGCAGTACCATGTCCGCACCTTCCTTTTCAAGAGCAGAGTCGGGTAGTGGGCCGGTGTTGACGGCAATGGTGAAGCATTGTGCTGCAACAGCCGCCCTTACGCCTAATGGCGCATTTTCTACAACTATTGTCTGCCATGGTTCTGTACCAGCTTTCAGCATGCCTTTTTGGTAAGGGTCAGGTGCGGGCTTTCCTTGTTTCACATCATTTGCACATACAAGGATTTCTGGTGATACGAGATTTTTGAAATCCCTCTTTATCCGTTGTAGTAACGTCTTCTGTCCGCTACCTGTTACCACCCCTATTTTCCAGCCTCGTTCCGTTATTGTTTCTTGAAGGTCGTGAACGCCGTTAATCTGTTTGGCAGCAGGGAATTTGGAATATATCTTGGATTTGTCTTTGTATATTTTTTCCGCTTGTCCTTCGGTTACGTCTTTTCCCCATTGCTTTCCTGCAAGTAGTTTTATTGTTTCTACACCTCGCATACCCTCATATAGGTAAGCATCTTCTTCTGTCATTGTCAATCCATAGTTTTCCATGCATTGTACCCATGCTTTCGCATGGTTGGGCATAGAGTCGTAAAGTACACCGTCCATGTCGAACAGAACGGCTTTAGGGACAAAATGTTCAAACCCCGTGTTCTTCAGGTATGTCATAATAGAAGGAATCATAAATATGTATATTTGAGTCTAAAATAAAAGAGAGACACACGGAATGTGCGTCTCTCTTGTTCTGTAGTTATGCGTCTCTTTAGAAGAACATATATCTATGGTCTGTAATATCAGCATTGATATAAAGTTCCTGCATGAAGTTTCCGGCAGCCTGCATTGCACGCTGTGCCATACGCTGTTCGTATGATTTCTGGTCAAATTTCTGTCCGCGGTTCTTCTTTGCTATAACCTGGAAGAGGTAAACGCCACCGTTACCCTTTACTGCGTGAGCAGAGAACTGGCCGGCTTTTGTTGATGCTACTGCACCGCTAAGTGCTGGTTCTGTAGTTCCGGCTACACTGACAAATGCAGGTGCAGCAAAGGTTATCTGTTGTACAGGAATAATCTGTGCGCCTTTGGCCTTGGCATTATTGAGATTCTTTACATCCTTGGCTTTGGCCATGAGAACTTCTGCTTTCTTGTCGTTCATAACCTCTGCCTTGACCACCTCTTTGACCATTGCGTCCTCAAGAGGGCGATAACCCTTTTCGTGAATCTTTGTTACAACAAGTACAAGGAAACTATCGTTGTTGCCACATTCATACAGTGGTGATACTTCTCCTTCTTTTGCCTCGTAAGCCCACTTCAGAGCGTCATGAGTACCAGGGATGTTGGCAATGACGTGCTGTGCACCTCTTATATCCTGCTGTTCCAATACGGAATAACCATATTTCTTTGCAGATTTTTCAAGTCCTTCGAGGGTCTGGTTTTCTGAAACATACTGAGAGAACTTGTTGTAGGCTTTGCCTTGGGTCTCATCTGTGAATGCAATCTTTGTCTTTATGACAGCTGCCACATATTTAGTCTGGAAATCCTTCCGGTCTGTGACCTTTACTATTATGTTGCCTGATGCTGTTGGTATGTTGCGTAGTTCACCTGCAGACATAGTGTTGAGTGCACTGATGAAGGCTTTGTTTTCTGCATTGATACTGTTAGCCTGCTGATACTGCTGTGTCGTCATCCATTGTTTCTCACCCGTCTGACCATATTTCTTGGCTACGGCTTCCCATTGGTTAGCGTCAGCAGAGATGGCTTTCATTATAGAATCCGCACGGTTGTGTGCATTGTCAACAGTTTCTCCTCCAACCTGTATGGCTTGGAATTCAACAGAGTCAGGTAATTCTTGCTTTGATATCAACTTTATGACGTTAAGCGTATTGTCCTGAGTATTCTCTTTCACAGTAGTCGTTGAACCAACGGCGATAGAGTCTATCTGCTGTGCTATGTCTGTCGGGAAGGCAGATTTTAATACCGGTATGCCAAGGTATGCTATTGTACTGTTTGCCTTGCGTACCACCTCTGTTGGATCGTCTGTGGCAGAAAGTTGGGTTGCATATCCCTTTATCTGCTTGTCCAATGCAGCACGGTCAGTTGCAGAAGCTTTTACCTGCACAGCTACGTACTTGATGTCGCGTGTCTCCTCATATTGTTTGAAGCGCGGTTTCATCTCATCATACTTAGCCTTGAGGTCGGCATCCGATATCTTTATGTCTTTGTCGGCAACTGAAGAATATGTGAATGCGGCCAACTGTATGTCAGCTTCTGTATTCTCTTCCTCAAATGCCTGCTTGGCCTCAACAGAGTTGGAAAGGAAGCATGAAGCAAGGAGATTCTGGTATTTCTGTGCAAGAGTCTGCTGGCGCAGAGTCTTTTCAATGAATGTCCAATAATTATATATGGTGCGATACTGCTCTGCCTGCTGTGGGTTAGAAGTCTGCACCTTCTTGTATTCATTGATGAACTGTTTGAGGGCGTTTGCGTCAAAGCGTCCAGTCTGCTGGTTTACGAATGGAGTCTGCAAGAGCATTGGGTTTGTACCCTTGTTAAGAATGTCACGTACCTCGTCATCGGTAACGGTCAGTCCCAATTCTTTTGCCTCTTTTGCAATAAGAGCTGACTGAACGTATGTGTTCCATACCATGTCGCGAACCTGGTTTAGTTCCTCCTCGCTGAGGTTGTCTTTGTTCTGTGTCATTTTTATGACATCAGTGTACTCGTCTACAAGTGTCTGGAATTCCTGAAAGCTGATTTTCTCACCGAGAACCTTAGCGATTTGCTGGCGTTCATTATTCTTGGCGGAGTCGCATGATCGTACCGCTTCTTCGGCGATGAAAGCGAAGAGGCCAAGGCCAATGATGCCAACGAGCAGGGCTCCCTTGCTTCTGATTTTACCTAATACTGCCATTTCTGATTTTTATGATTTAGTTTTGTTTGTTTTTTTTATTATTCGTATCAATGTGACACTAAAACGGCACAAAGGTATTGATTTTTTCTTAAACGGACAAATTTTGAACGATAAAAATTACTTCAGACCTTAAATTTGTCCTGCTATTGTCTGGTTGTTATTATATCGTGTTGGAAAATGACAGATTGTAATTCTGTCATCTTTGTCGCATGGTAGACTGTCAATAGTGTCATAATGCGTTATTGGCATGTTTTTCGTGTTACGTAGGGCAATGTTAAACGTCAAACAAACAAAATAAAACTATGAACATTCAACCATTAGCAGATCGCGTGCTTATCAAGCCGGCAGCGGCAGAAGAGAAAATTGGTGGTATTATTATTCCCGATACGGCGAAAGAGAAACCACTCAAGGGTGAGGTCATTTCAGTAGGTAACGGCACCAAGGATGAGGATATGATTCTCAAGGCAGGTGATGTCGTACTCTACGGTAAATATTCCGGTACGGAACTGGAATATGATGGAGAGAAATACCTGATGATGCGTCAGTCCGACGTACTTGCTATTATGAAGTAATTAGTTAAACACATTTTAATAAAAACAATTATGTCAAAAGAAATAAAATTCAATACCGATGCCCGCGAATCACTAAAACGTGGCGTTGACCAGCTTGCTGATGCTGTAAAGGTAACACTTGGCCCTAAGGGACGCAATGTGGTAATCGAAAAGAAATTCGGTGCTCCGCAGATAACGAAAGATGGTGTTACTGTTGCAAAGGAAGTGGAACTCGAAGATAAATTCGAGAATACCGGTGCACAACTTGTAAAGAGTGTGGCTTCCAAGACAGGTGATGATGCAGGTGATGGCACTACTACTGCTACAATCCTTACTCAGGCAATTGTTACAGAAGGAATGAAGAACGTTACTGCAGGTGCTAATCCTATGGATTTGAAGCGTGGTATAGACAAGGCAGTAAATGCTGTTGTGGATTATATTAAGGTTAATGCCGAACTTGTCGGTGACAACTATGACAAGATAGAGCAGGTTGCAACTGTCTCTGCCAACAATGATCCTGAGATTGGCAAATTGCTTGCTGACGCTATGCGCAAAGTTTCAAAGGATGGTGTTATTACCATTGAGGAAAGCAAGAGCCGTGATACAAGCATCGGTGTCGTTGAAGGCATGCAGTTTGATCGTGGCTACCTGTCCGGTTATTTCGTTACTGATACGGAAAAACTGGAGTGTGTTATGGAAAACCCATACATTCTCATCTATGACAAGAAGATTTCCAATCTTAAAGAACTCCTGCCTATTCTCCAGCCTGCAGCCGAGAGTGGTCGTGGACTCCTCATTATAGCGGAGGACGTAGATTCTGAGGCACTTACAACACTCGTCGTAAACCGTTTGCGTGGTGGCCTGAAGATATGTGCAGTCAAGGCTCCTGGCTTTGGCGACCGTCGCAAAGCGATGCTTGAAGACATTGCCGTACTTACGGGAGGTCTTGTAATATCAGAAGAAAAGGGATTGAAACTTGACCAGGCTACATTGGAAATGTGCGGCACTTGCGACAAGGTTACAATATCAAAGGACAACACCATCATTGCAGGTGGTGCAGGTTCAAAGGATGCCATTGCTGACCGCGTGATTGCAATCAAGAAAGAGATAGAGAATACAACGTCATCTTATGACAAGGAGAAACTCCAGGAGCGTCTTGCAAAACTCGCCGGCGGTGTAGCTGTACTGTATGTAGGTGCAAACTCTGAGGTGGAGATGAAGGAGAAGAAAGACCGTGTTGATGATGCCCTCTGTGCCACACGTGCGGCCATTGAGGAAGGTGTCGTTGCCGGTGGAGGTACAACATATATCCGTGCGCTTGACTCTCTGACAAACCTGAAGGGTGACAATGCCGATGAACAGACCGGTATTAATATTGTAAAGCGTGCCATTGAAGAACCTTTGCGTCAGATTGTAAGCAACGCTGGTGGTGAAGGTGCTGTGGTCGTACAGAAAGTTCTTGAAGGTAAGGGCGATTTCGGCTACAATGCACGTACTGATGTCTATGAGGATCTGCGTAAGGCTGGTATTATAGACCCGGCAAAGGTAAGTAGGGTAGCGTTGGAAAATGCCGCATCTATTGCCGGGCTGTTCCTGACTACTGAGTGCCTCATTTGTGACAAACCTGCCGCAGAACCGGCAATGCCTATGGGCGGCGCACCGGGTATGGGTGGAATGATGTAATTTCCGGGTGTGACATTAAACACCTTTGTATAAATATTTTAAGCGAATCTTGCAAGTAGTGATACTTGTGAGATTCGCTTTTTTTTGTAAGTCAATGTATGTTAACCGCAGTGTCTTGCCCAAAGGGAAGCCATTCCATATCCAGTGCCTTCGTTGTAAGGACAATATGTCTTGCACCATATTATAGTAGTGAAAAGGTGTTGGTAAGCAGTGGGTGTCGTTAAAAAAACGAAAGAACTGTTGTCTGTCCCGAAAATAATCATTATCTTTGCAAACGCGAACTAAACAAAAACAAACAATAAACAATGGCAACAGTAGATGACAAGAAGATTATCTTCTCCATGGTGGGCGTGAGCAAGATTATCCCGCAAAACCAGAAACAGATATTAAAGAACATTTACCTTAGCTTCTTCTATGGAGCAAAGATAGGTATTATCGGTCTCAACGGTGCAGGTAAGTCCACGTTGATGAAAATCATAGCCGGTCTTGATGAACAATATCAGGGTGAGGTCGTATGGAGTCCGGGTTATACGGTGGGGTACCTGCCGCAAGATCCGCCGCTTGATGAGACGAAAACCGTAAAGGAAAACGTGCGCGAAGGCGTGAAACGTGTTTATGATGCTCTAAAGGAGTATGACGAGATAAATGAGAAGTTCGGTCTGGAAGAATATTATGGCAATCCGGACAAGATGGATAAGCTGATGCAGCGTCAGGCTGAGGTACAGGACATCATAGATGCTACCGATGCATGGAATATGGACTCGCGTCTTGACCGTGCCATGGCTGCATTGCATTGCCCGCCGGCAGACTGGTCAGTGGCTAATCTCTCCGGTGGTGAACGTAGGCGTGTGGCACTGTGCCGTCTGCTTTTGCAGAAACCGGACGTATTGCTGTTGGACGAGCCTACCAACCATCTTGATGCAGAATCAATAGATTGGCTGGAACAGCATTTGCAACAGTATGAAGGTACGGTCATTGCCGTTACGCACGACCGTTATTTCCTTGACGACGTGAGCGAGTGGATTCTTGAACTTGACAGGGGCGAGGGCATTCCGTGGAAAGGAAACTACTCTTCTTGGCTTGAGCAGAAGACAACACGCATGATGCAGGAAGAAAAGACGGCATCAAAGCGCAGGAAGACTCTTGAAAGGGAGCTTGACTGGGTGCGTATGGCTCCTAAGGCGCGACAGGCGAAGGGCAAGGCACGTCTTAACTCTTACGATGCAATGCTCAATGAGGAGCAGAGAGAACGTGAGGAGAAACTTGAAATCTTCATTCCCAATGGGCCGCGGCTTGGCAACAAGGTCATTGATGCGCAGCACGTGGCAAAGGCTTTCGGTGACAAAGTCCTGTTCAAAGACCTCAACTTCACGTTGCCGCCTAATGGCATAGTAGGTGTCATCGGACCTAACGGAGCAGGAAAAACCACACTTTTTCGTCTTATTATGGGACTGGAACATGTGGATAACGGTACGTTTGAAGTCGGTGAGACCGTGAAATTGGCATACGTTGACCAGCAGCATAAGGACATTGATCCCAAGAAGAGTGTGTATGACGTTGTGTCACAGGGTACGGAAACATTCCGTATGGGTGGAAAAGATGTCAATGCCCGTGCTTATCTCTCACGTTTCAACTTCTCCGGCAATGATCAGGGCAAACTCTGTGGCGTCCTGTCTGGAGGTGAACGTAACAGGCTTCAGCTGGCATTGGCTCTGAAACAGGAGGGCAATGTATTGCTGCTTGATGAGCCTACCAATGATATCGACGTGAACACGTTACGCGCATTGGAGGAAGGTCTTGATGCCTTTGCCGGATGTGCGGTGGTTATCTCCCACGACCGTTGGTTCCTTGACCGTATTTGTACACATATCCTCGCCTTTGAAGGTGACGGTGAAGTATTCTTCTTTGAGGGAAGTTATTCTGATTATGAGATTAACAAAGCCCGTCGCCTCGGTACGGATGAGATAAAACGTCCGCGATACCGCAAACTGTTGGAAGACTGATTCCTTTCACAGTGCCTGTGCGATAAGTGAAAGGGCACATGTCATAAACCCGAAAAGAGTTGCTGTCTGTATCAGGCAGCAACTCTTTTCGGGTTGTTTTTGTGGTATGGTCACGCCACAATCATTTATGTCTTTTATATACGAAGATACCCGTTTTGTTCTCTATTGACATGCTGTCTGGCCCTAAAAGCAACACATCAAATGTGTCTGCGTTCAGGATAAGGTTGCCATTGGCCATAGACCACTGTGTGTAAGGATTTGACTCAGCCTTTACAGAACTTGTGACAACGCCGTCTTCCTGTATCTCGAAGTTACGGTCAAGGGAAGTCCATTTGCCCAACAGTGAAGTGAGGTTTACCAGTTTTACTATCTCCAGGTCATTGTCATTGCCTTTCTTTGCTGTCAGTGTCACCTTGTCGCCGGTGAATATGCCACCCTGTACGTCAGCACAACTGTCCTGTCCCATGGCGAATGTCATTGTCTTGCCATCTTCTGTAAGCAGTTCAAGTACGTGCATGGTGGTACCTTCTCCCACCACACCGTATATGGCGGTGTCGGGAAACTCTACTGCCATGGAATCATTGTGCGCCGCAGACGGATTGCTTTTCTTGGCATTACAGCCTGCAACCATCATTACCACTACAGCGGCAGCGAAAAAAGAAATCAAATGTTTCATATAATTTTCATTTATTGTTTTTCCAGAATTTTTGCTTCGTTCCACAGTTCGTCCATCTCCGCCAGTGTCATGTCCTTTATGTCACGTCCCTGTTCCTTTGCCTTCGCCTCTACATACCCGAACCGTGAGATGAATTTCCTGTTCGTATGCTCAAGCGCCGTATCCGGGTTTATGTGATACAGTCGTGCGGCATTCACTATGGAGAACAGCACATCGCCCAACTCTTGTTCTGAATGCTCTTTGTCCCCACGCTCCAACTCCGTTTTCAGTTCGTCTATCTCCTCATAAACCTTAGCCCATACATCCTCTGGCTTGTCCCAGTCAAAGCCAACGTTACGGGCCTTGTCCTGTATGCGGTAAGCCTTTATCAATGATGGCAGCGAACGTGGTACACCGGAAAGAACCGTCTTGTTACCATCTTTCTCCTTTTGTTTAGTCTGCTCCCATATCTTGCTCACTTCCTCGGAGTTATTCGCTTTCTTGTCACCATAGATATGGGGGTGGCGGAATACCAGTTTGTCAGCTTCCTTTATCAGTACGTCAGCCATGTCAAAACGTTCTTGTTCTCTTGCTATCATGGAGTAGAACACGAGATGTTCCATGACGTCACCCATTTCTTTTTGTATCTCAACGGGATTGCCGTCCATCAGGGCGTCGCATAGTTCAAATGCCTCTTCGATGGTGTGCGGACGCAGAGACTCGTTTGTCTGCTTGTTGTCCCATGGGCATTTCTCACGCAACTCATCCTGTATGTCGAGCAGACGGGCGAACGCTGCAAGGGTTTCTTCTCTTGTGTGCATATTTTCGTTCCTTGTTTTTAACGTTATTGCAAAGGTAGCAAATTTATTTTGCAATGACCGGTTAAAATGTGATAATTATGGAAGTTTAAGCAAAAAAACGCACAAACGTTTTATGAAATCAGAAATAATGAGTAACTTTGCATTACCTTATCATATAAAAACGACAGATACTGGAATCTCATAATCACATATTGTTGTCCATCGGTTGCAACACTGACCGTGAATCACAGATGGTACTTGCCAGGAAAAGGCTGACAATGTCTTTCCCCGGCATTCGCTTTACTGATGCCATAATGACCGCCGCCTGTGGCAAGCCTTACGATGCCAGGCCATATTCAAATATGCTGGCTGAGGGTGAGACGGTGCTCTCGAAGTCTGAATTTGTTGCAGTGCTGAAACAGTTGGAGGCGGATATGGGTGATAATGCGGCCAGGAGAGCGCAGGATATCGTGATGATGGATATTGACCTGCTGGAGTACAATGGCGAACGGTTTCATCCGGGCGACTGGCAGCGGCCATATATAAGAAAACTGTGTGCCATGTTGGCGAAGCTGACGTTGCCACTGTTATTGGCGTTCGTTGTCAGCAATCAGTGTCTGTCGCATACGGCAGTGCAACAGCAGTCATCCACACGTGTGCAGGATACGGAACTGTTAGGCAAGGCTTTGGAGTATTATCAGGGAGGCAAATACCATGAGTGCATCCTGACTTTTGAGAAATTGCAGCGTCATTATGAACTTTCGCAGCGCTTTCTTGCCTATCTCGGCTTCTCTTATTATAAGGAACAGAAGTATGAGGATGCGGCGGACAAATTGCAAAGGGCCATTCCCGGGTTGTCAGCCTATTCTCCAAGGGAAAGGTCTGTGTATATCTATTCATGTGCGGAAAGTCTGTTTTTCCTTCATCGTTATAAGGAATCTTTGGAGTTTTATGATATGGCATTGCCTTTGACAGAGGGCAATGATAAGGGCGATGTCCTTTTTCATACCGCTTTTGCCCGTTATCTAATGCTGGGACATGAGCCAGCCGGTGACGATGGCAACACAATGGCATCGTGCAATGACACTCTTGCCATAGACACTGTGTGTGACCTGTTTTCGGAGGCTCTGTCACTGTATGGCGCAAACACTGCCACTGCCACATCGTTGCAGTATGCCCGCAGACGGCAGTGTGAACGGATGTTGAAAGGATTACGACGGAAAGTGGAACAGTGATTTCCCTGACTTGAAATTATGGCTTTATGAAAGGGCCTCTTTTATATGCTGAAAGTGCCCTGATTACATTGTAAAAGCAATGCTTTTACAATGTAATCAGGGCACTTTTGCTGTAGTGGGTGGTTTTTATAAATTCGCTTTGTCGGATAGAAGCGAAAAGATGACAAAACGTCAGTAGACCATGTGTTGTATTCTTCTACGGTTGGAATATATAAGTAAGTGAACAAAATTAGTGTTATAATAATCTTTTATTGAAGCTGTTGATTGTCATTGCCGCTTGCCTAAACAGGAAACAACTGCTCATACAATAGGATTCACGGAGAATCACAATGTTATTTCTCTATGATTCTTAGTAGGCTTTTGTGGATTCTTGTTTTGCCAATAATCGTCTCTAACAAGGGTAAAGGAGTGTCTTTTTACCGGTATAATGAGAAAATGTCAGCTTTTTTTGTGAAAAAATGTAGGAAATATTTGGTAGTGTTAGAAAAACTTGCTACCTTTGCACTCGCAAAAAGAAAAGAACACAACTTCCACGTTGTATATTCCTTTTAGCTTATGCTTGGCTCCGTAGCTCAACTGAATAGAGCATCTGACTACGGATCAGAAGGTTACAGGTTTGAATCCTGTCGGAGTCACATATAAGTCTTTGCAAACCAACACACAGTGTTGGCTCCGTAGCTCAACTGAATAGAGCATCTGACTACGGATCAGAAGGTTACAGGTTTGAATCCTGTCGGAGTCACAAACGAAGAAGAGACGCAGATTATCTGCGTCTCTTCTTCGTTTGGTAAAGTGTGACTGTTTATTCTACCACAACTGTTATTTTGATGTCCTGTTTCGGACGGTCACCAGGGAGTGTCTCTGCATTCTGTATCTTTTCTACAATGTCAAGTCCGGTCTCCACTTCGCCAAATACAGTATATTGGTTGTCGAGGAACGGTGTACCGCCGATAGTGGTGTACGCCTCACGTTGTTCGTCTGTAAAAGCGGGAGTTCCCATCTCTTTACATTTCTTGTGCGTCTCTTCTATCAGCTGTTCCTGCAATGTCTGGAGGGCAGCGCGGTCACGGTTGCGTCGCATTTCCATAATCTCTGCCTTGTGTTGCTGTGCGAGAGTGTTGAATACGTTCTGTTCCTGCTGCATGGCCATTTGCCGCTCCATCTGTTTCAGTTCTGCATCATTGTACGTCTTTCCCCATACTATGTAGAACTGGCTGCCGCTACTCTCACGCATAGGATTTACCTCGTCACTCTGGCGTGCTGCACTAAGTGCGCCGCGCTTATGGAAGTGCTGCGGATAGATGAATTCTGCCGGGATGGTATAGCCGGGACCACCAGTGCCCAGTGCCTTACCGGCCGGTGCCCCTTTACTGTCTGGGTCGCCACCTTGTATCATAAAGTCTTTTATGACGCGGTGGAAGAGTGTGCCGTCGAAATAACCTTCTTTGGCAAGTTTGATGAAGTTGTCACGATGTTGTGGAGTGTCGTCATACAGACGGACGATGATTTCTCCTTCGCTGGTGTTGAGTTTCAGTTTCATTGTTATTGTTTTTTGAACGTTTTGTAGCAATGCTGTTATTACATGGTTGGCTTTTTCTGCTCATAAGAAGAGACGGCCATTTTGTAAAGATGGGTTCTATAAATTCCCACTGTAGAGTGATACTGGTCTATTGACGTTTTTGTTTTCTTTTTGCTTTTATCCGGTGTTTTTTCAATGGTTCGTTATAGTCCTCTTTTTCTATATCAAATTCAAGAACAGTGTAATCATCCCCGTATTGATCATATCTGCAAACATCGCACCGATAATCGGGACAATCAAAAACGGCTTCACTGTATAATGATATTTATAGCATACAGCACTCATGTTTGCCATAGCATTAGGTGTTGCTCCTAAGCCGAAGCCACAGATGCCTGCACATAACACTGCCGCATCATAGTCCTTGCCCAGCAATGGGAATGCAACGAAATACACGAATACACCTATCATCAACAATTGCGCTGCAAGGATGACGATGAGCGGTAAGGCAAGACTCTGCAACTCCCATAGTTTCAGGGAAATCATTGCCATTCCAAGGAACATACTCAGACAAATATTACCAACACTGATGATACGCTCCATATCCAGCAATTTATCCGCATGACCATTTTGGTATGGTATTACTCCCATAACATTGCGAGTGATGGCTGCCAATATCAGGGCACCAAAATAAGTTGGGAATGTGATGCCAGTCTTGGCTAACAACCAGCTGAGTATCGTACCACCACCCATTACCAAGATCAAGCAATAAGTAGCCTTGGCATACAGCTGGAATTCCTGCTCATTGGAACTTATGCGTTTTGCTCGACCGGTTGGTGATGCTTCGTCTGTCTCGATACCCGCCATAGCAGGGTTTGTGACCTCCTCAGGTATCTGTATTTGTTCATCTGTCAGTTTCTTGCGGATGATATGTTCTGCCAATGGTCCACCAATCATTGAACCGGCAATCAATCCGAAGGTAGCAGCTGCCATGGCAATGGTGCCAGCCCCTTTCAGTCCCATGCCCATAAGCACACTGCTGAAACCACCGGCAGTTCCATGACCTCCTGTCATTGACACGCTGCCGGCTGCAATTCCTATGAGCGAATCTACACCCATTGCTTTCGTGATGCCAATCGGCATTAGATTCTGTAAGGAGATGATGACTATCAACAATCCAAGCATTACAAGCAGGAGTTTCCCCCCTTGCTTCAATACCTTCAAGTCGCTTTGGAATCCCACACTCGTAAAGAATGCCAACATAAACACATCTTTCAAGGTACCGTCAAACGACACTTCAATGTTGCCCCATGCAAACAAGGCTAAGGTGAACAATGAAAAAATGATACCGCCACTCACAGGCGAAGGTACACAGAATTTTTGCAATATTCCAATCTTATGTGTCAACACCATTCCTGTTACCAACGCCAGTGCACCTACACCAGCCGTCTGGATCATATCAAGTTGAATACTTGTCATATCTATCATTAACTATTATATCTGTTTTAAAATATTGCTCTTGCCTTTGCAACAATCGCACCATTATCACCATTGTAGCAATCGAGTCCTACATGCCAGTGCTTGCCCCATGTCCTGCTGATACCCAGACATGCATATACCGCATTGCCAATGTTGTCTCTTTTTGGTGAATTCTTTGTGTAATAAACTGTCTGCACACCCACCGTCCATTGCTTTGTCAGATAGAGCGATGGTGCCAGACGAATGGATGCATAGTTTCCACTTCCTGTTGCGTAATAGTTAACACCACCAGCAACAGTAAGCATTTGTTGACTCCAGAAAGCAGAAGCTCCGAGTGTACCGAAGTCTTTACCATTCTCAACTGTATAATAGCTGCCCTCTGCCTTCACTGACAATTGTTTTCTGCTATAGGTATAAGATCCCTTCACCTCGTTGATATTACGCTCAACCAACTGCCCTCTTGTCACTGCCCACTCCTCATCATTCATCGTGGGTTGTTGCTGGAAGAGTGAAGCATACGCCGGATTGTAGTATTTTCGATAATAACCTAACAGGATCTGATGATGTAGTTCTGGCATGAAAATCACACACGCATTAGAATTGTTTCTCGTGTCATTATGATGGGCCTCCTTACCATCCATCTTCAGCTGATAGTCATACATCATCACACGATTACCAACAGTAAACTTCCATTGATTCATGGCGTAGGTAAATTGCAGGTAGATATCGTTGTTGAACGCATGATAATTGCGGTCATCCTGTCGACTGTCATTCATTGCAAAGTCGCCTTCCCAACCAAGCATCATAGATAAATTCTTGGTGAATAGAGGCGTGTTCAGTTCCACAATCCCCAAAGGCAACCGACTCTCAGTTGTCGCATCCTTGGTATATTGATAGCCACCCACCAACAGCAATTCGGTACCGATATCATTGAATGTATGGAAATACCTGGCTCTACCCATGTATTTCTCATTACCAACTACGTACTGTTGGGTAAAATAGGTCAAGAGCTTGTCCCGCTCCCCAAGCCGGTTGGTCATGCGCAATGTCAGATACTCCTTGTTTCCAGCTTGATAGCGATAGGAGGCATTTGCATAGAGATTCATATTGGGGCAGCCATACAGAATGTTTGCAGTTCCTGTTCCTTGGCTCAAGAACTTTGTCCCATGCCCCAGAAGTTCGCCTTCACCTTCCACAAATCCACTCGCGCCATCATCATAATTCCGCATGTTGATGTCAAGTACTTTGCCCATGCCGATGGTACCCTTCGCAACACCAGTGTTGTCGCACACCTGTATCTTGGCAATATCACGAGCCTTCATCTGACTGAGAATCAACCGCACATCTCCATTCATCGGACAGTTGTCGATTCGTAAATTATAACCCGATATAAGGTCTTCATAACCGGCAATCATCAGATCCGGAACCATCTGGAGTACATCCATGAGCGATTCTTCCCCTTTCAATTCCATTCGCTGAGGGGAAATCATCGTCCTGTCCGTCTTCACTTCCATTACGGGCATATCATCAGCCCATGCTACCATAGGTAACAGGAAAAATATGGATAGAAAGAAACGGTATCCGGTTTTTATAAGTACATTAAAATGCAACGACTTTTTATTAAATATATAAATCATTGGTAATATGTGAATTCAACAAGCAGGTGCAAATTTACAACAAATTATTGATAAAGCACCCGTGCAGTGTAGAGAAATTTAACTTTTTCTTGGTCTTGTGTTGATTTTGTCCATAATACACATTATTTGTTGTTGGCTAATGTTCACAAAGAATTGCAAGTTCAACTTAGAAGTGCAATTTGGGGGTATATGATATAAAGATCTAATAGCGAAAAAATGATTAAGGTTAAAGCGAAAAGGTCAAAGACGGTAGGATACTATAGTCTTCTGTTGCAAGGGTATCACCAGATTCGAGGTATGATAAGTGTACAAAACGCAATAAAAAGGAAAATAAAACAATCGTTTTTTCGTCGTTTCTGCAAGTTTCTCAAAATAAATTGTTATATGTGGGTTGTGTAAATAGAACTGTGTCAAGACTTTTATCCTTTAT
>CAZPNC010000011.1:0-48180 GCA_964587945.1 uncultured Prevotella sp. | reverse complement strand
TTTACAGTGTAATCAAGCCACTTTTACAGTGTAATCAAGCCCCTTTTACAAACCGTGCAGTACATAGTGGCAAAAAAGACAAAGAGAAACGACGACAGACAATATTCACGTTCTTACTTGACTGGGAATTCATAGAGCCGACCTTTTGTTAACGACGATGATTTCATGAATGCGAATACACTCAAAAAAGTCGAAGAAATGAGAACAACGCACAATATTACCCGAAACGGCACGTTATATATTAAAAAAACAATAAAAAAGCACCTGCTAAGACAAAGAAATATGAGAAGACTACTTATCCTTGCCATCATCTGCATGATGGGAATGGCTGAAGCCATAGCGCAATCATCAATGACAGATGATCAGGTTATGCAATTTGTTCTGACAGAACATAACTCTGGCACTTCACAATCACAGATTGTAACGAAACTGATGAAAAAGGGCGTTGACATCAACCAGATACGTCGTGTACGGCAGAAATATGAGAAGCAAATAAAAAGTCAGGGGGCTGGTGCCATTGCTGACGAGGCAACAAACAATGCCGACAAGATAATGCGCAGCAACAATGAAAAGAAAAAGCAGCGCGCCACAAAAAGTATAGGAATGGAACAGGAAGACGGAGAGACTACACCGCTGACTGCCAACGAACCTACAGAGGAGACTGTAATCAAGACAACAACTGAAGAGACCTTATACAAGGGGAACAGGGTGTTTGGACGTGACATATTCAACAATACGGAACTGACTTTTGAACCGGCAATGAATATCGCTACGCCACAGAACTACGTAGTAGGCCCTGGTGACAATGTAAAGGTTGACATATATGGTGCATCACAGAAATCGGAAGTTTACACTGTCAGCCCTGACGGTGACATCACAATAGAGGGTTATGGGCCTGTAAATATAGCAGGACTGACAATAAGCCAGGCTAATGCCCGCCTGCGCTCTACCCTCGGCAGCCGCTACAGCAGCAGTAGCATAAAAATGTCATTGGGCCAGACACGCACCATAACAGTGAACGTGATGGGCGAAGTAAAGACACCGGGAACATACACACTGTCAGCATTTGCCAGTGTATTTCACGCTTTGTATATGGCAGGCGGAATTAGCGAAATAGGTACGTTGCGTAACATCAAAGTGTATCGTGGAGGAAGACTGGTTACAGTAGTGGATGTCTATGACTATATCCTCAACGGCAAGTTAAAGGGCAATGTGCGTCTGGCAGACAATGACGTGATTGTCGTAGGACCTTACGACAGTATGGTGAGCATTGCAGGGAAGATAAAACGTCCGATGTTTTATGAAATGAAGAAGAACGAGAGCATCGGGTCTCTGCTTAAATATGCTGGCGGCTTTGAAAGTGACGCTTATACAAAGAGCATACGTATTGTGCGTAAAAACGGTGTGAAACGCTCGGTTTACAATATCAATGAGTTCGACATGAGTTCCTTTAAAGTCGCAGACGGCGACGAGGCAAGCGTGGACTCAATCATTGACCGTTACGAAAACATGGTAGAGGTCAAGGGTGCCGTGTTCCGTCCGGGAATGTACCAACTGGGGGGCAGCCTCACTACGGTACGCGGATTGTTAGAGCAATGTGATGGCGTGACAGAGGATGCGTTCACGGCACGCGGCGTGATGCATCGCATGAATACGGACCGTACGCTGAAAGTGATAAGCGTTGATGTAGAGGGAATAATGAATGGTACTGTACCGGACATGGCACTACTAAACGAAGACGTACTCTTCATACCTACAAAGACAGAGAGCCAGACAGAACGCACTGTAACTATACATGGAGAGGTGCAGTATCCCGGTATTTACCGCTATGCCGATAACGAGACATTGGAAGACTTCGTTTTACAGGCTGGAGGACTGAAGGAAACAGCCTCTACGGTAAAGGTGGACGTAGCACGGCGCATCTATGATGCAAAGGCCACAACAACAGATACTCTGATAGCCAAGACTTATAGTTTCGCACTCAAAGACGGATTTGTAGTGGATGGGGAACAGGGATTTGTATTGCAGCCGTTCGACGAGGTGTATGTACGCCGCAGTCCGGGGTACATAACGCAGCAAAATGTAACAGTGACCGGCGAAGTGAATTTCCCTGGCTCCTATACATTAAGCAAGCGCGAGACACGCCTGTCTGACATCATCAAGTCTGCAGGAGGTACAAACATAACGGCATATATCAAGGGAGCAAGACTGGAACGTGCCATTACACCCGAAGAACGGTTACGTATGAAGCAGGTGCTGAAAATGGCACAGCAGAAGAGTGATGATAAAGACTCCATCAATACAAAGATGCTGGATTTGGGAGAAAAATATTATGTAGGTATACAGCTTGACAAGGCCTTGGCAAACCCTGGTGGTGACGAGGACCTTGTACTGCGTGAGCATGACCGTATCATTGTACCGGAATATACCAACACCGTGAAGATAAGCGGCGATGTGCTGTTCCCCAACACCGTGGCTTACAAACAAGGAGAAAAGGCGAAGTATTATATCAACCAAGCCGGCGGATATGGACAGCGTGCACGGAAAAGCCACACATACATTGTACACATGAACGGAAGGGTAAACCAAATGGGAAAAGGAGAGAGGCCTACGCCGGGGTCGGAAATCATAGTTCCGACAAAGCCGAAGGCTGATGCCGCACAACTGTCACAATGGCTCGCCATTGGAACATCCACGGCTTCCATCGCAACGATGATAGCAACAATAGCAAATCTGATAAAATAAATTCAATTGTCGTTTCAACGTTTGATTATGGTAACATATACATGGTACCGGCACAACTTCTGGACGACAAACGACATAAAGCAGCAAGAATATGAAAATAGCAGTAGCAGGAACAGGATATGTAGGTCTTAGCATGGCCACACTTCTGTCACAACACCATGAGGTAACAGCAGTTGACGTAATACCGGAAAAGGTAGAGAAAATCAATAACCGCATATCACCTATACAAGACGAATACATTGAGAAATTCTTTGCAGAAAAGGAGTTGAACCTAAAAGCTACGTTGGATGGGGCTGCAGCATATAAAGATGCTGACTTCGTAATAATAGCTGCACCAACGAACTATGACCC
The DNA here is from genome assembly GCA_964587945.1 of uncultured Prevotella sp. Classification (GTDB taxonomy): domain Bacteria; phylum Bacteroidota; class Bacteroidia; order Bacteroidales; family Bacteroidaceae; genus Prevotella. The sequence goes on along the minus strand of CAZPNC010000011.1, from coordinate 45,084 downwards.
GGTAACGAACTATTTTGACACACATCATATAGAAGATGTTATCGACCTCGTGCTAAGTACAGGTTCAAAGGCAACGATGATAATAAAGTCAACCATACCAGTAGGCTATACACGCTCACTGTATGTAAAGTATGCACAGAAATTCAAGACAGAGAACAAGGATTCTTCACAAAAACTACGGTTACTGTTTTCACCGGAATTCCTGCGTGAGAGCAAGGCACTATACGACAATCTCTATCCTTCACGTATCATCGTAGGCTATCCTAAACTGATAAACGACAGTGATTACAATGCAGAGAACGAAGCAATAAAATCCATAGCCGGCAATCACCTTGAGGATGCTGCACATACATTTGCTTCACTGTTACAGGAAGGGGCTGTCAAGAAAGATATCGATGTACTCTTCATGGGCATGAAAGAAGCGGAAGCCGTAAAACTGTTCGCCAACACATATCTTGCACTACGAGTGTCATATTTCAATGAACTTGACACCTATGCAGAGGTAAAAGGGCTTGATACACAGGCTATAATCCGTGGCGTGGGTCTTGACCCACGAATCGGTACACACTACAACAACCCTTCATTCGGCTACGGCGGTTATTGCCTGCCAAAAGACACGAAACAGTTGTTGGCCAACTATCAGGACGTACCGCAGAACATGATGACAGCCATTGTGGAATCAAACCGTACCCGCAAAGATTATATTGCTGATGCAGTTCTGAAGAAAGCTGGTTACTACGCTTACAGTTCCAACAACCAGTTCGGGGCATCCGAAAGCGTGGAAGCACCTGTAATAGGGGTATACCGTCTGACGATGAAATCCAATTCAGACAATTTCCGTCAGTCTGCCATTCAGGGTATAATGAAGAGGATAAAGGCAAAGGGTGCCACCGTAATAATATATGAACCGACATTGGAAAACGGTTCTACCTTCTTTGGTTCAAAAGTCGTCAATGATATAAACGAGTTCAAGAAACTGAGTAACGCTATAATAGCCAACCGCTACGATGCGAGCCTTGACGATATAGCGGACAAGGTCTATACACGTGACATATTCAGAAGAGACTGACAAAAAGCTAAAAAGACATTACACACCGTCTTTGTTAATATAGAAAGAATATCCCACGAAAGAATTGACAAATAAATGGAAGGAAAGAAAATACATAATGAAATAGATTTCTGGGCATTAGGCATAAACATTCTTAAAGAATGGAAAATATTATCCTTATTTGTCGGCATCTCTATTGTTTTGGGTATAATAGTTGCCCTCAGTACGCCCAAATCTTACACGGCACAGGTAATTCTCGCACCAGAAATGTCTTCCGGCGGTTTAGGATTAACTGACAATCTCGCAGATATGGCTTCTAATTTTGGTATTGATTTGGGATCTAAAACGTCTGTTGATGCCATTTATCCAGAATTGTATCCAGATGTATTTGCATCCACAGATTTCATCTTGCAACTCTTTGATGTACCTGTAAGATTGAAAGATGACGACACACAGCGTACATATCTTCAACATTTGGAACAGGACATGAAAATGCCTTTTTGGGATTACCCGAAAGCATGGATCATGGCATCTATACAGAAGCCAGAACCCACGGGACAGGCAGCAGGTACTAAGGATCCCTTAAAAATATCAAAAAAGAATAGCGAAATATGTGCAAGCATCAGCAAATCCATTACTTGTTTGATTGACAAGAAGACAAGCGAAATTACGATAGGTGTAACGGATCAGGATCCAATGGTTGCTACAATCATGGCGGATACATTACAGAAGAGACTTCAGAAATATATCACAAACTATCGTACCAAAAAGGCGCGCATTGATCTGGCGCACTACCAAACATTAATGCGCGAAAGTAGGAATGCTTATGAAAAAGCCCAACATATTTATGCCTCATATGCTGATGCGAATATGGACGTATCGTTAGAATCATATAAAACAAAACGAGATCAACTTGAAGATGAAATGCAGATGAGGTATACCGTATATACCCAAATGGCAGCACAAGTACAACAAGCCCAGGCGAAGGTACAGGAACGCACACCAGCTTTTACCATTATACAAAATCCATATATGCCTTACAGGGCAAGCAGTAGACCAAGAATATTCACTGTAATAATATTTATGTTTGTTGGCGTTCTGCTTGACACTGTATGGATTCTTTATGCACGAGACCTATACAAGAAAAGAAAAATGAGCATGAAAAAATCATAATGCTTTATTCTCTACCATACATATTTATCCTAACATTTTTTAGTATATGTGCCTTTCTATATGAGAAATCAGAAGATGAAAACAGAAAAAGGTATATAACTATTACTTCTATTGCTGTATTTTTCATTTTCTTTGCTTTTAGGGGATATGTATACAGTGATTGGACTAGTTATTCTGAGCTATTGGATAAAATAGAATGGGAAGACCTTTTTACCTTTACAAATGAGAAACATAAAGCCGTAGTACATGAGCCAGGATTCACATTGTTATGTTTATTATGCAAAAGCCTGATAAATGAATATGCTTTTCTTGTTATTGTTATTACGACAATCAATACGTTCTTGTTTATACGTTTTCTCAGGAGATGGAAGATTGATAATATAGCATTTGTCTTTATGCTTTTCATCGCTTTCGAAGGACTGATGATAATGTTCAACCTTCTTCGTAATGCTATCAGTATTTTCATATTTCTGAATGCTTTAGAATTCATAGCAAAGAGAAAGCCATTACAGTATTTCTCTATTTGTGCAATTGCTTTGTGTTTTCATTTATCCTCCATATTATTCTTTCCATTGTATTTCTTTTTACATAAGAAGACAAACAAATGGGTATTCCTCGGACTATTTTTCATATTCTTTATTTTTTACATAAGCAACATATCTATATTCTTAATGATATTACAAGTAATGGGTATAGAAGGGGTCTTGGGGGATAAGGCACAATTCTATACAGAAGCATTAACTTCTTCCAGGGCTTTGTCACCGACAGGAACTATGGAAAAAGTTGGGCTCGTAGCATTGGTTTTTCTGTATTATGATGAAATAATATTAAAGTACCAAAATCGAATAATAATCATAAACAGTTTATTGATTTATTTTTTCATGTACTACATACTTGGAGAATTTAAGGAGCTTAGTTCAAGACTATCAGATATTTTTGTTTTCTCCTATTGGGTATTATGGATTGATGTTGTGAAGATTCTTTATATAGACAACAACAAGAAACTTTTAGCAGGATTAATATACCTGTATTGTATTTATATGCTAACCCTAAATATAAACGCCCCAATACAAGAATATGACAATTTGCTCTTGGGAGGCAAAACCCAACAAGAAAGACAAGCCATCTTCAACAAAACATTCGAAACAGACGACTAATAATAATGACATTCAAAATAGCCACACTATTACAAGCAATAAAGAGAAGCGATGACTCCCGAACGATACTTATCTTAAAGAATATTATTGGGGCTCTTGGCTTGAAAGGAATTGCGATGTTAACATCATTTCTCATCGTTCCAGTAACGCTCCATTATCTGGACGTAGAAACGTATGGAGTATGGCTTACACTCTCTTCTATCCTATATTGGATTTCCTTTTTCGACATTGGTCTTGGAAATGGTATGCGCAACTATCTAACAGAGGCTATATCAACAAATGAATATGAGTTAGCAAGGAAATATATATCCACCACATTCATATTGCTGACAATAGTAGCAATCATACTCGCCATTATAGTAGTCATTGCTATTCCATTTGTTAATATGCAAGAGGTATTCAATACGACAAACAGCAGTAACGAAGTCTTGGTTTCATCTTTTCTCATCGCTATTTTAATGACATTGACATTGTTCGTCGTAAAAAATATAGGTATTATATTTGTAGCAATGCAATTACCTGTACTAAATGATTTGATGGGAGTAATAGGTAATGTGGCTTCACTTGCTACAGTATGCTGCATATCTATCTATTCCGAAGGAAATCTGTTACATATTGTCACCGCATTTACAATTCCTCCTGTATTAGTATTTTGTATTGCAGCGATTCCAACTTTCAACAAATATCGACAATTACGCCCTTCATTTAAGTATTTAGACTGGCATTTAGGAAGAAACATCATAAGCAAAGGCACAGGGTTCTTTATCATACAGATTACCAGTTGTCTCGTTATATTTGGTGCATCAAATATATTCATCACCCAATATTGCGGGCCAGAATCCGTAACATATTATGGTATTGCCTACAAATATTTTAATTTGCTTGCCATTTTATATGGAATAATACTTACTCCATTCTGGAATGCTTACACTGACGCTTATGTCCAGAATAATTTAGAATGGATTAAGAAGTCTTTTCGCAGAACTATAATTATCTGGTTCACATTAACCTTGTTTGGGTTAATTCTATTCATTATTGCCCCTTGGTTTTACAGACTGTGGATAGGAGAAACTGTGCATATCCATTGGTCACTATCATTGGTAACCTTCGCATATATATCTATGTTTAACCTCACAAATTGTATGACCTTTCTTGTAAATGGTCTTAATATGATTAGAGTGCAATTAATTACATCAATAGTCATAACGGTGATATATCTGTGCCTCATTCATATAATGGGAAATAATTTTGGACTATGTGGTATTGTGGGATGTATGGCTATCTGCTATTTCATATATGCAATGATTATATTCTATCAAGACATGCTTATCATTCAAGGTAACGCACAAGGAATTTGGAAGAAATGAAATCGCAGTTATTATTTAACATAGACAAATTGAAGAAATATTATCATGCAAAAGATTAGTGTCATAACAGTTGTTTTTAATGATGTGGAACACATCCGTGAGACTATGGAAAGTTTCTTTTCTCAAACGTGGGAAGAGAAAGAATATATAGTCATCGACGGAGGCTCCACAGATGGGACAGTTGGCATAATACAAGAATATTCTGACCAGATTTCCTTTTGGTGTTCCGAACCAGATGGAGGAATTTATGAAGCTATGAATAAAGGTATAAACCATGCTTCCGGTTCATGGATAAACTTTCTGAACTGCGGCGACAGATATTGTAATAAAAAAGTCCTTGAAGAGATTATCCTTTATCAGGATAACACTGATATTGACATATTATATGGTAATGCCATCGCCGACAATGGCATACAAGACAATCACATAGAAGCAGGAGATGATATAAGCAGGTTAGAATATGAGGCTATTTATCGTCATGGATGTTCATTAATGCGAACACAAATACAGAAGAAGTTTCTTTATGACACTAACAAAAAGCAAGAATATGGCTTTGCCCTTGACTATGATGCAATATACCGTATGTACCATAATGGATGCAGATTTCAAAAATGCCCAATAGAGATTCAGACTTATCAAGTAGAAGGTGTCTCCAACAATCTCCTTAAAAGCCTTAAATTCAATTATAGAATCACAACCCAATATGGAGAGGGTAGAAAAGCGAAAACATCACATTACATAAGGACAATTCTGTCTTTCTATATTAAGAACAACCCAATCTTCCGTTATTTTAGGAATCTTGTCTATGAGTATTTCCTGAACGATATAATGCCACACATTCCTTCATGGAGCATAAGACTTTGTTTATTAAGAAAATTAGGGATTAATATAGGTAAAGGGACGTTTATATCCAAGAATACCTATTTTATGACTCCGAAGATGTTCCGAATAGGAAAGTTCTCCGACATAAACCGTGAGTGTCTTCTTGATGCACGCGGTGGCATCACAATTGGAAATAATGTGTCTATATCACATAGGGTAAACATTGTCACTGCTGGACATTATCCTAATTCCAAGACCTTTCAAGGCAAATGTATGCCAATAATAATAGAAGATTTCGTTTGGATAGGAGTTGGAAGCACAATCCTTCAAGGTGTGACAATCGGCAAAGGAGCCATTGTATGTGCAGGAGCTGTTGTTACAAAAGATGTAGAACCTTATAGCATTGTCGCAGGCGTTCCAGCAAGAAAGAAGAAAGAACGTTCACACAATTTAGATTACAAATGTATCTGGAATATCCCTTTCACATAGTTATTTATTAAAACAGACATTCACCATGAATATATTATTCGATTTGATAACAACGCAGATAGCCAAAGGGGGAGGCTCGGAGTATGTACGACGCATATTCTACTCTCTATGTGACTATACAAGCAAGAATAATTGTAATGTAAATATCATTGGTATCGTAGACTCTTCCTACCGTAGTTATGCATACGAAGACCTCACTCCTAAAAGACTAAAAGGTATTTGTTCAGATATCATAGATATACATGGCAGCACATTATCTGATATAGCCAAGGAATACAACATAAATAAAATCTTTATCGGCCTTACTCAACTGTGGGCAACGAGATATGATTTCCGAGGCATAGATTGTGAGATAATAACAGTCACACATGATTTGCACGACGAGGAAATGGAGAACATACGTCTATATAGTTATCTGGCCTTACACTCTTCTTTCTATCACAAGATACGACAAGCAATCGCAAGAACAATAATAGCAATAAAAGGCGGGAAACGTTACATTGCCTCATCTCATGCAAATATGATAAAGACATTAACAAACTATCACAAATGGTATTGCGTCACGGTATCGGAATATACAAAATATGCTCTGATTTTTTATCACGGATTACATGCAGACAGAATTCATGTGCTGTACAGTCCTGAACGCATAATGGAAAGCAACAAGAATATAGACAATATAAGACTGGCAGATATTATTCTTGCTAAAAAGAAGTATTTCCTATTAGTCAGCGCAGGCAGACCGGGGAAAAATGCGCTTAAAGCTATAAACGCTTTCACAAAATACATCAAGACCTGCACATCTGACAAACAGCATGACATTTATCTTATAACCTTAGGATTTGGCAAACAAAACCTATGCACCAACCACATTGACTTGCCTATGCTGACAGAGTCTGACTTGGTTCATGCGTATAAAAACTGCTACGCTCTTATCTATCCATCTTTCTTTGAAGGGTTTGGCTATCCCCCATTAGAAGCAATGAAATTCGGTAAACCTATACTTGCAACAAACGTAACATCGGTACCAGAAATTTTAGGAGACGCACCCATTTATTTCTCTCCCTTCTACGAAAATGACATATTCCGTGCCTTCTGCCAATTAACAGACAGAACGAAACCTGAGTATGAGAGAAAATCCATTAAAAGATATACAGAAGTGCATCAGAGACAAGAAACAAATTTACAACATCTCATACATCTACTGACAAACTAATGGCTTATGAAACCAAGAATCATCGCATTATATCTACCTCAATATCATCCTTTCCCAGAAAATGATGAATGGTGGGGCAGAGGGTTTACAGAGTGGACCAATGTTGCTCGTGCACAAAGCCTTTTCCCTAAACATTACCAACCACACATCCCCGCTGATTTGGGATTTTATGACCTACGTATTCCAGAAGTACGTGAGGAGCAAGCACAACTTGCACACAAAGCTGGCATTGAAGCCTTCTGCTACTACGAATATTGGTTCGGTAATGGAAAACAACTGATGCAACGTCCTTTTGAAGAAGTCGTAGAGTCAGGCAAACCAGACTTTCCTTTTTGCCTTAACTGGGCAAACCATTCTTGGTACAAGAAATTGTGGAATCCCAAGGAGAAAGGTAAAGATATTCTGTTGGCAGAACAGTTGTATCCGGGAGAAGAGGATTACACAACACATTTCTACCATTTATTACCCGCATTCAAAGATAAACGATATGTACGTGTAAATGGTAAATTATTCTATGCCATTTATGATGCCATTCATTTCAAGGATGTTGAACATTTTATAATAACATGGAGAAAATTAGCGAGAGAAAATGGTCTCAACGATTTTTACTTTGTCGCAACAGACTATAATAGTGAGCACAAAGATGTATTGCTAGCACAAGGATTCAATGCGCTACACAATGTTGACTATATCAACATCTATCATGTCAGCCCCAAATGGAAAAAAGCACTTAGGACAATCGGTCGCAAGTATCTACATATCCCAATGATATACAAATACAAAGAGGCAATAAAATATATGCTTCATCCCAGTTGTAATGAAAGGGAAGTTATTCCTGTCATCGTACCCAACTGGGATCACACCCCCCGTTCTGGGGTATATGGAACCGTTTTCACAGATGCTGAACCACGCTATTTCAAACAATTAGCGAAACAAGCACTTGAGATGGTACGAAACAAGCCTGAAGAAGAACAGATTATAATTCTTAAATCATGGAACGAATGGGGAGAAGGTAATTATATGGAACCTGACCTTAAATATGGTCATGGTTATATTAACGCCTTAGCTGAAGCTATTAAAGAAACCAATTGTTTATTATGAGTATGAAAAATATAATGCTAATATTTGGTACACGTCCTGAAGCAATAAAGATGTGTCCTCTCGTCAAGAAACTTCAAGAAGAATCTTCTTGCTTTAATACAATAGTTTGCGTTACAGGACAACACAGAGAAATGCTGGATCAAGTTCTTGACTTATTTGATATCGAACCAACCTATGATCTCAATATAATGGAACAAGGACAAGACTTAACAGACGTCACATCCCGCGTATTGTTAGGCCTACGCAATGTATTTAGAAGTTGTCGCCCAGATATCGTTCTTGTTCATGGAGACACAACGACATCCACAGCAGCTGCCTTAGCTGCATTTTATCAAAGAATTCCTGTTGGGCATATAGAAGCAGGACTCCGCACAAATAACATTTATAGCCCTTGGCCAGAAGAAATGAATCGTCAGGTCACAGGGAGAATATCTTCATATAACTTTTCTCCAACAACATTATCTCAAACGAATTTGAGATCCGAGAACGTACATGGAAAGATTTATGTAACAGGAAATACAGTTATAGATGCCCTCCATTTCGTTGTGGATAAAATGAAAAATGACAAAGTTCTCGCACAATCAATAATAGAATCTCTCGTAACGTCAAGATACAATGTATCCAGATTGAATACGGGCAAAAGACTCGTTCTGATTACCGGACACAGGAGGGAAAACTTTGGAAAAGGATTTATAAATATTGTCACCGCAATAAAAGATCTTTCAATGAAGTATCCTGATGTTGACTTTGTATATCCAATGCACCTTAATCCTAACGTTAGAAAGCCAATCAAAATAGTATTAGGCGATGATCTTGCCAAGAGAAGCAACTTGTTCTTTATAGAACCATTGAAATATTTGGATTTCGTTTATCTCATGGAAAAATCCACATTGATTCTCACGGATTCTGGTGGAATACAAGAAGAGGCCCCAGGTCTTGGGAAACCTGTTTTGGTTATGCGAGATACAACAGAAAGACCAGAGGCTTTGTCTTCTGGAACAGTCCATTTGGTAGGAACGGACTATGACAAAATAATGAATGAGGTAAGTATTCTGTTAGATGACCAAGAAGCTTACGAAAAGATGAGTAAAGCAGTAAATCCCTATGGGGATGGATATGCCTGCGAAAGAATTGTAGCTATTCTAAAGAAGATATGATAGTATTAATTCGTTGTAATGACATCGTTTCTGACTCAAGATTAAAAAAATATATTAACTATCTTGATAAGAATGGCATTAATTATAAAATAATAGCATGGGATAGATTAGGGGATTCTGAAAGATTGCCCAACGCCATCTATTGTAATATCAGGAGTAAATATAACCAAGGTGGAATTGCAGCAATCATTGACCGCCTTAAATGGATGTCTTTTATAGTAAAAGTACTGTTCTCATTCAGAGACAACCTAATTATCCATGCTTGCGATCTTGATGCCGCTTTTCCTGCTGCAATATACAAAATATTGTGCCGCCACAAGACCTTTATAATTTTTGATGTTTTTGATTGGATTTCTGATACGCTTTTCAATCAAGGGCGCATTGTATTATTGGCTTTTTCGATAATGGAGAAAATCAGTGTAAAACTGTCCAATCACTTGATTCTTTGCGAGCCTGAAAGATTGAAACAGATTCCCTATAACATTGAGGAAAAGGTTAGTGTTCTTCAGAACATACCATCTTTTACTAACGATTCTTTCTTACAGAAAGATGACTCTTTCCTTTTTGGCAATAATCTATTTACTATAGCATACGTAGGTGGATTTACCAAAGACAGGTGTCTGGATGAACTAATTGATGGAGCATTAAAAGGGACATACAATCTCAACATAGCGGGATATGGTGATGCAACTATTACTAATAAATTGAAACAAAACTTATCACCTTATATAAGATATCATGGAAAGGTGGATTATCAATATGGTCTCAATATTATGTATAATTCAGATATTATATATGCGATGTACTCTAAAAAGAATCCGAATCATTTGTATGCAGCACCCAATAAGTTCTACGAATGTATGTTTGTCGGAAAGGCAATAATTACTACTATTGGTATAATTGTTGGTGATAAAGTACAAAATCTTGGCATCGGATATGCTGTGGATGAGACAGCAGAGTCTATTATTGGACTTTTCACTTCATTAACAAGAGAAGATGTAATTTCTAAGTCCTCAAAAGCAAAAGAAAGGTGGAAATCTTATAAACATAAGACAGAAACATATCTCAACACAACTTATTTGAGATTGATAACAATGAAATAACATTGCATTTGTGCCGTAAATTTATATAATCTGAATACAAACTTATGATTGATTTATCGATAATCATTGTTGAATTCCATTCTTTGAAAGAAATAACCACATGCGTTAACTCAATAGTTAATAAAGTTGATACTACATGTGAAATAATTGTATCTTCCAACTCCGGTTATTCTTTTGAGGAACAGAATAGGATAATTTCCACATATAGTGGAGTTGTATGGCTTTTCAATTCTCACAATGGAGGTTTTGCATACGCCATGAACGAGGGATTGAAAATTGCCAAGGGGCATTTTAGGGCAATTATGAATTCCGATTGCAATATCATTTCGGGACTATCAGAAATTATTGATTTCATGAAACAGCATCCATCTGTTGGAGCAATAGGTCCCAAAATGATAGATAAAGATGGAAACATTCAGGATACAGCAAGAAAATATGTATCACTACCATGCTATATCAAACGACAATTAGTGCGTTTAATTAAACACAAATTCTGTATTCTTGACAAAATGGATTACTCTAAGGCACAAACAGTAGACTGGATTATTGGTGCTTTCATAATGGTATCACGTGATGCGTACCAAAAGACTAAAGGATTGGACGAAAGTTACTTTATGTATGCTGAAGATTTAGACTGGTGTACACGCATCAGGCAAAGCGGATATGAAATAGTATATTACCCCAAAATGACAATAACATACATGGGTACACGCCGAGCCCGTTCAAGTTACAAATACGCCAAGATTTTTCTAAAAAGCCACCTTGCTTATTGGAAGAAATTCGGTTTCTTTTATGGATATCCCAAAAGAAAAAGACTTTTCTTTGATTAAACACAAACGCCAAAAGTACATCAATAACTTCTGCTCCATCCTGCTCCTGTCACTTTTTCTTTTCTTGCAATAAAAATGTTAATGCAACAATGCATCAAAATGAACAAGACTACATCCAGCACAACAATCAAGGTCTGGCTCATATATGCAGCGACAAAGTAATTCAATACAATGAAAATGCATGCAAGCATTAATATGATTATCATAGTCTGGTGACCAGAAAGTCCCGCACGCAAAAGTTTGTGATGTATATGGTTTTTGTCAGGAAGGAAGGGATTGCGACCATCCCTTATCCGTGAGGCGAATACACGCACAACATCGAACATGGGGATGACAAGTGTACTCATGGCGACAATACCGATATTGTGAAAGTGTGGATTCCATACTGGATGCAGTTGCCAGAAGTGCAATACAAGAAATGCCAAGGTAAACCCTAATGTCAAAGAACCTGCATCTCCCATAAAAGTCTTGAATTTCCTATTAAACACATTAAAATAGAAAAATGACGACACCACGCCAAGATAGGCAATAGACAGCATTGCCCACACTGTATCAAGTACTATCAAATCAAGCAATGCTATCACAAACAATGCCAGACAAGACAATCCCGATGCCAAGCCATCGATACCATCAATAAGGTTTACAGCATTAGTTACATACACAACAAACAATATGGTTACGGGCATGCCAACCCAATAAGGTACAGCGTCAATAAAGAACACATGAGAGAAATCCGCCACCCACAGACCACTTACGCACAACAGTGTGGCACTTATTATCTGTATCAGGAACTTCACCTTATATCCTACCCCATGTATATCGTCATACAGACCAATCGTATATAACATCATTGCACCAGCCATATATGCGAAGAAATGCTGGACCACAGAATCTTTCCATAAAAAACCCACATCACAGTTCAAACGGAACAATATAACAAGAATAATGGATATTGCTATCGTTACAACCGGAAGAAATGCCATCCCCCCCATACGTGGTATCGGCAACTGATGAACCTTACGACTATCAGGCATATCATACAGATGTAACTCTTTCGACAATTTTACGATATATGGTGTCAGTAACACTCCTAAACAGAATGTCAATATGAAAATCAATAATAGAATTGCTAATATGTGCATTATCAAATGGTTTTATAAAAAGAACGTGTATATCTGTCAATTATTGTGTAATAAAAACCAGCAGTTAGTTTTTCATGCGAAAAAACAATAAAACCACTCTGTTCACGTTTATTAGTATAGTATAATACTAAAAAAACTTTTTTGAAAGATCAATTATATAATATTCGACACAAGCAAGGTTGGATGAAGAGACTATTTGACATAATAGTCTCTTCATTGTGCATCATCCTGTTCTCCCCATTGTTTCTCATCTGCTACATTCTCGTTTTGCTTGGAGACAGCACACCAGTCATATTCAAGCAAGAGCGAATCGGCCGTTTCGGCAAATCTTTCTTTATTTTCAAATTCCGCACAATGAAAACCAACTGTGAGGAAGACGGCCCATCACTGATTGACAATGAAAATGATCCTCACCTCACCAATACCGGTCGATGGCTACGTTCCCACCATCTTGACGAACTGCCACAATTATGGAATGTATTGCGTGGGGATATGTCATTTATCGGTTACCGTCCGGAACGGAAGTTCTTTATTGACCAGATAATGGAACATGACCCACGTTACAGCCTTCTTTACCAGATAAGACCTGGCGTTACCAGTTACGCCACACTATACAACGGATATACAGACACAATGGAGAAGATGCTCAAGCGCCTGGAACTCGACCTTTATTATCTTGAGCACCGTTCTTTTTGGTTTGACATGAAAATTCTTTGGATTACCTTTTATCATATTATAGGTGGAAGAAAATTCTAAAGATAAATCCAACAAGTAATTGTCTGGTGATTTCCTGCTCAGGCAAGCATTACTACGCACCGAGCGAGTTGTCGGTCCTAATTCATCAATGAATAATCACTATAAAACCAAATTCGTACACTTCCCTAACACCCCACCTAACAAGAAAACCGCACCTTAGGTATACTACCTTCGGTGCGGTTTCTTGTTGGTTGGGTAACGTAAGAGTCTTCTCTTAGAGGTTAGGGTTTATTTCGTTCCACTTACTTATTTCAGGAACGATATTCAACGTAACGAGTTCGTCACGCATTTTGCAAAGATGCTGGTAAGAAGCATCCAGTTTTGCATTTTCCTCTGTTGTTCCCTGTGGTACAGTGTAATGACAACCATCCTTGTCTATAGTAGTATCCATAGCCATCATGATATGGTCATATTTTCCATTCTTTACGTATGTTCCAGCAGGCCATGCAAAAGACTCACCACCCATTGCAGAACGAATCATTTCTACAGAAAGATATGATGGGCTCTGGAAAGAAGAACGTCCACGGAGCTTTATGATTGCACTTCCGCCCTGTGTTACAGCAGTCTTCATTGCAGCCCACTCTTCCTCTGGGAATTCATCTGTACCTATTATATCGATGAGATTGCGGTCACCAATCTTAACCTTAGAACCAAACACAGCCATCTGCTCACCGTGGCCACCGAATGTTCTACACCCTGTAACGTTACTCTGCTGTACATTGAACTTCTTTGCAAGGGCAGACTGTAAACGTGTAGAGTCAAGACCTGCAAGTGTTGTAACCTGTCCAGGCTTCAATCCTGAGTACAGAAGTGTTACGAGACCCGTAAGGTCAGCAGGGTTGAAGATTATAACGACATGCTTAACGTCTGGGCAGTATTTCTTGATGTTAAGACCAAGTTCCTCTGCTATCTTACAGTTGCCGGCAAGCAGGTCTTCACGTGTCATACCCTCCTTACGAGGTGCACCACCTGAAGATATTATATACTTAGCATTGGTAAAAGCCTCTGCGACATCCGTTGTTGCAGTGATTTTAACATTGCCGAATCCGCATTGACGCATCTCCTCTGCAACGCCTTCCGGTGAGAACACGTCGAAGAGACAGATTTCACTTGTCAGTCCCATCATGAGTGCTGACTGTACCATGTTAGAACCGATCATACCGGCTGCGCCGACGATAGTAAGCTTTTCGTTTGTCAAAAATGCCATAATCCTAATAAATAATTTAAAGTTGTATTATCCTTAATCTTGTTATATTACATTGCAAAATTAGTAAAAAATATGGTAATACCGAAATTATTTTACATTTCTTTTGTCACAACACCCAAATTGTACTAACTTTGCAAAGTCTATTTTGCAAAATACATCATCATGAACAACATTACCGAACGTATAGAGAAACTGCGGCATGAAATGCGTGCAGAAGGCATTGACATTATAATATTCCCCAGCACCGATCCACACAACAGCGAAACCCCTGCCAGTCACTGGCATGCACGCCAATGGATAAGCGGTTTTACCGGTTCTGCCGGCACTGCTGTAGTAACAATGACAGAGGCTGCCCTGTGGACTGACTCGCGCTATTTCCTACAAGCAGAGCAGCAGTTGGAGGGCACCGGTTTCATACTGATGAAATCCGGCCTTGCCGAAACACCCACCATTATGCAATGGATTGCACAGAAACTGTCAGCATACGGCGGCACATACGTAGCCGTAGATGGCATGACAATGAATTATGCAGAGGTTACCATTATGCAACGGGAATTGCGCAAACTTGGCGGCATAACGGTCCGCACCAACTATGATGCCATGCAAATACTATGGAAAAACAGACCCCCACGGCCTTGCGGCACCATCCGCATTCACCCCATTGACTATGCAGGAGAAAGCACCAGTAGTAAAATTACGCGAATCAGGAGAGAAATACGAGAACATAACTGTCAGGCCCACATCACCACAGACCTTATGGACATAGCATGGACCATGAACTTACGTGGATGTGACGCAGCATACACGCCTGTCTTTATCTCTTTTCTCTACATAAGCAATACGGAGGTTTGTCTCTTCGCAAACGCAGCCAGCATGACAGATGAGGCAACAAGCCAAATGAAAGAGGCAGGAGTAGATGTGTATCCATACGACAACTTCGCACAATTTCTGAACAAGCACAGAGAAGAAAAAATACTATGCAACAGCAAGACTACATGTTTCTCATTATACAATATCATTGCCGACCACGCCATTGACGCTGAATCGCCTGTCTCTGCAATGAAAGCAGTTAAGAACAATGCGGAAATTGAGGGTTTCAGACAGTCCATGCTGCGCGACGGTGTGGCTATGGTCAAATTCCTGCACTGGCTGAAGCCCGCAGTCAAAGCCGGTGGGCAGACAGAGATAAGCATTAGCGACAAACTGGAAGAGTTCCGCTCTGGCAATCCTATGTTTGAGGATTTGTCCTTCAGCACTATCGCGGGCTATAATGCGCACGGAGCCATTGTACACTATTCAGCCACTACCACATCTGACGCAGAAGTCAAACCAGAAGGGCTGATACTGATTGACAGCGGAGCACAATACGCCGACGGCACCACAGACATCACCCGAACCATAGCCCTCGGCCCACTTACCGATGCCATGCGCAAGGCCTACACGCTGGTATTAAAAGCCAACATAGCCATTGCAAGGCTACAATTCCCTGACGGAACGACGGGCACGCAGATAGATGCCATAGCACGCAGCGTGGTATGGCGTGAGGGTATGAATTACCTTCACGGCACAGGACACGGCGTCGGAGCTCACCTTTCCGTCCATGAGGGACCTCATGCCATACGCATGGACTGGACTCCGGCACCTCTTCACGCAGGAATGACCGTGACGGATGAACCCGGACTGTACATTGAAGGGCAATTCGGCATTCGCACAGAAAACACCATGCTCATAATACCGGGTGCAGAAACGATGTTCGGGAAATTCCTGTGCATGGAGCCCTTGACCCTTTGTCCTATTGACACCACACCTATTATGTGGGACATGATGACAGATGAGGAAACGGGATGGCTTCGCGACTATCACCAAAGGGTTATAGACACACTGTTACCATTATTGGATGACGAAGGTGACAGGACATGGTTAAAAGAATGTCTGATTGAATCAGAAAAGTAATATGGCTCTCTTACACAAGCAAGTCATTTGCAAAGAAAGCATTTCATAATACACCAACAAAAAAGGTAGGTTCGTATCAAATACAGAACCTACCTTTTTTACATTTTATGTCTTTTCGTTATATCTTTCCGAAAGACTACCGGATACTAAATTACTTCAGCATCTGAGCACGTGCAGTCTCAATCTGCGGCTTCATCTTTGCAAGCTGTTCCTTGAACTGCTCCACGCTGATGGCGTTAATTTCATTCAGTGGTGCAAGGATTTCAGCAAGTTCCTTGATTTTCACATCGTATGCTGCAAGGTCGTCAAGAGACAACTTCAGCAATGCTATATGATAAGTAAAGTCTGATGCAGACTTATCTGTGAATGCAGGAAGGAACTTATCCGTATTCTGGGATATAACATAAAGATTCTCAACCACTGTGGAAGTTGCTGTCTCCCAGAAGAAGTTGATACGTCCGTTATCCTTCGCAGAAGCATATTGCCTCTTAAATTCTTCCACAGAATAAGTCTCATGGTACTTTATGCTGGGGTCATTCACATCGGTGGCAATCTTTGCAATGGCAGCCTTATAGGCATCCACATCCATCTTGTAAAGTTCTGCAACCTTTGCGTCTACAACGAGTACACCTAAAGCACGGTATTTCTGTGAAAGCAGACTAAGGTCATCTATACTCTTAGGATCCATCAGATAAGTAGGCTTAACCTTTATCTCATCTTCTGAAAGATTGATTTTACCATTAGAATACACTCCTGATATAGCAGGAAGAGCGGTATATAAATTGGCAATGGAATCCAACTCACCCATAATCTTCTGTTCAATCTGTGACTGTTCGAAAGATACTGAGTCTTTAGAGTCCTGGTTAACCTCTGCCTTCTTGCCTCCACAAGAAGCAAATACAAGTGCTGCCGCAGCAGCTACAAGGAATGAAATCTTTTTCATAATTCTTGTCTTTGTTGTTTTGTTATTAATTTATTAATGTTTTTTCTTTTGTTTATTTTCTCATATATCTTCCGGGAAAATCCAGAAGAAGAAGTGTTATCGCTACGAAACACATCAGAATCATCACCGTCATATTGAACCACAGCGTAGGTATCGTCAAACTACCAATGCGTTTCTCACAACTATAAAACGGTGCATTCCCGTTTGTGCTGCGCGGTGTAAGATACACAAACCCCGCTCGCGGCACTATATACCCTTCAACAACCTCACACAGCTGCTTAGCATCATGCCCAGCCAACTGCGATTCCAGTTTCAGGTTGAAGCTGGCTCGTTTCAATGCCAGCATACCATCCTTTCCTATCTCATCCACCCTTTCCTGCATCATGCGGTCTGCGGTCAACGTTGCAATGTTGCCTATATCTATCATCTTCTGCTCCGCCTTCTCCAGATATGCGGACAAAGACTGATAATCATACTTGCCATCATACGGTTTCATACTGCAAATTGCCGCCAGATACGGCAACTCATTTTTCATAACCGTCATGTTGGCAGGATTAATCTCCTTCCCATTCAAGCGCTCAGAGTTCATTGTTTCATTGGCACATTGCAACTGATAAATGAATCCGTGACGGAAATATTCCGTTTCGTACTTTTCCTTGTCAAGTTCAAAGAAGTCTCTTTCATAGTCATTGCCCACATAGTTAGCCACCGCCAAAGCCTCATACGCCCATCTGGACGGTATCACATTGCCGACGGCCGGCACATTGCCAGTAGTACTGTTCGGCGTCAAGTCACTAAAACTCACCACTAATCCACACAGTAATATCTGCGGGATGAGCAGAATAGGAATAGTTATGTATATAGCCACCACTGACTCAAGACACTGCGAGAGCAACAATCCAGTCAGATTGGCAAGCACCGCCGTTACGAACAGTATCCCCCACCATACAAGAAACTGGTCTGTCACACCCATTATGCTGTTACCTACAACAATAAAAAGCAGAGTCTGCACAAGAGACACCGCCGCCATCAACACCACTTTTGACCATATATAGCTATGGTATGACAGCCGCAGAAACTTCTCTCTCTTCAGCAAGGCCCTATCTTTTATTATCTCCTCAGCCGAACCACTCATCCCGACAAAGGTTGCCACAATGACGGCCATGAAAAGGTACGACACAAGGTTCTTGTTGTCCATCACGGAATATTCTCCCTCCGGCGGAGTATAATGTGTCAGCAATGCGCATACCAACGCCAGTAGCGGAACTTCCAGTAATGTTATGGCAATATACTGCGCATTGGTTACCTTCGTCATCACATTACGACATATGAATATCCACCATTGCCTAAACGCATTCGGCTGTTTCTGTTCTGTAGACGGTATGGAGAATTTCTTGGGAGCATCCCCCACTTCCCTGCCTTCAAGATACATCTGATGCCATCTTTCCGGTGTCACCTTACGTTCTCCTGACACCTGCCCCTTGCTGTCAAGAGCCTTTTCCTCTATGATATTCAGCACAACCTCCGGATTCACGTTGCCACATACCGGACAAGTACTGGCATCTGCATCCGCATAGTTGGCGGCGGTCTTGAAGTATGTTATAGCCTCTATCGGATTACCGTCATACACCGGATAACCACCTTTGTCAAGCAGCCAGAGTCTGTCAAACAGTTTATACACATCCGAAGATGGCTGATGTATGTTAGTAACTATAAGTTTACCTCTGTACGTCTGCTCTTTCAATAGTGATATGACATTCTCGGTGTCAGCAGAAGATAGTCCGGACGTAGGCTCGTCAAGAAACAACACAGCCGGCTCACGCAACAGTTCCAAGGCTATATTAAGCCTTTTGCGCTGTCCTCCGGATATTATCTTCTTTATCGGGGAACCCACTTTCAAATCCTTTGCCTGATACAGTCCGAGGTCTTTCAGTGTCGTTGTCACCCGCTGGTCTATCTCATCCTCCGGCATACCGTCAAAACAAAGTTTGGCCGTATAATACAGATTATGATATACAGTCAGTTCCTCTATCAGCAAATCATCCTGTGGCACGAAGCCTATCAGTGCCTTAGCCTTCTTGTTGTCAATGGAATATCCATTGATGTTTATACTCCCTTTCTGTGGAACTATACTGCCATTAAGGATAGATATAAGCGTTGTCTTGCCAGAACCGCTGCCTCCCATGATGGCTATAAGCTCTCCGTCGTGCATATCAAAGGAGAAATCGTGTATGCCATTGTTACCTCCCGGATAACAGAAATCCACGTCTCTGCCAGAGAACTGTATCCTGCCTTTCTTGCTGGTGGCATGATACTGCGCCAGAATCATGGAGTAATATACCGGCTTTCCAAGTTTGTTCTTCAACACGCCACTGGTATCCCACACCTGATACATACCTCTCACAATAGGCACGTCATTGAAAAGTACGTTTCTTATGTCGCTGCCATCGTATGAGAATATCATCAGGTTCATATCTCTAAGCCAAAGTGTTTTGACAGGAGACTTGAATCCTTCAAACTTACAAAGTTTCACATCGCGTGTCTCATAACCAAGCACAAAGTCCGCAAACAGTGTACACAGCCTACGTGGAACGCCCAGCTTATGTGCAGTATGTGTGAAGAAAGGGTCTTCTACATCGAAACTCTCAGGGGTCTTGGCACAGAACTCCATCAGTCGGAGCAGCACCATGGCCCCCTCTTCCTGACGTATCTCGGACTTCAATCCTGTACATATCCCATCAACGATAGACCCTATATTCATATCCGGGCTTTCCTCATAGAACTCGCGAAGATCCAGATACAGCGTAACATACTGTTCCTTGTTACGTATACCGAAATGGCTGCCAAGATAACTTTCGAGCATCTTTGCGGAAACCTTCTTATCCACCCCGCCTCGAGAGCAGAATAATGCAAAAAGATTAGTAAGTGCCGATATTATAGTATCTGTAACCATTTATAGACTTAATAGGTTTTATGCTTTTTCACACATATTGTCAAGCAAAGGTAATAAAAAATAGGTGATATAACACCAAACGCCATATACAATTAATGTTTTTTAACCAGTCGACAACACCTGTTACACGCAGTAAATCGATTTGCATATACTGAAGTCCATTGTCCATCCTCCTACTCAGGGCTATTTGATTTTCTGATTACCAGTTAGTTTGGTTTATACAGGCATTCGGTTTTATGATATATCTCTGTGCCTTTGTATCTCTGTGAGAGACTGTTGCGGGTATATCAGACACGTCAAACGGTATATGGGAAATGACATGGATACCTACACAGAAAACGAAAGTGCCCAAATCACAACGTAAAGGCTATGCGATTACATTGTGATTTGGGCACTTTTACACTATAACTTGGGCACTTTCACTGTGCGCTGTCCGTACGGTCATTTTTCTTCTTTGCCGCTGCCTTTGTGTTTACAACTCTCTGCGGCTTTTACTCTGGTCCACATTACAAGCATGGCGGTGCAGGCATAGCATACAGTCTGTAGCCACAAAGCATGCCATTCTTTCATTACATCAGGAAGTAATGCACCCATACTGTTCATTCTGATAAATCCTCGTATACCGAAGGTACTCGGGAACACTGTTGAGACACCTTGCCATCCCCCCGGAATTCCAGACTGCGGCCAACTGACACCTGACATGAACAGGAGCGGGACAGAGGTGAAGACCACTACAAGCATGACGCTTTCACGATAGCGTACTATCTCGCTGACGGTGATAGAGAAGAAAATGCAGGCAAACAAATAGGGTATAAGGAACAGGAACAGGTCTTTGGCGTGCAACATTGACACGAACCCGAAAACGTGAGGTATAACAAGTGTTATCCATGCCAACATCATAGCGAACAGCATGGCGTATGCCATTGTTTTTCCACAGAGCATATTCAAGGCCTGCTGAAGTTTGTTTCTGTGTTTTCTGCATCTGTAATTGGCAAAGGACTTCTCCCTTTCTGTTCCGCCTATCATACCAACGCCGAGCAGTATGGCCTGGTGTATAATGAGCAACAGAACACCGGGGATGATGAAATTGCCATATCCGCCAGTATTGTTGAATATCGGCACTTCGTCAAAACTGAGCGGTTGTGTAGCCACATCACCCTCACGGGCAGTCTTGCCCGCAAGCAGTTGCCGCTGTATTCCAGCGCCCATTTCCTGCGAAACGGCCGTGGCGGAAGAGTATATGGCCTTATATGCAAGCATATAGCTCATGTCACAGTAAACGGACACATGCGCTTGCTCCCGTCGGCCAATACTTCTGTCAAAATCAGATGGGAAGTATATTATGCCGTAAGCCTGTCCATGCCCTATAAGATTCTTCGCTTCCTGTATGCTGGAGCATCGGTATGCAATGCTGACATCGGATGACGCGTCATACTTCTGTGCAAATTCGCGGCTTGCGGCAGAATGTGAGTCATCAACAAGCACGACAGGAACCTCATGTACCACCTCGTTATTATATATCCATGAGTAAAGCAATGGATACACAACTGGAAGAAAAATAAAGAAGAGAAGTACCCCTTCATCTTTGGCTATGGCTTTGAGTTCGGTGAACATTATTGTGGAGTTGGGAATTAATAGCAACGGATTATACTGCGGTAAAGAACCGGGAGACAATACATAATCATGAATTTAATCCGGAACATTCATTCTTATTATGGCTGGTAGCCGAATCTATAGAATGCCTTTTTCATTCGCCTTATGACGAATGCTGGCAGTATGCAGAAAGTAAGAAGGGCTATTATGTTCGGCAGAGCGTCGGTTAATGGATAGTCATTGAACACGCACAACTGGTAAATCATGTAGTAATGGCGCAAAGGGAAAAGCCATGCAAGTAACTGGAGTGGCGCATCCATGGCAAAGATGGGGAATGCCGTGCCTACCATTGAGAAACTTAGAACGCCCCAGAGTGAACATACACTCATGGACATACGCAAGGATGGTATCAGACCGAACATGAACACGGCAAAGCCTTGTGCCGCAACGACAGAAAGGATGCCAAGCAACAATATGTGCCATATACCACCTGGTGCAGGGAAATGCAATATGCCGAACATATATATCATGCTGAACAGCATCGTGGTAATAAAGACCAAGCCTTGTGGCAGCAACTTTGTAAACAGGGCAAGGGCAAAGTTGTTGTCAGAAAGAGCAAGCCATTCCTTGTGCGTATTGAACTTGATTTCCGTTCCAAGGGAATAAACTGTAAGCAGGAATACAAAGAGCAGCAGACAAGCCGGTACCAACATTGTACTTAGATAGATGTTGTAGTTCACCCAAGGATTGCCTATATTGTGCGTATCAAGCTGTATAGGCTGGAGAAAAGCCATCGCTTGTTCTCTTGTGGCACCTTTTGCCAACAGTGTGGACTGGCCTATTGCAGCGGAACCGAGAGTGCAGAGGGTTTTCATTTCCTTATAGAGAAGCGCCCCTGCCGTCAGTGATGTGTTGCTGTAATAGATTGACATTTTCGGCTGGCGGGCAGAAATGAGGTTCTGTGTAAGGTCTTCAGGAAAATAGATGAAGCCGTAAATCTCGTTTTGCTGTATTGCCTTACGCGCATCTTCCACCGTAGGATAATGTGCCACGACATGTGATGACTGGAAGCCATCAATCATACGCGTCAGTTTTCGCGTCACAGTAGTGTTGTCATGATCTACTATTCCAATGGGCATCTCCACAGGCTGCCCCTCGTTCATGAGAGAAGTGAAGAAGAGTGTGACAAACACAGGAAGGACTGCCATACATACTATATATATAGGGTGACGCAAAAGGTTCTTTACTTCGCGCTTCAGCAGTGCCAGTGTTTTACTTGATGTAGCCAATTGAAAATATTTTTCAGGAAACTAATCCTTCTTGATGATTACGGACATACCAGGCCTTAACCCTTCGAATTTCTTTGTTGGATATGCCTTTACTTCAAATGTCTTCATGTCATACTGGCCGTTTGACTTCGTGGCCTTCCACGTAGCATAACTGCCTTGGTCTTTTATGGAGGAAACCTTGAATGACAATTCCTTGTTAAAGGCAGGGATGAATGCGGTGAATGTATCGCCTTTCTTCATTCCTTTCAGCTGGTCTTCGCGTATATTGAAAGCCCCCCATGCATCATTCATTATACTGATGGTCATGATAGGCGCACCACTGCCGACAAGTTCTCCTACTTTTGGATATATTGTTGACACTTCACCGTCCATCTGTGCCGTCTGCACCATTTCATCAATGTATGAAGTAACCTCTTGCACAGCTCCTTTCGCACGGCTGACCTGTGCCTTTGCAGCGGCCTTTTCTTCTGAACGCGCACCGTTTTTCGCCATTTCATACTGGCTCTTGGCTGCCTTTTCCTGAGCATCAAAGGCCTTGTAGCTTGCATAAGCCTCATCGCGTTTCTGCTCACTCATCACCCCTTCGTCAAACAAACGCTGCACACGCTCGTATGATTTCTTGTGAATGTCCAGTCCGGCCTTTGCCTGTTGCCATAGTTCATAGGCTCCCTGCACCTGCTCTCTGCGTGCTCCGGCCTGAGCCATGTCACTCATTGCAGCTGCAGCACTTTCCGCACTCTCTGCCTGTTGCTTCTTCGCTTCCACATCAGGGGCATCAAGAATGGCGAGTGTGTCGCCCGCATGGACGTAATCACCCTCTTTCACCCGTAGTTCAAGAATACGTGCCGGCACCTTGCTTGATACACGATACTCCTCGACATCTATCTGTCCTTGGATTATTTCCTCTTCATTGCCAATGGTCAAATAACCTATGGCACCGACAATCAGCACTACAACGGCGAATGCCGCCAGTGCCATCATAACGCTCTTATGCTGTGCTTTATTTTCCATAACTCTGTATATGTCCTGTTTCTTATATTTCGCCGAGAGCCTTTCTTAGGGCAACCTCGCTGAGTTTTACATCTATTTCTGCATCAATTCTCTGTGTCTGTGCCTGCAGCCAGGCCGTCTGTGCGGCCATAACATCTGTGGTCTGCATCACACCTTCCTTGAAACCCAAGTTTGCACATCGCAGGTTTTCTTCCGCCTTCTCTATGTTTTTCCTTGCTGCTGAAAGGTTTTTGTTAGACTCACGCACCTTGAATGTACATTGGTTTATCTGCAACTCTATCATCTCCTGCGCCTCGCTGTGTTTCAGTTCTGCCAGATTGGTGGCACACTTGGTCGCACGTATGTTATACATAGTCTCTCCCCAATCCAAAACAGGTATTCTTACCATGACACCTACATTGAAAGAACCCTTGAACTTACGCTCGAAACTATTGAAAACGCTTGGATTCGAGAACAGGACTCCGGATGTCAGAGCCACCTGCGGCAAGTATCCTGCACGTGCAATCTTTGTCTGTTGCTTTGTTATCTCGATAGCATCTGCCAACATCTGTAGTTCATGGCGACGCACCAATGCCCCGGCAGTATCATAATCGCCTACAGGTTCGGCCCGCAGTTCGTCATTATCCTCATCTTCAAGAGTAATATCTGCATCAAGAGGCATACCACACAGTTGGCATAGACTCATCTTTGCCAAAGTCAGTCCATTGTCAACCTTGGTCTTTGTCATGTCAGCCTCATTTACGGCAACACTGACTTTCAGCCCATCCGCTCTCGTAGCGACACCGTTTTTTATCATCTTCTGAACATCACTATCAAGTTTCTGCACCAGTTTCAGATAACCCGTGGCAAGCCGCTGCTTTTGTTTCAACGACACTACGGCCCAATAAGTATTGTCAATCCTATATAGGACATTGTCCTCTGTGGCTTCAATGTCAGTTTCAGCCATCTTTTCTGCAATGTCCGCGACTTTGTTTCCCGCTGTCAGGATTCCTCCCATATATACAGGTTGTGTAAGAATGGCGGACGCAGTGAATACATGGTGGGTGTTGGTCTTGAATGCATCGACAATCTGTTGGCCTATAGCATCGCCGGCCTGTGCCAGTTGCTGGCTCATCTCCTGACTCATTTGGCTGAAAGAAGAGCCGGCCTGATTTGCCAGACTGCCGAAAGCCTGTGCCTGTGCGGGTGTTATGATACCCTGTGCCGCCATTGACTTGATGGCACTTGAGATATCCTGTCCCATCTGTCCTACCATGGGTGACAGTTTACCGCCAAGACTTTGCGCAGTGGTTGTACCGGCACTACTTAACATAGCCTGCTGATCGTCACTGAGGATGGAGAGTTCCCGGCTGGAATACATGTATCCTCCAGTGATGTCTATATGCGGCAGGTATTTTGTTCTGGCCGCTTTACGTATATTCTGCGCCGTTCTCTTCTTCATCCTTGCCATGCCCATCTGCTTGTTGGCACGCAACGCCCTCGCACGACAGGAGTCAAGCGACAGCGTTTCCGCATTTACAGGCGCAAAGGTGATGAGAGAAAGGAGTACTAATAAGAGTTTGTTCATTATTGGTTCAATTGAAAATTGTTTGCAAAGTTACACATTTTTACGGAAAAGGCCAACATTTATATACTATTTTCTGATTAAGAACCAGAAATGGACAATTATTGTTCGTAACAGACCATAGTGCTTTCTCATGACCATGAAGCGTTCCATGAGTGATGCCCTGTGGTGTTTTATTGACATTCCCCCTTCCTGATAGCAACATAGAGTCAAGTGGGTGTTGTGTAGTTCCAGCCTTTTTTCTTGTGCCAGTTTCATGATTCTGATACACCAGTCAACATCTGCCGAAAGGTGATAACATAGGTCATAGGGCGTTTCTTTTGCCAAATCGGTGCGTACATAGAACGCCTGATGACAAACAAGCATACCTTTTTGAAATGATTTCCACGTCAAAGATTCCGGTGGTTGTAGCCTTCTGGGGTATAGGAAGTTTCCTTTTGCATCGACAATATCCGTATTGCCATATATCACTGCCGGCATTTTGCTTTCCGCAGAGTGACTTATCTGTATGGCGATACTTTCCAGTGTTGTCTTATCCGCGAATGTGTCACCGGCATTGAGGAACAGTATATAATCACCAGTTGCCAACTGTATGGCCTTATTCATTGCATCATAGAGGCCATTGTCTTTCTCGCTCACGACCTCTACACTGTGCCCGCTTCCCATAGTCTGGCAAGAGTCAGAATAAGCGGAAGCCTGTGCCAGTGTGCCATCGGATGACTGTCCGTCTATTATTATATGGTGGACATGGTCATAGGACTGTTCTCCGACGCTCGTCAAAGTGCGTGGCAGTTCCTTTTCCGCATTGTATGTGCAGGTGAGGATACAGAAAGTTATCATAGGGTTTGGCATTTTGGCTTTCGGTTATTGGCAGCATATCGGCAGTCGTAAAGTCCGAATCAAGCCATACAGACTTGCGACCCACAACCAACATCCGGCAACCATACTTAGAAAATCGGCAATGCGAGTAACTGATACATAAGTGTTTTTGCCATGCGCTCGTGTCCTTTGTCGTTTGGATGCAGGCGGTCCGTGTCCGCTTTATTGAAGAATTGGGCATAATCATCCAACATAGGGTACAGCCCACACAGTGCATTCAAGTCTATGACCGGCACCGCCCAAATGTTTGACGCCTCTTTGGTGGCGTCTACATACGCCTGCAAATATTCGCCGCACTGGTTGGTATAGTCCTCTGAACACTGCCAATTCTTGTCGTTGGCATGAAAATTCTGACGGTGTATTGGCGTGAGAACCACAATCTGCTTGGTTGGATACATACGTTTTACCTTGTCCATGGCAATGTTCATGCGACCACGATATGTGTTTTGATCCATACAGAGATACTGCCGTTTACGCAAGGTCATCTCTTTTGGTTTGCCATGTCCGTACATCACTTTCTCCTCTTTCTCGTCATACCACTTGCCGAGTGGGACACCGTTATTATAGTCATTTGTGCCCATTAGGATAAGTATTGCATCCACCGTATCACCATGTTCCGCCATAAGTTTGTCCGCTTGACGTGGGATATCATTCCATTGACGACCGCTGACGGCATAGACATAAGGTGTGATGCCAAGCCATTTTTGCAGTAATGTCCAGTATTTGTCGTTAGAAGCCTTGTTACGCGGATCAGTAATGGAATCACCAAAATATGCGACTTTCTTGCCTTGCCACGGATGTTGGAACATAAGTTGCGCATTGCCGGGTATTACCAATGCAATAGTCAAGAGAAAAGATACTATATACTTCTTCATATTGTAAAATTATATTGTTTGAAACTCGCTCTGCCCTGTTGCATAACAGAGAAGTAAGCACGTGTTACATGCTATGTTAACAAAACGCCAAAACAAGACATTTATTATATTATTGCCATAATAACCCCATATCATTTTTATAGATTTAGACAGATTGGCACCACAATTAGACAAATTGGCATACGTTACATTCATGGTATATACTTTGATTATAAGTATGGCAGAATGAAAAACGAAAAACAAGAAAGGAGTTAGATTATGATGAACGAACAGGAAATGACAAGCAAAGAGGCTCTTCAACGCTTTGCGAAAAACCTTGTTGGAGATGCAAAGGCCGGCAAACTCGACCCTGTCATAGGCAGGGATGAAGAAATTCGCCGTGTGCTACAGATACTTTCGCGCAGAACAAAGAACAACCCTATACTTATAGGCGAACCTGGTACAGGAAAGACAGCCATTGCAGAGGGACTGGCACAACGTATAGTTCGTGGCGATGTACCTGAGAACCTGAAGGAAAAGGAAATTTATACCCTTGATATGGGGGCACTTGTAGCGGGTGCGAAGTACAAAGGCGAATTTGAAGAGAGGCTGAAAGGCGTTATAAATGCAGTGACAGGGTCTGAAGGAAAGATAATACTTTTCATAGATGAGATACATACCCTTGTTGGAGCAGGTGGCGGTGACGGCGCTATGGATGCCGCCAATATTCTCAAACCGGCTCTTGCACGAGGCGAACTGAGAGCCATCGGCGCCACGACACTTAACGAATATCAAAAGTATTTCGAAAAGGACAAGGCTCTGGAACGACGTTTCCAGATAGTGATGGTTGACGAACCGGACGAACTTTCCGCTATCTCAATCCTCCGTGGGCTGAAGGAACGTTATGAGAACCATCACCGTGTGCGTATCCAGGACGATGCCTGCATAGCCGCAGTGACGCTGTCCGAGCGTTACATATCAGACCGTTTCCTACCTGACAAGGCAATAGACCTTATGGATGAGGCTGCTGCAAAGCTGCGTATGGAACGTGATTCCGTGCCAGAAGAACTGGATGAACTGGCGCGTAGGCTGAAACAGTTGGAGATAGAACGTGAAGCCATAAAGCGAGAGGACGACAAAGAGAAACTTGCTGAACTAAACAAGACTATATCTGTGCTTCAAGGTGAAGAACAAAGAATGCGGTCTGAATGGATGCAGGAGAAGGGTCTTGTGGATAAAATCCAGCAGAACAAGCAGCAAATAGAGCATCTTCGCTTTGAAGCGGACAAGGCAGAACGTGAGGGAAACTATGGAAAAGTGGCGGAAATACGGTACGGCAAACTGAAGGAACTGGAGGAAGGCATACGTAAAGTGCAAGAACAGATAAACGCGCAAGGTGCAGGCAGGATGGTGCGTGAGGAAGTCACGGCAGACGATATAGCCGAAGTAGTAAGCCGATGGACAGGCATTCCCGTAACCCGCATGATGCAGAGTGAGAAGGATAAACTGCTGCATCTTGAGCAAGAGCTGCATAAGCGTGTAATAGGTCAGGATGATGCCATCCGGGCAGTGAGCGATGCAGTGCGCAGAAGCCGTGCAGGTTTACAGGATCCGAAGCGGCCTATCGCCTCATTCATTTTCCTCGGCACTACAGGTGTGGGCAAAACCGAACTGGCAAAGGCACTGGCAGACTATCTTTTCAATGACGAGTCACTGATGACGCGTATAGATATGTCCGAGTATCAAGAGAAGTTCTCCGTTACCCGTCTTATAGGTGCGCCTCCGGGATATGTTGGTTATGATGAGGGCGGACAACTTACTGAAGCCGTGCGCCGTAAGCCTTACAGTGTCGTTCTATTCGATGAGATAGAGAAAGCGCATCCCGACATCTTCAACACTCTGTTGCAAGTGCTTGACGACGGCCGTCTGACGGACTCGAAAGGCAGGGTGGTGAATTTCAAGAACACAATCATCATAATGACCTCCAACCTCACACGTGAGCAGCTTTACGGCAGACAACCTATACTTGACGGCAATGGAATGACGAAACCTCCAATCCGTCCGGAGTTCCTCAACCGTATTGACGAGGTCATAACCTTCTCACAGTTGACAAAGGAGGAAATTGCATCCGTTGTACGTTTGCAGATGAACCATGTGGCGGATATGCTGTCAAAACAGGGCTTTAGCCTCAATGTGACGGACAATGCCGTTGCAACTCTTGCCGAAGCAGGCTACGACCCCGAGTTCGGTGCGCGTCCTGTGAAGCGTGCTATACAGCGGGATGTGCTCAATGCGCTGTCAAAACAGCTTCTTGCAGGTACCGTCAGCCATGAGAAACCTATCACGGTTGACAGTAAAGAAGGTAGCATAACATTTACCAATGCATAAGCCAAACGTAATGTAGATAGAATTGTAGTACACTGACTATTATTCATTCACATAGTATAATTTAGAAGACTGCGGACAATAATGCCCGCAGTCTTTTTTTTCTCTCTACATAAACATATTGAACAGATAACCAGAGAGAATAACAAACACGGTGACAGTACCAAAGAATATCCCTATCAACCGCCATGTCATTACCTTTTTCAGCAATGTGGCTTCTGGCAATGACAACCCTACTACTCCCATCATGAACGCTATTGCCGTACCAAGTGGAATGCCTTTTGCCACGAATACCTCTACGAGTGGTACTATTCCGGCAGCATTAGCATACATTGGCACAGCCATAATCACCGCAATAGGTACTGCGAACCAATTCTCTTTTGACAAATATTCAGCGAAGAAGCCTTCCGGCACATAGCCGTGCATGGCAGCTCCTATACCTATTCCTATAATCACATACACCAGCACACTACGCACAATGCCCCACGCGTCTTTTATAATGGATGGTATTCTTTGCATGAAACTTATATGTTCACTCTCCCACTGTGCCGTCTGTTTTTCAGAATTACGCTGAATTTCTTTCACCCACTCGCTAAGATAATTCTCCAATTTCATTTTCCCCAACACGAAACCTCCTACTGTCCCCAGAACCATTCCGCTACATACATACACAATAGTAGTCTTTACACCGAATGTACCAAGAAACATTGCCACCGCAACCTCATTGACCAACGGTGATGTTATAAGAAAAGCGAATGTCACTCCTAATGGTATTCCACCCTTTACAAAGCCCATAAACAGTGGTATTGAGGAACATGAGCAGAATGGTGTTATTGCCCCAAACAGGGCAGCAAAGAAATACTGGAAGCCATATAGCCTTCTTGTCGTCATGAATATCCTCAGCTTATCTATCGGAAAGTAAGCATTAACAACACCCATCAACGAGCTTATAAGGAATAGCAGAATTAAAATTTTGATGGTGTCGTAAAAGAAAAAGTTTACGGCAGCCCCCATGTGGGTCTCGGCACTCATTCCAAAAATGCCATAGACCAACCAATCAGCAAATATCTGTATCATCAAATTCGTTTTTTATTTATGTTTACACGAATAACATTTTCATTCTGATTTTATTATGTTTCAAACCTGTTTGGCAGGAAACCAACCCTTTGTATTATTCGCTATGCGAACGAGCATTAGCATAACCGGTACTTCAACCAAGACACCAACGACTGTTGCCAGTGCTGCTCCCGACTGGAGACCGAATAAAGATATAGCAACCGCCACAGCTAATTCAAAGAAATTGCTTGCTCCAATCATTCCAGCAGGAGCTGCCACACCGTGCGGTAATCTCCATACTTTAGCCCACCCATACGCCACAAAGAATATCAATACCGTCTGAATAACCAACGGAATGGCGATAAGCAGGATATGAACAGGGTTATTCAAAATCGTTTCCCCTTGAAAAGAAAAGATAATAATGAGTGTAAGCAATAGCCCTCCTATGGTGAAATCATCAAATTTCCTGATGAATACCTTGTTGAAATATCCTATACCTTTATGTTTCACAACTGAAATACGGGTTATAACTCCTGCCGACAAAGGAATAACAACAAATAGAACCACAGACAACAACAATGTGTCCCAAGGAATTCCAACACCACCAACGCCTAATAGAAATGCCACAATGGGAGCGAATGCCACAAGAATAATCAGGTCGTTCACCGCCACCTGTACCAGCGTATAAGCCGCATCACCTTTGGTAAGATAACTCCACACGAAAACCATTGCCGTACAAGGTGCTGCACCTAAAAGTACAGCTCCGGCAAGATACTCGTTTGCCAATTCCTCAGGAATCAAAGATTTGAATATAACATAGAAAAAGAATCCGGCAATGCCGAACATCGTAAATGGTTTTATCAGCCAGTTGGTAACACACGTTACAATGATACCTTTGGGTCTTTTACCTACATTTTCACGCTTTTGAAGTCTACTTTGAGCATCATCGGATAAATCATCAACCATATCAATACCGCAACAGGGATTGATACGTTGGCATACTCGAACTTGCTCAATGTTTCAGGAATAGCGGGAATGTATTGCCCAACGGCTATACCTACAACGATACACAATGCTACCCAAACAGTCAGGTAGCGTTCAAAAAAGCCTATGCCTTGTCTTTTTTCCATTACATACAATAATTAGCAGTTGCCGCCACAACAACATTTGGGCAACTCTTGTTTTTTAATCTCTTTGATGTAAAATCCGTAGAAGCGGTTTTTTATCTCATCCCTTACCCGGCGGAACTCGCTTTCTATAAATTCGGGTGTCCCTTCGGCATGCGACGGGTCATCGAATCCGATATGCAGGCGGTGCCGTACTTTCCCGTTAAACATTGGACAGTCCTCGTTAGCGCCTCCGCAAACGGTTATTACATAGTCCCACTCTTCGTCAAGATATTGTTCTACAGGCTCGGAAATATGGTGTGAAATATCAACACCCACTTCTGCCATCGCCCTTACTGCACCATCGTTGAGTTTGCCTATTGCCCTTGTTCCTGCCGAACGGACAATCAAGCCTTTGTCGAATGATTGTAAAAAGCCGTGTGCCATTTGACTCCGGCAACTATTGCCTGTACAAAGAATAAGTATCCTTTTCATTTTCCACTACACTTTTTTTCCACTCAATGAGTGACATATATGGTTATAGATAAAATATAATTGCATAATAGACACCTACCAAAATGAATAGCACTGCAATAATCTTATTCATCCATTTTTGGAATATCTGCATTCTGTTATAGAATTTTCCAAGTCCGGCAACACTGTAAGCCAGAATCCATGCAACAATGATTACAGGTAACCCCGTAGCAATGGCGAAAACCACCGGAAGTAAATATCCTCCTGTTTCGGCAGCCGACATAGGTATCAACATTCCAAAATAGAACACGCCACTCGTAGGACAAAAAGCCAATGAAAACAAAACGCCGAGTAGTAGCGCACCCAATGAACCTTTATTCTTCAATTTATCACTGCCACCACCCCCAAAGCCGAATCTTGGCAAGTTCAATCTATCCCCGAAAAGCATAAACAGTCCTATCAATATCAGTGCAGGGGCGATAATCATCTCGCCATACTTACCTATTGCTTTTTGAATGGCAAAGATACTCGCACCCTCACGTAGAATTGGAATAAGCATAAAACCAATACCAGCATAAGTGATAAGCCTGCCAAAGGTATAGAGTATTCCATTCCAAAAAATGCGGTGACGGCTCTCAATATCTTTACTTATAAAACCTATTGCTGTGATGTTGGTTGCCAAAGGACATGGACTGATAGCAGTAAGTATGCCAAGCAGAAAAGCCGTAATGGCAGGTATTGTACTATTATCTAATAGCGATTGAAGAAATTCCATCAACTCATTATTTTAAGAGTCCGTCGATTTTGTTTTTAACACCGGCTTTGAATACGTCAGGCGAATTCTTTGCATAAGAGAAAGCAAATTCCGTCATATTGCTTCTTGTCTCTTTGCCATTTTTCCATTTATTTACAAAGAGCGATGACCATGTCACCTCATACTTGTCGGCTATCCTCTCACCCTCTTTTGTTGAGATGTCAATCACCTTAAATCTGACTTTGCCTTTTTTCTGTTGTCCTGCATAATATTTTCCAACAACCTCACTTGTAAGTTTTTCTATAGCATTACAAGTCATACAACGCTGTTTTCCATGAAAATACAGAACCTCCACGTATTCCTTTTGTACGGCCTTGGTTGAGGTACGAGCATTAGCATTTTGACAGTTCCCGCACGAAGCCAATCCAACAACCGCCAATAAGATAAACAATAACCTTCTCATATTGTTTTTATTTTTACTTGGTTAAATATGCCTTTACATCCGATACAGAAAGTTTCTTTCCGGCTGAAACGACTTTGTCATTAATTACCAAACCCGGTAGCGACATGACATTGTAATTCATAATCTGCATCAGGTCTTCTTCTTTAATGACTGTAGCTTCAATCCCTAATTCTGCTACCGCCAGCTTTACTGTTTCGTACAGTGCTTTGCAACCAGCACAGCCCGTACCAAGTACTTTGATTTCTTTCATTGTGTCTTACTTTTTTAATGTTATAAAATTAATGTATGTAATTCGTAGAATAACGAACAATTTGGATAAAAAAAAGATATGTTATCTACAACATTCCCCGCTCTTTTCCGTGCATTTACCCAAAAACTCGTTGAAAAGTTGGCGTGCCATCTGCCAATTCTCCCTGTTAAGGCAGTATTTCACTTTCGGTGCTTCCACCTCACCCTGAATCAGTCCGGCATCCTTCAATTCCTTTAAGTGCTGTGACACGGTGGCTTTGGCTATCGGCAATTCCTCGTATATGGCACCGAAATAACAACTTTCCTGTTTGGCAAGGAAGTTTAGTATGGCAAGGCGTGTAGGATGTCCCATAGCTTTTGCGAAGCGTGCAAGCATCTCCTGCTTTGTTGTATGGCTGTTGTTTGTCATGTCTGCATGTTTGTTGTTTGCAAAATTACGAACGTTTTTTCAAATTGACAAATGGCAGTGCCTTTTTTTAACATTGTTTATTCTTTTTACTACCTTGTTTCGCCTGTGTCGTAAAAGGGGTGCGATTACACTGTAAAAGGGGTGCCATTGCATTGTGAAAGGGGTGCGATTATCAGGTAAAAGGATAGCGATTGCAGTGGGAGGGTGATGTGGGCTGTATTCACCTGCCTGTTCTGTGCTTGATTACTTCTCTGTTTTTGGTATAACAGACAGGTCGGTTCATTCCAATATAGTGCGGGCGGTCTCGATAATAGTGTCTACTCCTTTCGCCATATCGGTATCAGTTATGCCGACGTTGACATCAGGGGCAATACCTTGTTCTGTGGAATTACCGTCCACATCGTACATAGGACAAGCGGAGAAGCGTACCGCCCAGCCATTAGGGAGTTCGGAAGAGTACGGCATGCCGGACCCTCCTCCCGTTGTGTCGCCGACAATCTGTGCGGAAGGCATCTGCTTCATGTATTTCACGAATTCGTTGGCAGCACTGTACACGCTACGGTTTGTCAGCACGCATACCTTCTTCTGCCAGCGTATACCTGCAGATGGGGCTATCCACTGTTCCTCACTTGAAGAGAAATCATCGTGGCCAGTGCCCGTCTTGTGCTTCATATAGCCCACAAAAGTGTTCTGGTTGCAGAAGCGTGCGGCAAGTTTCTGCGCTTCGGTCAACATACCGCCACCGTTGTTGCGCACATCCACTATAAGAGCTTGGCATGGAGCGAGGTAAAGCAGGGCCTCGTCTATGTTGCCGTCACCGATTTCATCAGAGAAACTGCCTATATATATATAGCCTATGTTATCATCAAGTATGCGGTAGTACATGCCTGACGCTATCTTGTAGTCAGTGCCGAGATAGCGTCGCTGCAAAGAGTCGGAATAATTTGCGGCATAGTCTTCCTTCCATGACCAGTTGCGGGCGAAATCAAAAGAGGCTGAAAGATTTACATGTCCGTCGCGCAACTCACCGACCATATTGCCGAGAAACTCGAAGAGTTGTATCCTTGACATCTTGTCGCTGACATTGGCTGCATAACGTGAATGCACATCATTCCAATCCACACCCAACTGTTTCTGCTTTTCAGTGAAGAAGCAATATCGTTCATCCATTATCTTCCATAACGCTTCCATGTTGTCGGAAGATGTGTTGTCGTACTCCTCCACGTCAACGCAGGAGGTAAGGAAGAGCGGAAAGAGGAGAAAAAAATATAATGGTGTCAGTGTTTTCATTGGCTATCTACATTTTCTTGACAACAATTCCGATTGTTGCGGCATTGTAATACTGATGCTGCTTGAGGTTGTTCGGCTTCGCCTGACGGTAGTCTCCAAGGTATCCAACACGCAAGGCGCATTTTCCGGACAATGGTACATCTATACTGAAATGATGCCGGAACTGTGGCACTGCAAGTGAAGTTACAACAATGTTGTGGTCGTAGTTGCCACGATTGAATATTTCATAATATGACTGTCCGTAGTTAGGAGAGAACATCACGCCGACAAAAGGCATCCTCGCCTCCCAGTTGATACGGAAAGCCCTACCCCACAGCGGCAAATCGTAAGAAAGCATCACATGAGGACCCAAATCGAGAGACATATATCCCTGCGCCATATTGTTACTGGAATTGCGGGTGTTATAAGTGAAACCGACATTGTAATGCGCCATGCCACCTACAAGGAAGTGTAGCCTTCCATCAACAAAGGCAGTGCGATACATCATACTGTAAGTGAAGTCATAACTACCACTCAGCTCGTTTGCTGTTATGGCTCTGTTATGAGTAGTGGCCAATGCGCCTTCATGGGTCAAGGCGTATGTCACGGGACGCTTACGGCTATCGCGTAACACCTCTGATATGAAACGGCCTTCAAAGCCCCGGTACTTCTCAGGAGAAAGGTATGTATCGAGATTATTTGTGCTGCCTAAAGCAAGTTGCGTTGCCACCTCCTGCGCACTGGAGTGCAGGGAGAGTGACAACGCAACTGCTGTAAGGTAATATTTCAAGTTCATCATTCCTTGGTTGTGGGTTATCAGTTAGGAGTTCGGGAATGCCAATATGTGATGAGAGAGCGTATCTCGGCCGACATCAGAAATATAAGCCGTGCCTAACGTAATCAGAACAGTCTCAACTGTCCGGTAATTTCGTCCTTTACCTGCTGTTCACTCTTCCCTGCATCAGGGTCAAGGTCTTCAGATTCCGGTTCTCCTCCGTCATCATCACCGCCATCATCCGTAGCGGGTGGTTCCGGAAACCGCAAAGGCTCCAGTCCCTCCACCTTTTCTATATAGAATGTACTTATGCGCTTGCCCTTGGCCTTAAAGCCCTTCACGGCAATAAACTGCTCAGCATCTATCTCCATCGGTTCCCGGAAAGCATCGTTACCGCCGAATGTTACAAGTATGCGTGGATAGACCTCGTCAGTGAGCAACAGCAGTTTGTTCTTCGGGTTCTCGCCAAGGAAAGTTCGATGGTTCTTTATGGCCTCCATCTCGAAGCGCTTGACATAACCGAAGCCATTGTTATCAGCATCGAGAAGCACAGCCGTCCAGGCCTTATGCTCATCCCATTTCTCTATACGCAGAATGTTCTGTTCAAAGTGATTGTTGGAATCCGGTGTGGTTATATAGAAGTCTCCGTTGTCAAGAACTACAAGGATATTGTCATCATCATGGAACTTGCCCAACGAAACACCGTGTGAATCGTAATTGAGACGGTTGACATCAACATCCCACCACACTTCTCTTCCACCCAAAGTGGAGTGTCCGTGACTCTTCAGCCCTATCTTGTGTATAGGCTGCTTCGACAACACATTGCCACGCGCACCGCGGCCCTTTACGGCGATTTCGGCAAAATCTTTCTCCATGAATATTTTCTTTACCTTAGGGCCGGGTTCAAGTGTTATCTTTATGACTTCCGCCTCACCATTGGGGTTAGCTGTGAAATAAAGGACCCTGCTGCCCCTGGTGCCTTGTGTAAGGTCATAATCACGATCACGCGTGCAGATATCAACATTGAAACGCTTGATGTAATACATCCCTTCTTTACCATCACGATACACCACATTATATGTAGTACGGCGGTCATTGCGTTTCCAGATGCCTACGTGCAATATATTCTTGCCCACATCAATTTTCTCGGCTATGCGAACAACCTTGAACGTTCCGTCACGGTAGAAAATGATTACATCGTCAATATCGGAA
Source organism: uncultured Prevotella sp. (assembly GCA_964587945.1). Classification (GTDB taxonomy): domain Bacteria; phylum Bacteroidota; class Bacteroidia; order Bacteroidales; family Bacteroidaceae; genus Prevotella. The sequence continues at coordinate 7,325 of CAZPNC010000011.1, read as the reverse complement.
CAGTTACTCACGAACTCCGCCTTTTTCAGTCCGGTGCCGATGAAGCCTTCCTGCCTGTCTATATAGAGTTTCTCGTTAGCCTCCACGACCTTTGTAGCCTCGATGGTATCGAAACTGCGTATCTCCGTGAGACGCGGATGTTCTGCTCCATACTTGCTTTTCAAGTGTTCATACCATTCACAGGTTATATCTACGAGGTTATTCAGGTCATGGTCTATCTGCTGCACCTCTTCCTGTATCTTCGCTATAAGGTCATCTGCCTGGTCTTTGGAGAACTTGAGTATGCGTTTCATCTTTATCTCCATGAGCCGCAGTATATCCTCTTTGTGCACTTCGCGCACCAATTGCGGATAGAATGGAGTAAGACGTTCGTCAATATGCTCGCACGCCTTGTCCATAGAGTCGGCGTTCTCATATTTCTTATCCTTGTAGATACGTTCCTCGATGAAAATCTTTTCGAGTGAACAGAAGAACAGTTGCTCCAGCAATTCTGCCCTACGAATCTCAAGTTCCCTCTTCAACAGATGCATAGTCTGCTCCGTACTTGACCGCATCACATCACTGACGGTTAGGAACTGCGGTTTCTTGTCCTTGATGACACAACAGTTCGGAGAAATGCTTATCTCGCAATCGGTAAAGGCATATAGTGCATCCAGCGTCTTGTCTGAGGACACGCCCGGTGACAGATGCACAAGAATCTCCACATTTGCCGCTGTGAGGTCTTCCACCTTGCGCACCTTAATCTTGCCCTTCTCCACGGCTTTTGTGATACTGTCGATAAGGGTTTCGGAAGTTTTGGAGAACGGTATGTCACGTATGACAAGGGTCTTCTGGTCAAGTTTTTCTATCTTGGCACGTACCCTGATACTGCCTCCACGCTGTCCGTCATTGTATTTGGAGACTTCTATCGAGCCCCCTGTAGGGAAGTCCGGGTAGAGACAGAACTCCTTGCCACGGAGATAGGCGACGGCTGCATCGCATATCTCACAGAAATTGTGTGGCATAATCTTGGAATTCAAGCCTACGGCAATACCTTCTACACCTTGAGCCAACAGCAACGGGAACTTGACTGGTAGGGTTATAGGTTCTTTGTTACGTCCGTCATAGGACATCTGCCACTCCGTGGTCTTAGGATTGAACACAGTTTCCAGTGCGAACTTTGAGAGACGCGCCTCAATATAACGCGGTGCGGCGGCTGAAGAACCGGTAAGAATGTTGCCCCAGTTGCCCTGTGTGTCTATCAGCAGGTCTTTCTGTCCCATCTGTACCAACGCATCACCGATGGAAGCATCGCCATGTGGATGAAACTGCATGGTATGACCGACAATGTTCGCAACCTTGTTGTAACGGCCATCGTCCATTCTTTTCATTGAATGCAGGATACGACGCTGCACCGGTTTCAATCCATCCTCGATATGCGGAACGGCACGTTCCAATATGACGTATGAGGCATAGTCAAGAAACCAGTTCTGATACATACCGCTGAGATGATGTACCACCGAGGCATCAAAACGATTGGCGGGACGGTAGTCTGTTGACTCCGTCTCGCCAATTTTCTCTATTGTATCCACTTCCTTCAATGAATCGACAGGCATATCTACGTTGTCTGGTTCATGTTCGTCTGGTGGAAGGTTCTTATCATCGGACATAGCGTGGCAATTAATTACTGGAAAGTTGGCAGGTTCTGCCCATAGCGTGCAAAGGAATGCAACGTCAGGTCAAAGACCAGCGTACTGTATGCTGGAATATTACTATTGGCTGTAGCGTTATACGCCAGCTTGTAGGGAATGCAAACCTCCCATCTGTCACCGACGTGCATATTCATCACTGCGGTAACGAAACCATCACCCAAAGCATTAACAGCATAGGAAACCGGTGCCATGGTCTTCGCATTGTATTCACCATACCACGATGTGGCGAACTGATAACCTAAATTACTGAAAGAAGGTGACGAAACACAATATGAAGGGGACTGTATGAGATTGCCACGACAATGCACACGCACGGAATCCGTATATAACGGAGACGCAGCATACGCAGGTGTTACACACTCATCATGTTCCGTTTTCTGACTCAAAACATGGACAACGATATAGTCAGTATGTACACCTTCCACATTCTTGTCCTTTGAATAGACCTTAATCAATTTCCATTTCGTAGGATTTACGGCAATGCTGTCAACAGCCTTCTGGTACTGCTGCTCGAAATATGCATCGTTCTTGGATTGCCAGTTGTCATATTCTGTGCTGGTTTCCTCTGTTTCGGAACACGAGGTGAAGCACATAAGGCTGACAAAGGACAGCAGTGCAAAAAGAATCTTGTTCATTTTCTTGTCGTTAGGAAGTTTCATTATGATATTTTCTGACAGCCAGGCATGCCTGACAGGAAGTCGTTAACCATGCAGACAAATCAGCGGCAATATAAGCAAACAGCCTATTATTGGAGTTTCTTCAACAAGGAGGTGATAGACACTTGGTCTTCTATGATACCACGTAGTTCAGAAACATTAACGCGTTTCTGCTCCATTGTATCACGATAACGTAGTGTCACTGTGTTATCTTCCAAAGTCTGGTGGTCAACAGTAACACAGAATGGTGTACCGATGGCATCCTGTCTGCGATAACGCTTGCCAATCTGGTCTTTCTCCTCATATTTACAATTGAAATGGAACTTGAGATCGTTCATGATCTCAACAGCCTTTTCGGGCAGACCATCCTTCTTTGTAAGTGGGAACACAGCCAGTTTGACAGGTGCAAGGGCTGCAGGCAGACGAAGTACTGTACGTGTCTCGCCATTATCCAGTTTCTCTTCCTCATAAGAATGACACATAATGGAGAGGAACATACGGTCAACACCAATGGAGGTCTCTATCACATACGGTGTATAGGACTCGTTAAGCTCAGGGTCAAAGTATTTTATCTGCTTGCCAGAGAACTTCTCATGCTGTGACAAGTCAAAGTTTGTACGAGAGTGTACGCCCTCAACTTCCTTGAAACCGAACGGCATACGGAACTCAATGTCTGTAGCAGCATTGGCATAGTGAGCCAGTTTGTCATGGTCATGGAAACGATAGTTTTCTGCACCAAAGCCGAGGTTCTGATGCCACTTCATGCGCATAGCCTTCCATTTGGCAAACCAGTCAAGTTCTGTACCAGGCTTTATGAAGAACTGCATCTCCATCTGTTCAAACTCACGCATACGGAAGATGAACTGACGCGCCACAATCTCATTACGGAACGCTTTGCCTATCTGCGCAATGCCGAAAGGAATCTTCATACGACCGGTCTTCTGCACGTTGAGATAATTCACAAAAATGCCCTGAGCCGTTTCCGGACGAAGGTAAACCTTCATGGAGCTATCTGCAGATGCGCCCATTTCCGTAGAGAACATAAGGTTAAACTGACGTACATCCGTCCAGTTGCGTGTACCTGATATAGGGCAAACAATCTCCTCATCAAGAATTATCTGCTTCAGCATATCAAGATTCATGGAGTTCATAGCCTCGGAATAGCGTGCATGGAGTTCATCGAACTTCTTCTGATGCTCAAGCACCCGGGCATTTGTCTGGCGGAACTGTACCTCGTCAAAACTGTCACCGAACTTCTTCTTTGCCTTAGCGACTTCCTTCTCCACCTTGTCCTCATACTTGGCCATTTGGTCTTCAATCAGGACATCGGCACGATAACGTCTCTTTGAATCACGATTATCAATAAGAGGGTCATTGAAAGCGTCAACGTGTCCTGACGCTTTCCATATTGTAGGATGCATGAAGATAGCGGAATCTATACCTACTATATTGTCATGCATCAGCACCATTGACTGCCACCAATACTGCTTTATATTGTTCTTCATCTCTACACCGTTCTGTCCGTAGTCATAAACTGCGCCCAAACCGTCATAGATATCACTTGAAGGGAACACGAAGCCATACTCTTTGCAGTGACTTACTATTTTCTTGAAAACGTCGTCTTGCTGTGCCATTTTATTTTCAGTAGTGTTATTTATTTGTTATTTAGGTACAAAGTTACGACTTTTTCTTGAAAACAACGAGTTTTTCGCACTTTTTAACCTATAACGTTATACCAACCAACCTGCGTATTCAACCAGCATACACCAATCTATAACAAACAAGTAGCATTCTCTCTGACGAATCGCTCCTATGGCAGACATAACACAATATATAGCAAGGTTACACCTTATTTAATTAAGTCTATCCTACCCTCCCGCAGCACCCAAACATGAATCACGATATTGCTGCGGTGTCATACCTGCATATTTCTTGAAGGTCTTATTGAAATACGAATAGTCATCATAGCCCATTTTGCAGGCTACGGCCTTAATCGGAGCATCAGTTGTGACAAGCATGAATTCTGCAGCTTCCATCCTGCGTTTCATTATGAACACATTCGGTGTCTCACCCATCTCTTTCTTGAAGGTGCGTATGTAATGATCCTTTGACATACATGCAATACTTGCAAGATTGGCAATGTCTATATGTTCCGCTACATTCTGCCTTATATACGAAAGCGTCTGCTGAATTCTACCATCAGTGACACATGTTTTAGGAGTTGCATATTTCAGAAACCGTGAGAGAAGGATGAATATTATGCCACGCGACTCGACCTTATCACAGAAAGGACGGAGAACATTCTTCTGTATATTGTTTATAAGAGTCTGATGGTTGTCATACATGTCGGGATTGGACATAGGTAGTTTCAGAAAAGGGTTGAGAAATGTAAGCCTCTTCAACAGTTCGATGTCTTGTGGCTGTGCTTCCACTTCTACCGGAAAATCCCATTCATCGAGAATGCTCTGACCTTCTTGCTGCTCATAAATATGCAGATAATAATGCAAGAAAGGAGAGTCGCAAACATAGCCATGGGTCGTAAATGCGGGAATGAAATACAGATGGCCGGGTGTCAGGTTGTAAGTACCAGAAGGCAACTGAATCTTGGCAGTTCCCTGAACAACGAGGAAAAGACGAGCAAATGGACTGCGCACATTCTTCCAATTCCAGTCGCCATTGTGATGTGCAAGTCCAACATTCAGCGTAAAAAGCTGCAATTTGTCTATAGGATAATTCATAATGCTGCTTATTTGCCTGCAAAGTTAAACCTTTCTTTTCACAAAACGACAATCATAAATCGATTTTTTCCAACAAATACCCGCACATATCATTTTTAGGAAACACATTGTCGATATTTTACAATACCACATCTGCATTATATCACCATATTACAAAAGCAACAATTAATTTTGTATGCAAAACAAAAGATAAACAAAACAATAACATTATGCAATACAACGAACTAGGGAAAACCGGAATGCGTATATCCAACCTTGGATTCGGTGCCTCATCACTTGGTGGCGTCTTTCATGGTATCTGTGAAAGAGAAGCCATCGAGTCGGTGTTCGCTGCCGTAGACGGTGGCATCAATTTCATAGATGTATCACCTTATTATGGACATCTGAAAGCCGAGACTGTACTCGGCAAGGCACTGAAAGACATTAAACGCGACAAATATTATCTATCCACCAAAGTCGGAAGATATGGCAAAGACGGTGTAAACTATTGGGACTATTCAGCACGTCGTGCCAAAGAGAGTGTATATGAAAGCATGGAAAGACTCAATATTGACTACGTAGACCTCATAAATGTACACGACGTAGAGTTTGCAGACATGAACCAAGTGGTAGAGGAAACACTACCGGCACTGCTTGAACTGCGCAAGGAAGGTGTAGTAAAACACGTAGGAATAACGGATTTGCAACCGGAGAACCTAAAATGGGTAATAGAGAACTCGGAAGACGGAACGGTGGAAAGCATACTGAATTTCTGCCACTATTGCCTCAACGATGACCTATTGCTTGACTATCTTGACTTTTTCGAGAAGAAAGGCGTTGGCGTAATCAATGCTTCGCCCTTCTCCATGGGACTATTATCTATGCGAGGCGCACCAGAATGGCATCCTGCTCCACAGTCTCTGAAGGATGCCTGCGCTATGGCGGCTGAGAGATGTCAAAGCAAGGGGTATCCTATTGACAAACTTGCCATACAGTATTCCACAAGCCTTAACCCACGCATAGCAACGACACTGTTCAGCAGTGCCAATCCTAAAAACGTGCTGAAAAACATAGAATATGTCAACGAACCTATTGACCAAGACCTCGTTAATGAGGTAAAAGCCATAATAGGCAACCAAATGCGGGTGAGATGGAAAAACAGTTAACGCAAAAAGACAAGCATTATGAACATTATTGATGCACACAGTCATCTGTGGTTATCCCAGAATACTTCATGGAACGGCATGACAATACGCTCCAAAAAGAACGGCAGGGCTGATTTTCTTGGTGAGGAAGTACAAATGCTGCCGCCTTTCATGATAGACGGGCAGAACACTGCCGAAGTCTTTCTTTCCAACATGGACTATGCGCAAGTGGCAGTTGCGGTGGTTGTACAGGAACTGATTGACGGTTGCCAGAACGATTATCTCGGTAATGTAGCACAGTCATATCCAGAACGTTTCATTGTCTGCGGAATGTGCGACTACCTCTGCGACATGGGCAAAGAGGGACACCTTGCCGAAGAGGCGGAGAATCTTCACAGGCAAGGATTCCATGGTATAGCAGTGCCTGCTCACCGTCTGTTGCTTGACAACCGCAGGATTATGCTCAACTCTGAGGAGATGATGAAGATGTTCAAATTCATTGAGAGTGCAGGTATGTTCCTTTCCATCACACTTGCTGATGGGGAAACACAGGTGGAAGAGATGGAAGAGATTATCAAGGAATGCCCCCGTCTAAGGATAGCAGTAGGACATTTCGGCATGCCTACAAGAGAAGGATGGAAGAAACAGCTTATGCTGGCACGCCATGAGAACGTGTACGTGGAATCAGGGGGGATAACATGGCTTTACAACAGTGAGGGTTATCCATTCCCTACAGCGGTGAGAGCCATGCGAGAGGCTGCCGACATGGTCGGAATGGAGAAACTGATGTGGGGCAGTGACTATCCGCGCACGATAACAGCTATCACCTACCGTATGTCATATGACTTCATACAAAAGAGTAGTGAGTTGTCAGCACAAGAGAAAGAGGCGTTTCTCGGAGGCAATGCACAACATTTCTACGGAATAAAACCAACTATTAATTTACCTTATATAAAAAACATGTCAGAATGAAAACTATTAAAATAACAGCAGAGCGCCAGATGGCGCTGTTCGAGACAAACGAAGCGAACGGGGGTTCCGCTGCTTCTACAGATGTATTACAACAGGAATTACGAAGCAATGAAGTCTTGTTACGTATAGAATATGTGGGATTCT
>CAZPNC010000010.1:46944-51821 GCA_964587945.1 uncultured Prevotella sp. | reverse complement strand
CTCCGTTCCTGCCGGCATGTTGTTGCGGACAGGCCCTTTTACGTGCCATTCTATGATGGAATATATCTGTGCCGTATCTTCTGCTGTGGTCTGACGGTTGAAGACAACGCGTGGCGTCCGTGTGCATTTCTCGAAGCTTCCACCCCATGATTCCTTGGCAGGGTCGGCTGGATTGCCGTCCATCATGTAAAGCAGTGAGGGCGTATCGCCAAGTTTCGGCCTTCCTTGCAGATAGCCGTAGAAGTCTGTTCCGAGGTGTCCGCAGCCCTTTACGTAGTGGTCGTAGAAGCCGCCGTTCCAACGGTCAGCCTGCTTGTAGTCCGCTATGAAACTGCGGTAGGATGAGTTGTTCTCTATCATCCACAGGTCAGGGAAATGCTCTATGATGTAGATGTATGAGTTTATACCCCATTTCTTGTTAGGGCCGCCAATCCAGTAGACACGTATCTTCGTGGCAATGTCAGGAGCGTCGTGCAGTGCCTGCGCCACATCGTCGAGCGTTCCCCATGCAAGTATGTACAGTGGGCGTGGCGATTGTTTCCTTGCGCACTGTATAATCCAGTCAGAACCCTCTGTATGTGTGGAGTAACCGGCCATCGGTGCGCTGCCGTGTCGGCCTTGTTTAGTGACGGAACGCAGGTGTTCGGGCGATGGATACAGGCTGCTGTGCCGCTTGAGTGCTGGCAGGTCTTGCTCGTAGATGTCTATCATGCGCAGTATTTCGCTCTTGTTTCCGTCACCGAAAGAGGGTGAGGAGACAAGCCCTTCACAGTCGGACTCGTCGCTATATAGCAGGTAGTGCATCATGGACTGGTTGTCATCGGGGTCCGTTCCGCCGATGTCAGTGCTTATAAGTATGCGCGGACGCTCCGGAACGGGTTGTCTTGCGGCGGCGGAGAGGCAGATGCAAGCCGCCAATGTCAGTAGTATTCTCATGGTGAATGTTCGTTTTATTGTTCTGATGCTGATAATATTATGCGTCTGTATGATGTCAGTGCAGGCGTACCGTTGTCTGAAACTTCAAGTATTATGTGTATTGTTCCGCCGCCTTTGCCTTGTGGGATGCGTATTCGGCAGATGTTGTTGCCGCCGTTTTCTGTCTGTATGGTGCCGTTGAAGGTGGACGGTTCCTTGTAGAAGCTCCATTTGTAGGACAGTGTGTCACCGTCGGGGTCACGTGAACCGCTTGCATCCAGTGTGACTGTTGTGCCGCCTTTTACGTTCATCATGATTATATCGCCGGTATTGTCGCCGTTGACGGTGATGTGGGGATGGTGGTTCGCGGCCTTGTATTCGGCAGTTTCGGCCCATTGCATCCTTGCTGCAAAGTCATTGTGTATGGCTTCCCGCCATCTGTTTATAGCTTCTATGCCTTCTGTTGCCGATGGCATCATGTAGTAAGGGTCGTACTGTGGTTCGTCCAGCCCGTTCTTTTTTACCCAGTCCATGCCTCTGATGCCGGCCGTCTTTATAGTGTCGAACCTTCCTCCCCATCCGCCATAGTCAGGGTGTTCGGGACTGTTAAGGCCATTGTCGAGGCAATACAGGAAGGCAGGGGAATCACCTTCTGTTGCCCATTCTCTGTCGGGATACAGTGAACCGAGTGTTCCGGCGGCCTGTATGTGTTCTTTTGTCCATTTATCAGATGGTGCCCAGCCGTATATCTCCTTGTTGCGGATGTATATAAGGTTCGGGAAATTCTTTGTTATCCATGCACCAGCATCGTCCTGACCAAGCACATCATACACGCGCAGCTTGCTTACAAATTCTGCTGTCGCCCTTTTGCTGCGTGTGTTTTGCACCTTCCACAGTGCTTGTGCAAGGGTGTTGAGTCCTGACCATGCCGAAATCCACAACGGATTATGGTCATCTTCGTCCACTTTTCTGATAATCCATTCAGAACCTTCGCTGTCTTTGCCTGCTCCGGTTCCTTTCATTGCAGCATCTTTCTGTCCGGTCTTGACGAGGGAACGGATGTGGTTTGCGGAGGGAAAGCCTGTGCTGTGAGCCCGAAGGTTGGGCAGAGCGGTTTCGTATCCGCTAATTATTTTCTCAATAACTGGCAGCGCGCCGGTGCCGTATGGTACCCATGCGTGTTGCGATATGATGCCTTCGAGCTTGATTTTGTCGAGAGATACCATGAGATGTACCATGGACTGGGTGTCGTCTGGGTCAGAACCTCCGATGTCAGACATTATGATGACCCTGGTATGCGCACCAAAGCAGAATTGGGAGAGGAGTAGCAGGAAGGCTGGAATAAGGTGTTTCATCTTGTCGGTAGGTTTTTGTGATTGCGTGGATTGACCGTAATGATGTATCGTGCGTATGATGTAAGGCGCGGAACAGTCATGTCATACGCTTCGAGAATTATGTGAATCGTTTTCGGTTCGTTCACTTCCGGAGCGACAAACCATGCCTTTGCCTTCCGTTCGGAGCCCATGTGCAGGTCTATGTACTCCTTGTATGTGCCCGAAGGATATTGGTACCAGCCGCTGCGCCATGGTATATGGTATTTCTGCGGGTTTGCTGCAACCTTGTCTTTTGTTATGCCTTTCTGTGCCCACATGTCGCCTCTGGAGAGCCATAGAGCCTCTACGTCAACGGGGTCAGGGTCTTTTACTTCCGCTTCCAGATGCACAGTGTCACCGCTTGTCACTGTATGGTCAAGGCCGGTAGGCACTTCTATTATCGGTTTATGGTTCGCCTTGCCGTATTCCGGAGTTACACACCATTGCAGACGGGCTTGGAAATCGTGCATTGCCGGTTCCATCCATTCGCGCAGTTGGCCTGAACCGGTGTCACGGTAGACGCGTCTGAAGCCTTGCACTTTGTAGAAACATCCGCTCCATCCGCCGTAAGTAGGGTCTTCATAGGAGCGCAGTCCGTTGTTGAGTGAATGGAGAAAGGCAGGCGTGTCGCCCTCGCTGATGTAGGGTTGTGTGTAGCATTCTCCGAGAGGATTGCCGCCATTGTGCATATAACGCGTTACGAATCCGGTGGTATTTGTCATCGTTCCGTAATCCCAACTGCCGCTGAAATGGTGGTTGAGGAGTATTGTGACCAGCGGATGGTTGCGTTCTATGTATGGCCCTGCTGCGTCTTGATACCAGATACAATACAAGACTGCCTTGCTTATGGCGCGTTCATAGTCCTTAGGATGTTCCCTTTTCAGTTTGTAGAAAGCCCTTGCAGCAGTGTTGCCGCCGCCCCAGCACTGTATGAACACTGGCCGTGGATCGGCTTCAAGAAGCACTTCGACTATGCGGTCGGAGCCTGGTGTGTCTTCCCATGAAGCTGGGTCGATGACCGGTTCTGTCCCTGGCAGCAGCAGTTTGCATTGTCCTCCGCTGAGTTTTATGTGCTCCGGGTTCTCATCACCAACGTAAATCTTTCGGCGAAGGTATTCCGGGGTAGGGTAATTCGGGTCGTGTACCTTGAGGTTAGGGTAGACTTTTGCGTATGCGTTGATTTGTTTTTCAAGCCAAGGCTCGCTGCTCCATCCTTTACGCTGGAAGCAAGAGTTGGTCTGTATGATAGCGTCTATCTGCATATCGTTGGCATATAGCAGGAAATGTACCATGGAACAGCGGTCGTCTGTCTCTGCATCGGTGAGGACAATCACGCGTGGCAGTGTGGCTGCCGAGGCGTTAATTATAATGTAAAGGGCAAATAATAATGCCAGTGCTGGTCTTTTCATATTGTCAGGTGTTTGTTTTTAGGCTGTCAGGTGCTTGTGTTCATGCTGTATAGGTGTGGAGAAAAGTCTGCAAAAGATAGTGTCTTGTCTGCCATATTCTCCTTACTGGGTGCAAAGTTATATGGTTTTTTATTGGTGACAATATAATTTTCATGGAAAAATATACCGAATATCGAGATTTCAGAATATTTTTATTAACTTTGCCGCACATTGGTATAGTATTGTAAAATGGAAGACTTCAAGACCTTTAATCCGAGCCGTCAGGAGTTTGCCCCATACGGATTGACGTGTGAGAGGTGGCGGCCGCAGCCGTTGCCGCGCTTTGATCGCCATAATGAGGTGGAGATAAACTATTTTCCTTATGGTGGAGCCTCTTATCTTATATCCAACAAAATAGTGGAGATTTCTGCCCGACGACTTGTCGTTTTCTGGGCTCTTGCCCCCCACAAGACGCTGAAGTTTCTTGGTGAGGGGGATTATTATGTGTGTACTATTCCCCTTGCAACATTCCTTTCATGGAAGATTAGCGGGGAGATGCAGAAGGAGTTGTTCCGCGGCAATGTGCTGTCCGTTGCCGATGAGGGTATGGCTGACTATGACGAATGGCTGTTGCGTATGTGGCATGATGACCTTTCATGCGGCGTACATGCTTCACAAGAGGTCATAATGCAGGAGATGAAGGCGCGTATAAGCCGCTTTTCGCAAGGCTATGAGTGCCTGTGTGGCACTGATTCCGCTACTCACACGAGGGATGATTGCGGCAGGATGTTCTCGGAAAAGGCAGATGTCGTGTCACGTCTTGCGATGTATATCTCCCAGAATTCGCACCGTTCCGTCAAGGCAGTTGATATAGGTAGGACAGTGGGACTGCACCCTGATTATGCCAATAGCCTTTTCCGCAAGGCGTTTGGCTGTACGTTGCATCAGTATCTTCTGCAGGAACGGGTATGCCATGCGGAGCGTCTTCTCGTGACAACCGATATGCCCGTAACGGAGATAGGGTCAGTCTGCGGTTTTTCTACGGCCTCCCGATTTAATGAAACCTTTCAGAAACTCGACGGTTGTGCACCAAGTGAATACAGAAAACGATGCATGGTTTGATGCTGCATGGTCCTTTTCATGTGGTGACTATAAAGCAAACGGGCGTAGCTGTGATGCTGCGCCCGTTCTTTTAGTATAT
>CAZPNC010000010.1:16158-46844 GCA_964587945.1 uncultured Prevotella sp. | reverse complement strand
GTATGTGATGAAGTCCCTTCTTGTATCTGTCCGGGCTTTCACCTTTCTTTGATAAGGCTTTTACAGTTTCTGTTCCACCTCGATTTCCGTAAAGGTCTCGATGATGTCTCCAGCCATAATGTCGTTGAAGTTGACGAGTGAGATACCGCATTCCAGACCGTTTGCCACATCTTTCACATCATCCTTGTAACGCTTCAGTGCATTGATTGTACCGGTATGTATCACGATGCCATCGCGAATAAGGCGTGCTCTGTCGCTGCGGTGCACCTTTCCTTCGGTGACCATGGCACCAGCCACTGTTCCGACTTTGGATATTTTGAACACCTCTTTGACCTCAACCTGACCGGCAGCGATTTCCTTTTTGATTTTGTCAAGCATACCTTCCATGGCCGCTTTGATATCGTCCATAGCGTCATAGATGACAGAGTAAGTGTTGATTTCCACGCCTTCCTGTTCTGCAATGCGCTTGGCTGCAACGGAAGGACGTACCTGGAAGCCGACAATCATACCGTTTTCTGCCGTAGAGGCCAGCATGACATCGTTCTCCGAAATCTGTCCTACGCCCTTCATGATGACGTTTACCTGTACCTTTTCTGTTGACATCTTTATGAAAGAGTCGCTCAGTGCCTCCACAGAACCCTGTGTGTCAGCCTTGACAACGAGGTTAAGTTCGTGGAATTCGCCAAGTGCTACGCGGTGTGCTATTTCCTCAAGAGAGAGAGTCTTGGTTGTACGCAGTCCCTGTTCGCGTTGCAGTTGCATTCGCTTGTTGGCAATTTCCTTTGCCTCCTGCTCCGTTTCCATTATGTGGAAAGAGTCTCCTGCCTGTGGCGCTCCGTTGAGACCGAGGATTATGACAGGCTCTGCCGGTGCAGCTTTCTCTACACGTTGGTTACGTTCGTTGAACATAGCCTTGACGCGACCCCATGCAGTTCCTGCTATCACGATGTCCCCTTGTTTCAGTGTTCCGTTGCTTACGAGTATCGTTGACACGTAACCACGGCCCTTGTCAAGTGAAGATTCTATTATTGAACCTGTCGCCTTGCGGTTAGGGTTAGCCTTTAAGTCCAGCATTTCCGCTTCCAGAAGCACTTTGTCCATGAGTTCTGCTACGCCCAATCCCTTCTTAGCGGATATTTCCTGACATTGGTATTTGCCTCCCCATTCTTCCACAAGAAGGTTCATTGCAGACAAATCCTGACGTATCTTGTCTGGGTTTGCCCCCGGTTTGTCAATCTTGTTGATGGCGAAGACCATAGGTACGTTTGCGGCCTGTGCATGTGCTATCGCCTCTTTCGTGGTCGGCATGACCGAGTCATCGGCAGCAATTATGATGATGGCTATATCCGTTACCTGTGTACCTCTGGCACGCATGGCGGTGAAAGCCTCGTGTCCTGGGGTATCAAGGAAGGTTATCCGTCGTCCGTCTTCAAGTTTTACGTTGTATGCACCGATGTGCTGCGTTATGCCTCCGGCTTCACCTGCTATGACGTTAGTGTTGCGTACGTAGTCAAGGAGTGATGTCTTACCGTGGTCAACGTGGCCCATTACCGTTACGATTGGCGGTCTGTGTATGAGGTCATTCTCGTCATCCTTTGCCTCTTGTATCGCTTCGCTGACTTCAGCGCTGACATATTCTGTCATAAAGCCGAACTCGTCAGCCACGAGGTTGATGGTTTCCGCATCGAGACGTTGGTTTATAGACACCATGATACCTACGGACATGAGTGTTCCGATGAGTTTGGTTACCGGCACATCCATCATGGTCGCCAGTTCACTGACGGTCACAAATTCCGTAAGTTTGAGTATTTTGTCCTCTGCTGCCTCTGCTGCCATTGCGGCATCACGCTGCTCTGCTGCGGCATAACGTTTTTCCTTACGGTACCTTGCACCCTTCTTGTTCTGGTTTCCCTTGCTTGTAAGCCTTGCAAGTGTTTCCTTTACCTGGCGTGCAACGTCTTCTCCGCTTACGTCCTGCTGCTGTTTTCCGCGCTGGCGGTTATTCCTTTTTCCTGCGTTTCCGCTGTTCTGGTTTCCGTTGTTGTTCTGGTTTCCGCTGTTGCTTCGTCCGTTCTTGCCGTTTTTGGCGTTCCTTCCGGGCTGGTTTGCTGCGTCATTGATGTCCACACGCTCCTTGCCTATGCGGGTACGCTTCTTCTTTTCAGCGTTGGTCTGTGACGCTTTGTCATCGCGTTCCTTCTTACGCTCCTCCTTGGTCTTCTTCTTCGGACGGGTGTTCTGGTTGATAGCGGCGAGGTCAATGGTGCCGATTACGTTTGGACGTGACACGGATTTACGGTCACTCCTTAGTGTGAAGAGGTCTGTTTTGGCCTCTGTCGTTGCGGCTTCCTGCTTCGGCTGCTCTGCAACTGCAGTCTGCGGTTGTTCTACTACAGGCTTTATCACTACCTGTTTCGGTTTTTCCGGTGCCGCCTCCTGCTTCACCTTCACTTCGGTTACGGGCTTTTTCACTTCGGCTACAGGCTTCTTTTCTTCAACCGGCTGTGCTTTCGGTGCATGCTGTACAGGCTTCTCTGCCTTAGCTTTGGCAGCAGGCTTCGCTGTGGCAGCCAAGTCAATCTTGCCGAGAGGCTTCATTTCCTGCCGGCTTATAATCTGGTCGCCGGCGGTAACGGCTTGTGCTGGCCGTTTGACGGCAGGTCTCTCTTGTTTTTTCTTCTCTGGTTTCTTCAGTAGTTTCTCGGCCTGTGTGCGGACTTCCTTATCCCCTTTGAACGCTGAAACGAGTGCATCATACTGTGCATCCTGTAATTTGAATGACAGTTCGTTCTTCACTTCGCCCAGTTCGGGTCTTTTTTCAAGAAAGTCAACAGCCGTCTGCAGGCCGATGTTGAGTTCTGATATTGCTTTGTTTAGTCTTATACTCATTGTTATGTCGTTTCTTTTGTATGGGAGTTATCTGGAATTGTCACTGTGTTTACGGAGTTAATCCAGTTAACTCCCTTTGCGAAATGCTTGGCTTCTACTGCTGTTCGAATTCAGCCTTCAGCACTTCGAGCAGGTGGTCCACTGTCTCTTCCTCAAGGTCAGCCTTGGTTATGAGCATTTCGCGCGGAGCGTTTATCACCTGTCTTGCAGTGTCAAGGCCGATGGACTTGACTGCATCGATGACCCACTGGTCTATTTCGTCGTTGAACTGGTCGAGGTATATGTCCTCTTCATTGGCGTTTTCGTTCTCCAGTTCGCGGAAGACGTCGATGGTATATTCTGTCAGCATACTTGCGAGTTTGATGTTCTGTCCGCCTCTTCCGATAGCTAGCGACACCTCTTCAGGGCGCAGGTACACTTCAGCCTTGTGCTCTTCTTCGTTCAGTACTACGCTGCTTATCTGTGCCGGAGCCAGTGCGCGCTGTATGAACAGTTTTGTATTCTGTGTATAGTTGAGCACGTCAAGGTTCTCATTACACAGTTCCCGCACGATACCGTGTACACGTGCTCCTTTTACTCCGACGCACGCGCCTACCGGGTCTATGCGTTCGTCGAAACTTTCCACAGCTATCTTGGCGCGTTCTCCTGGTATGCGTGCTATCTTGCGTATGGCAACAAGTCCGTCTGCAATCTCAGGCACTTCCGCTTCGAGCAGTCTTTGCAGGAAGAGTGTAGATGTGCGCGACAGGATAATCTTAGGATTGTTGTTCTCGTTGGTTACACGTTCTATGACGGCTTTCACCGCTTCGTTCTTGCGATACTGGTCAGTGGAAATCTGTTCTGCGCGCGGCAGTGTCAGTTCGTTGCCCTCATCGTCAATCACAAGAACCTCTCTCTTCCATATCTGGTACACCTCTCCGGTGATTATCTCGCCTACGCGGTCCTTGTATTTGTTGTAAAGTGTGTCGTGTTCCAGTTCCAGTATCTTGCTGGAAAGGGTCTGTCTCAGGTTCAGTATGGCGCGTCTGCCGAACTGTGCGAAGTTCACACGCTCGCTGACATCCTCACCTACCTCATAGTCGCTTTCTATTTTCTGTGCCTCTGACAGGGCTATCTCCTTGTTTTCGTCAGCTACTTCGCCGTCAGAAACGACCACCCTGTTGCGGTAAATCTCGAAATCTCCCTTGTCAGGGTTCACGATAACATCGAAGTTTGCATCGCTGCCGAACAACTTTGCTATTACATTGCGGAAGCTCTCCTCCAGTACGCTGACAAGAGTGGTACGATCTATATTCTTGGTGTCCTTGAACTCCTTGAACGTCTCAATCATGTTTGGTTCCTGTTCTGTAGTCTTTGTTGCCATTTGTATATTATAGTGTTGTTTGTTTAATAGAAGTTATGTTCAGAATTTTATGAGGTATTTGCAATACTTTACGCTGTCCATGGAGAAGGTGTGCTCCACATCCACCATCACGGGGCGTTTCTTGCCTTCCTGTTTTTGTTTCTCCTGTGTGGCTATTACGAAGTTGCGCCCTTCCACTCTAAGCAGTTCGCCTTTGAATTTCTTTCCTTCGGCGTCAAGCACTTCCACCTGTTTGCCTATGCAGTTGATGTACTGTTGCTCCACCTTGAAAGGCTGTCCCAGCCCTGCGCTGCCTACTTCCAGCTCGTAGTCTTCCTCGTCGCGGCTCAAGCATTCTTCTATGTGCCGGCTAAGGGTTACGCAGTCTTCTATCCACACGCCGTCGGCATGGTCTATCTCTACCACGATGCGGTCGTCTGGTGTCACATCTACGTCAACGAGGAAATACTCTTTGTCCTTAAGCCATTCCTCGACAATCTCTTGAACTTTCTTTTTGTCAATCATTGTCAGTCTCTAATATTATGGAAATCTCTTGTTTCTCTCTTTGCGGCCGGCATGTCATTTGGATATGTATGCAGACCATTGAAAAAACGAATGAGGGACTCTATGTGAGCCCCTCATTCCTCTGAACGGTGCAAAGGTACGTAAAAAATACTGTTTGTGCAAGTTTTTTCATCATTTTTTAACAAGAAATCCCGAAAAAATATGATTTCACTCAATATATAATAAAAAAACGCCTTCCGTCCGTTGTGAATGTCCGGAAAAACACACTGAAATATATCATGTCATGAAAGTGCCATGATTACCTTGCAATTGTGCCCTGATTACAGTGTGAAAGTGCCCAAATTGCAGTGTAAAAGAGCCCCTTTTGCAAAGGTGGCGCAACACCTCCCTACTGGTATGGTATTCGTGCTGCGGATTGGTTGAAAACAATATTGTAACGTTTAGGGATTCACCCCCATAGCAGTAGGGAAATTCCCCTTCGCGGTTTGGGGTAAACGGTCTAACTTTGCGGCCGTGAAATAAAACCAATTTTATCAACTTTAAAAAACGGAAAATTATGAAAAAAGTAATTGTTGCTATTGCCGCTGCAATGGTTTTCGGCGCAACAGCAAGTTTCGCTAACACAAACATGAGTAAGGAACCTGCAAAGAAAGAATGCCAGAAACAAATGGCAGCAAAGAAGGCCACCTGTAAAGATGCCGGAAAAACTGCAAAGTGCTGCGGGGAATCTGCCTGCAAGAATGCCAGTGGCAAGGCTACGGCAAAGGCTGTGAACAAGACTGCCGTCAAGGCTTCTGCTGCCGCACAACCTGCAAAGAGCAAGCCTGCTACGAAGAAGTAAAATTACGGGGATATAATGACGAATGATGGCTTTCGTCATTGTACCGGTATCATATTGGGAAAACGATTTACCCGCACAGCATTCGGAAATGCTTGTGCGGGTAAATTTTTGTTGTTTTCGGAGCATCAATGATGCCTATCCCTGCTGCAACTGTCCCGGCAGTACCAGTTTTTCCTTCTTCGGGAATGTCGCTTCGTATGCCTCGAACGCCTCAGGGTTTTCCATTGCCACGAAATAGCCGTGCGGAGTGTGATATACGCCCTCCACGTCTTTAAGATAGCCGTGGCGCAGCTCCTGTGCAAGGAAATACGGTACGCTGTCCTCGCGCGGTTCGCCGTGATAGTGGATATTGAGACTGCTGGCCACTGTGAAGCCCGCATTCTTGTAGAAATCGATGTTTCCTTCCATGCAGACAGCACCACATCCCAGTTTCTTTGCTTCCTGCAGAGAGTGCAGAAGCAGTTTCAGACCGTATCCCCTGCGTTTGTATTCCGGCAAGATGCTGATGGGCCCGAAAGTCATGATGGGTATGTCGCGTCCGTCGTCAGCCTTGATTGTGGCGCGTGAGTACATCACATGACCTATGATGTGTCCGTCCTCTTCCATTACAAAGTCCAGCTCCGGTATGAAATCCGGATTATTGCGGTATTGGTTCAGCACATAATGTTCCGTGCATCCAGGTTGGTAAACGTTCCAGAATGCCTCACGTGTGAGATTCTCTACCTCGCGATAGTCTTGTGGTTGTTCTAATCTTATGTTCATTGTAGATTTTTTTTATTGTTGTGATTGTTCCTTGTTGATGTTCTTTCGGGCGCACGACAACAAAGGAGATGCCGTAGTTGTAACGCCGTCTCCATGCAAAACTGCACCCTTTACGTGAGGTATGCAAGGCATACCTCCTCTTGTTATTGTTCTACAATGTCCATATATTGGCTGCAAAGATACGGATTTTCCATTATAGTACCAAACTTTTTCGTGGTATTTTGTGCTGGTAGGGCAAAAAAGGCAGCCGAATTACTGTCAGGCGTAAATGCGAAGAAGCCTGCACCTTATGGTTTTCATAGGGTGCAGGCTTCCTGATTATGTGTCGTTTATGGAGAATAGGTTACTTCACCACAAACGTTTTCCTGTTCTGTATGTATATGCCGGGGGCGAGAGAAGCGCGTTTTGCCGCTGCATCTGCTGCTGCGGCAATCTTCAGTCCTGCCACAGTGTAGATGGCATTGTCGGTTTCCGGCGCGTCTGTCGTTGCTGTGATGCACCCCATGCCTGTCGCTATGTCAGACTGGTTGCCGAGACCTCCCATGGCGTTTATGGCACGTATGGTGTAGATGGCGGTGGCATCGCTGACAGCGTATGTCGTTGCTGTGGTTGTACCTGTAATCTCTCCGTCCTTGCAGATGGCGTAACCCAGTGCGTTGTCAACTGCGTTCCATGACAGTGTTGTGCCTGAAATGACGGGTCGGGGTGCTGTTATCTGCACCGTAAGTGCCTGTGGCTGCCATGTGGTGAACACTTTGTCGATGGCGTATTCCGCTGCTGCCGTGGCGTCAATGACTGGCGAGTCTGACGTTGCGGCGGCCGAACAGTTGGCTATTGAACGTGTTGAGAGGTCGAGAGTCCTGCCCTCTGCATCGGTGGAGCCATATTCATGGAAGCGGCATACAAGACCGGATGTCATGCTGCCCCATCCTTTTCCGTTCGGTAGAATGTTCATTCTGGTGTTGATGTACGTTGCGGCTGGCGAGTCTCCCCATGGCCTGCCGAGGTAATAGCCCGCTGCTGACGCGTCGCCTGTGATGCTGCAGCCGTTGAACACGATGCCTTTGTAGCCTGTCTGGGCGTTGGAGGCGGTGATATATGCCCCTGATGAAAGCGGGTTCAGAGTGCAGTTCTGGAAAAACATGGTGCCGTCGCCATAGATGAAGTCCACATCTCCGGCGAGAGTGCAGTCCTCGAAGTATGCTGTAGCGTCAGCCTTGTTGAGGTAATACGTGTCCTGCACGCCCTGTATGGTAACATTCTTGTATGCTGCCTGCCTGCCCCTCTGGCGTAGGGCGATGGCTTGTCCTGTTGACTGCTTTGCCTCCCAGTCGCGGGCCTGGCGTATTGTCAGGTCCTGCATGTAGACATTGTTCTGGTTTTGGTCAATGAACAGCACAGGGGTCTGTTCCTGATAACTCGTGACAGCACCCGGATTGTTCTTTATGATGACCCCTTTCTGGCTTTCGCCTATAAGAGATGTGTTCTGTGGTACGGAGGTCTTGGCTACCGTTCCGAAGTCATACGTGCCGTTAAGGAGCAGTATGCGGTAGCGTTTTGTAAGGTCATTGCGCAGTGAAGCGTTTGTCAGTGCCATTTGAAGTTCGTCTGTTGATGACACTGCCGCATCGTAAGGGTCATGCCCAATGAACACTTCCTGATAGTCGGTTGCTGCGCGGAAGCCTGCCGTCAGTACTGTGTCACTCTTCGCTTCGAGCGTTATTGTTGGAGAGATGTTACGTGAAGAGCCGTCAAGCGGTGCCCATCCTGTGAACATATAGCCCTCTTTTGCCTTGGCAGTGAATGTAACGTTCTTGCCCTTGACGTATGAGTCAGCCAGTGGAGAGACCTCCACCGTTCCGCCATTGTCAGGTGTTATTACCGTTGTTATGGTGTAAGTCTCAGGCGGTACGGCCGTACCTTCCCATGTTCCGGTGATGTTTATGTCGCGGATGCCTACCTGTTTTGTGGTTCCGAGGCCGTAGACGAACACCTTTATTATATAAGGTTCGGCGGAAAGTGACGTGCCTGGCAGTGATACGGAAACGTCCGTGTAGGCGTCACGCGCTATTGTTATGGCGTTGTTTACCACTGATTCCGTGCCGTTCACGCCCTGTTTCTTTGTAATGGCAAGCGTTCCGCCGCTTGTTCCGAAGTGACCGGCCTTGAAAGAGATGCCGGTAGCGTTGAATTTGATACCCTCTGCCGGTGTGACTGTGAAGGTTATGTAGTTGTTTCCGGTCATGGAGAATGAAGGAACCTGCACTTTCGGCGTTACAGCGACGCACTTTGAGCCGGGTTTCGTGCTGCTTCCTACGGAGAAGGCATCCTCGTTTATCACGCCGGTGACACTGCCGAATGCCCCTTCCGTGTCTGTTGGCGTGATTACTCCTTTAGCTGTAGCGGTGCCGGCCCATTCCCATGCCAGTGTGGCGGTGCCTGAACCTGATACCCCTTCTGTCTTTTTCTTGAATGGGAACACGAGTGTTGTCTTCGTTATCATCATGTCCTTCACTGCAGCAGAAGCCGTTGTGAATGTCTGGGATGTGCCGTCTTCATACACCACTACGGCATAAGAGTTCTCTGTTGTGGGCACGGTCAGTGTGCCGTCTGTCAGCGTTATCGCTACATCTATTGCCTCAGTGCCTGTCGTTGCACGTACAACACTGATACCGTTCTTTTCCAATCTGCCGTCTTTGTTGTCGAAGTAGGCTATGACAGGTGCGGTCCTGTCCTCCAATGTTACTGTGTTCTTTGTAAAGACAGGCTGCAATGTCACGTCTTCCCTGAAGGTAATCTGCTGTTCTGGGTATAGAGTGTAGTTGTTGCCGGTCCATGATTTCAATGTGTAGCCGTCCTTGTATAGGGATGTGTTGGTCGGTATTCCGATTGTTGTGGCGTATGGCAGTTGCATGGTTGCCGGCATTACGCCTATTACCTGCTGGTCATCTGTGCTGAAATCAATCGTTGTCTTTTCCGGAGTTGTGCCTGTTCCCGGTGTTACAGGTACGTCACTGGTCTCATAAAGAGCCTTGTTTATTGTTCCATCGGCAATGCCGTTGAGATAAATCTCAAGGTTAGAGTAGCCGTTTGCGGTGATTGTCGCACCGTCAGACGCATCATTCCTGTCAAGTCCCACAGCGTCCTCATAGGCATCCGGCATACCGTCAGCGTCGGAGTCGATGGCATATTTGTCACCGTCTTGCATTCCTACGTATGGGAAATTGTTGTATATTACACCGTCAACGGCATATTGGCTCGTTGCTGTCAATGCAATGTCGTCAGGTGAATCGATGATGCCATAGTCGCCGTTAGCTTTCAGAGACGCTCCTACATACTTCGGATCAACCTTGCCGGCGGCCTCGTCCAGCAGGCGTCTGTCCACTTCGTCGTAGCGAGGCAGTGATGCTCCCGCCTGTGTTACGACCTTTTCGTATGCCGCATCAGCCGTTTCGTATTCCATACCGGAAAGCGCATACGGCAGACTCTGCATAACGTATGAATTGAAATCGCTTCCTGTCAGGTTGATGCCACGGCTTGCATTGCCCGTCTGTGCGCCGTAATAGTTGTCGGTATTGACCTTTTCCAGTTCGGCAGCACTCCATACTCCCGTCTGTGTTGAGAACTTTCCGTCCACCTCGAACTTGTTGCCGTTGAGGTACCATTGCCCGTATGGGCTTGAAGGTGCGCACCAATAGCGTGCCGATGCCGCCCCGATTTTGGTGGAAGGCCCCGGTCGGTAGTAGTTGTTTATGATGTAGACACGGTCATATCCGGGGTCACCGGCGCACCATGCCGGCGCTTCCACCGTGGCCTTGTCGTATTCTCCGCCGTACTGGTTGCCCGACTGGCTCCAGTTAAATACCACATTGTTGGCAAATTCAGAGTCAACTTGGTAGTCATGGTCGCCCTTGTTGTTGCTTGCATTGCGCACACCGTTGAAGCGCGGGGCACGTGAATGCGAGTTCGTTATCAGCGTATGGTGCATTGTTGAATGCTCGCCACCCCATTGTGTGGCGTATGCTCTTGCGCCTTTCGAGTTCTTTGAGTTGTATAGTCCTTCGCCAATGATGCACCACTGCACCGTGGTGTAGTCGGTATCGTATGCTGTCAGGCACTCTTCCATTGACCAAGTCATGGAACAATGGTCCATAATCACGTTGTCGGCGTTCTCCATGTCGAGTCCGGTCATGGACGTTGAGGGCACGTCTCCGGCACGGAAGCGCAGGTAACGCATAATGATGTTGTTGCGACAGATATACATGTTGTAGCCCGTAATGGTGATACCACCGCCAGGAGCAGTCTGTCCGAGAATGGAAACGTCTGGATATTGCAGTTTCAGTTTGGATGTAAGGTATATCGTTCCATGCACGTTGAACAGCACCGTGCGTGGCTTTCCGCCGTTGTCATGGCGCAACGCCCAGCGTAATGTGCCCGGTACGAGATTGCTGTCGGAACAGTCATCGAGACGTGTTACGTAACAAACTTCGCCTCCCCGGCCTCCAGTTACGTACTTGCCGTAGCCCCCGGCACCGGGAAAAGCAGGCTGTCTGTCAGCCGCTTTCGTGCACTGCGGAATGGAAATCAGCAGTGCAAACATTAAAGTAATCAGTAGTTTCATTGGAAAATTAGTTTTAGTAATCCGTCAGTAAGTATGTATGTGTCCTATAACTGCCCTGCTTCCACAAGGCGTACCACGCGTTCTGTCAGTCTGTCTTTGCCCTCCGGTTCGTATTCTTTCTTCAAGGATGCACCGAACACCCATGCGAAAGTCTGGTAGAATGCAGCCCTTGAAGATCCGAGGAAGGCCTGCACCAGTTGGTAAGACGATGAGTTCGTCTCGCGGTATATTAGTTTTATCAGTAGTTTTCCCTGCGAAAGTGTAAGTTTCTTCATCCTCGGCGTGTATTGCGCCTTTATGCTTTTCTCCACGAGTTTTATGTGTTCCTCGCGTGCTTTCTGGTTAGGCAGCGTGGCAAGATACTCGTATGTCTCCAGAATCGCCCGGTTGACTTCCTTTGCGATGGGCAGCACTTTCTTCACGTTATACACCAGTCTGTTATACGCATTGCGCTGCTTGTCGTTCTTGAACGTAAGAGGCGCGAATACATACACGTTGTTCATCTCTACGTATTTGATGCTGTCGCCGGCCTCCAGCACCTTTCCCACCCTCACCATAGGTACGAATGTGGGACTGTCCATGTCCACCTTGCGGTCTTCCGGATTCACTTTCTGCTCCTTCTGTGCCATTGCCGGCAGGCAGATTAGTAATGGGAGAATTATGGAAACTAAGAATTTCAAAATAAAGATGATTGAATTTTATAGAGCCAGAAGGCTCATAAGCAATGCAAAAGTACACATATTTTTTTATACAGCCTATGCTTTTGTTCTTAAAATTACTAAATATCCGGCGATTTGTTTTGCGATTTACACCTTTTAGTGTAACTTTGCATCAAATTTACACCATCATGAACATGATAAAAAGTAATATGACACGTTGCCTGGCAGCAGTGGCAATGCTTGTTGCCCTCGCTTCTTGTAACAATGACAAGTTCCATATTGACGGCAGCATCACTGACGCAAAGGACTCCGTTCTCTATCTGGAACACATGGGACTTAATGGCCCGGAGGTTGCCGATTCGGCCAAACTGGACGCTGCCGGAACCTTTTCTTTTGCCGGTGAGGGCGTTACAGCCCCCGACTTCTACCGCTTGCGTATTGCCGGCAGCATAATAAACGTCAGTATAGACTCCACGGAGACGGTGACGTTGAAGGCCTCTTACCCTACAATGGCAACGCAGTATGAGGTGGAAGGCAGCGAAAACTGCAAGAAGATAAAGGAACTCGCGCTGATGCAGATACAGCTTATAGGCCGTGCCATGGCCATAGACCGTAGTGAAACGCTCGGTGCCGAACAGACAAAAGACAGTATCAACGCCATAGTTGAGCAGTATAAGGACTATGTCCGCCGCAACTATATATTCAAGGAACCA
The DNA here is from genome assembly GCA_964587945.1 of uncultured Prevotella sp. Lineage (GTDB taxonomy): Bacteria > Bacteroidota > Bacteroidia > Bacteroidales > Bacteroidaceae > Prevotella. The sequence continues at coordinate 34,492 of CAZPNC010000010.1, read as the reverse complement.
CAGAAAGCCTATACATATTTTGCGCTTTTCCAGACCATCGGTGCCCGATTGATATTCAATCCGCGCGAATCTGATGATGACATACGTTGTTTTGCTGCCGTCGCCACGTCGTGGGATACCTTCTATCCGGGCAGCGAGCGTGGCGAAAACCTGCACAACATTGCCATAGAAGGACTGAAGACGATTCGCATAAAGCAGCGGAAAGCAATGGGACCGGCTATCAATGCCTCGCAGATAGAGGTGTCAAACATCATCGATGTGCCCCTTATAGACAATAAAGGCAAGCGGCGTTCTCTCAAGGAACTGGCAGGAAAGGTGGTCATTCTCGACTTCCACGCCTTTTCAATGCCAAACAGTGCGCAACGCATCATGATGCTTCGCGAGCTATATAATAAGTACCATGCACGCGGACTGGAGATATATCAGGTGTCCGTTGACCCTAACGAACATTTCTGGAAGACCCAGACAGCGGCGTTGCCGTGGATAAGTGTACACGATGAAGACGGTGTTGACTCGCAGTATCTGACCCGTTACAACGTGCAGCAGGTACCTACCTTCTTCCTTATAGACAAGAGTAACTCCCTCTATAAACGTGATTCTCAGATAAAAAATCTTGATGATGAAATTGAAGGACTGCTCTAATACTCTGTTGCTGTTTGACTTCGGCACCGTGCTTACCGGCCTGTCAAAGCAGCGTTGCATAGAAGCCCTGAAGAAAATAGGTTGTGGCAGGATAGCATATTACGTGGATGAGTGCCGTCAGGAAGACCTTTTCCATGACTTGGAGATAGGCGGCAGCATAGAAGACTTCTGCAATGAGGCTCGCCTTAAGTCGGCTTACACCGATGAAACGGGCGTTTTCCATCCTTGCACGGCTACCGATGAACAGATATGTTGGGCGTGGAATGAACTCATTACGGGCATACCGGTGGAGAAACTGCGTATGGTCTATCATCTGCACCACGACTTAGGCTACCGTACTGCAATCCTTTCAAACACCAACAAGATTCATTGGGACAAGGCACTGCAGGACTATTTTACAATTGACGGGCTGCAGATGGAGGATTACTTTGATGAAATCTTCATGTCATATCTGCTGCAAAAGGTGAAGCCTGACGATGAAATATACAGCGAAGTGAAGCAAAGAGTCAGCGGGAAGGTAGAGAATATCCTTTTCATAGATGATTCCGAGAAGAACTGTAAGGCAGCGGAACGCAACGGCATACACGCATTTCACGATGCCAATGGCGATAAATGGATGACAACCCTCATGCCATTGCTGCAGGGTGGCGGCAAAGCTGCTATAATAGGCAACTTCGACGGTGTGCACAAAGGGCATCTTTCTGTTATCAACCGTCTGCATACCCTTGCGGCGGAGCGTCATCTCACACCCTTAGCCATAACCTTTGACTGCCACCCTAGCTCCATATTCCAGGCAGATTTTCATCCCGAATTTCTCGCTACCCTCACCGAACGTTTGAACCTTCTGCATTCCGCACTGCATACACCGGATAGTGACAGCAAGGAGAAAGACGTGCTCCTGCTGCATTTTACCAAGGAATTCGCCGCCATTCCTGCCCGACAGTTCATGGAAGAGGAACTGCGTGACAAGTTGAACGTGCGCCTGCTGCTGCTCGGTTATGACAATCGCTTCGGACGGTATAATCCGGACGAGGACTTCGCCACATACCGGCAGTATGGCAAGGAACTTGGAATAGAGGTGCTTATGTCTGACCCTTTGGATGTAGGTGAGGTTCGGGTATCCTCCTCTCTTATCCGTGGCATGGTGAAACGTGGAAGCATAGAGGAGGCCAACGAGTGTCTCGGCTATCCGTACAGCATAACGGGCACCGTGGTGCATGGTTATGAAGAGGGACGGAAGATAGGTTTCCCTACTGCCAACATACTTCCGCCGGAAGGCAAGCTGATGCCTCCGAACGGCGTATATGAGTCAGAGGTCACCATAGAAGGGGAAAACAAGGTGCGTAGGGGTATGACAAATATCGGGACGCGACCCACTTATAACGGTACAGACGTAACGATAGAGACAAATATCCTCGGTTTTATCGGTAATATATATGGTAAGAGTATCACCGTAAGACTGAAGAGAATGATACGCCACGAGATGCAGTTTGACTCGCCCGAGGCGTTGCGTGAGCAGATAGAAAAGGACAGGCAGCAGTGCAATGAAGGCATGGCAGCCTTGTCCGGTATAACAGATCAACTTGAAAACAGAACACCAAAACCGAAGAAATGAAAAAAGCCATACTGTATTTCGTTGTGTTCATCGTTGTGAACCTTGCTGTGTCATTTGGCGCAGACGGCATCTTCACGCTGATGTATGGCAAGGGGCACGAGACAAGTACTACACAGTTGCTTGTAATGTCAGGCGCCACGTCGGTACTGATGATAATCCTTTTCACCGCACTAAAGTGGTGTCCGGTGAGCCGTGACTATGTACGCAGCAGGCCGTGGGGTACCTTGTTCTGGACAACGCTTCTCGCTTTAGGCACAATATTGCCGTTGGTGTGGTTGGAAGAGCTTATTCCTGACAGTCTGAAGAAAGACCTTACCGGAACAATAATCATGCAGATGCTGGCTTCTACCGAAGGATACTTCGTCATTTGTATGCTTGCGCCGTTGGCGGAGGAAATCGTTTTCCGTGGTGCTATCATACGCAGTCTTGTCGAATGGGGTAAGAATATAAGGAAGAAACATTACGTTACGGGGGGCAGGAAAACCGCTTCTCCGCTAACCGACCGCCGTATAGAGTGGATAGCGATAACCATAAGCGCCCTGCTCTTTGCCCTTGCGCATCTCAATCCGGCGCAAGCACCCCACGCCATCATCGTCGGTATACTGTTGGGGTGGCTGTATGTCAAGACAGGCAGTATCTTGCCGTGTTTCCTGCTGCATTGGATAAACAACACAATGTCCTATGTGATGGTCAAGATGTTCCCATATATGTCGATGGATTCGAAACTTATTGCATATTTCCATGGTAACAGTACAGCCATGTATCAGGCCATCTGCAGTTCTCTCCTCATAGCCTTGCCTGCCCTTTACCAACTCATTCTTATGAAGCGTCGGAGGATGTGATTCCATAGGCGTTTTCAAGGCGCACAACTAAAGTGCCCCGATTACATTGCAAAAGTGATGCTTTCACAATGTAATCGGGGCACTTTCGCTTTGTAAAAGGGCCGTATTTGCAACAGGTTGGCGGTAGTGTACCCAAATGTGTTTGCCATACCCGCCGGAAATATAGATGCAATGCCGCCTGCGAAGGCTCGGTAAGGTCTTTATTTCACCACCACTTTCTTGTTCCCTACGATGTAGACGCCCTTGTCAAGGGCATCGATGCGGTTCTTCCCTGCATTCTTTACAAGCAGTTTTCCACCGAGAGAATAGATGTTTGTCATGTCAGTGGCCGTGCCGGCTGTTGTTACGCCTTTCACGTCAGTAGCGTCAAGCATCTCCACTTGCAGCATGATACATGGCTGGTAGCCCGTGTTGGTGAAGGTGAATTGCGACAGGTTGGCCAGCTTGAAGGATATTATGTCGGGGTTCCCCGCATCCTTTGCAGACTGCATCAGCGTGGCGTCTGCCTCGGCATACTCAGTCCCCGCAACCTCCTTCCAGTAGCAAGCCTTGTCGAGAGGGTCAGCGTTGACATAGGAGATGAAGGTGATACCGGTCGCCACCTTGCCTGTGGGGCAGTAGAACGTACACTGTGCGCCGTTTGAAAGTTTGATGGATTTGCCGTAGGTGGCAAGGTCCTTGTATGTTATGGCAGTAGCCGGGTCAAGGGTCTTGGTCGCATTACCGGTTATTGTCAGGCGTGCGCCGTCCTCCCATGTGATGGAATTGTTCTTCGTACCGTCGGGATGGGCGTAGACTGTGCTTGTAGTCTCTTTCTCCCCGCTTTTGTAGTCAGGGTAATACTCGTTGAATGCACCAGCCACGTTGGTCAGTCCGAAAGCGTTCTGCGCCTTGACCATGTCCTCAACGATAGAGTTGCAGTACACTTCAAGGTTGGTGTAGTAGCAGTGTGAGTCCAGACTGTACTTGTTTCTGTCAGAAGCGTCGTTGGGGTCAAGTCCGTGTAGTGTCTCCCATTCGTCAGGCATACCGTCTCCGTCAGAGTCGGTTTTTGCATCGGCACTCTGCAGTTCCGGCCATCCTCCGGCCTGGTCCTGGTTGTCGATGAAGCCCGTGGTAGTGCCAGGTGCGCAATGTGAGGCCGTGCCGGTCTTTATGTCGTTGGTGATGTACGTGTCGTGAGAGTCGCGTTTGTATGATGCTCCGGCATAAGCCACGACCTTGTCATAAGCCATGTCGGCGGTCTGTGTGGTGATGTATCCGTATGCTATCGGTGAGGTTATGCGTATGGTGTCCCTTGTTTTGGCTGTGTATGTGCCGTCGTTGCCGCTTGCGTCAATCTGGTTGTAGATGCCGTAGGTCCAGTTGTCGTTTGTAAGGTTGGTGTATGAGGGGTTGACATTGCCTGTGACATAGTACTTACCCCATACGTGCCACATCACATCCCATTGGTTAGGGTTACCGCTGTCATGTGCTGTATATTCGGAAGTGCGTATGCCCGGAGCGGCAATGCGCTGCTGTATGGTAGTGTTGCGTGTGAGGGTGCCCGGTCCCGGCTTGTAGTAGTTGTTTACTATGTTGACGTTCATGCCCTCGCCGCCGTAGCATCCGTTGCCACCCCAGTTGTATATCACGTTGTTGCGCATGTCCATACGCTCGTCGGTCTGTGTTCCATCGCGTGGACCAAGGCGTGGTGCGCGGCTTGTGTGGTGGGCTATGATGTTGTGGTGGTATGATGCACCGGAGCCGCCCCAGTTGCCACCGTATCCGTGTGAGCCTTTCGCATGGCCGGCATTGACAAGGCTCTGGTCAACTATGTTCCACTGTACGGAGATGTTCTTTGAGCCATATACGGACAGACATTCGTCGATGGACCAGCTTATGGAGCAGTGGTCTATGATGATATTGGCCTGGTCCATGCCACCCAGTCCGTCGCCCTCATGGTGAGCCACCTGACGGTTGCCCAGACGGAAACGCACGAAACGTATTATGACGTTGCTGGAATTGATGGTGAACGGATAGTCGGCTATGCAGATGCCGTCGCCGGGTGCTGTCTGTCCGAGGATGGAGACATCGCCGTTTCTCAGCTGCAGGGCGGAAGTGAGGTAGATGGTTCCTGACACATCGAACACGATGGTGCGCTTGCCGCTTTTGGAGCATGCCCAGCGGAAGGTGCCTTCAGCGTTGCTGTCCTCAAGTGATGTGACGTGATAGACCGTACCGCCGCGTCCGCCCGTGGTGTAGCGGCCGAAGCCTTCCGCTCCTGGGAAGGCGGGGGCAGAGTCGAACTGGGCCGAGGCACAAAGAGATGTGACAGCAGCCAACAGAATAAAGAGTAGTTTTTTCATTGTTTTCGGTTTTATCCTTAGTGGTTTTTAGTAGTGTAGTAAAGTCAGTAAGTATAGTTGTCTGTTGTGCAAAATTACAAAAAAAACATTGCTTATATGTATAATGTCCTGCTTTTTTTGTACTTTTGCATCAAAATTCATACCTCATTGACATGAAAATAAGAATTTATAATGCCCGGATACTCACCATGAACTGTGATGAGGGTATCTTTTACGGGGAGATACAAGTAGAAAATTCCCGCATAACATACGTCGGTGCGGCAACGGCCGGTGGTTCGTTTGACAGGGAGATAGATTGTGGCGGCAACCTTATTATGCCCGGCTTCAAGAATGCCCATACGCACAGTGGCATGAGCGTGTTGCGCTCATTGGCGGATGACCTGCCGCTGAATGACTGGCTGACACAGGCTATATTTCCCGTGGAGGCGAAGATGACGGATGAGGACATATATTACATGACGCAGCTGTCGGCATTGGAATACCTCACATCGGGCATCACCGCATGCTTTGACATGTACCTCACTCCGGAGTCAGTGGCGCAGGCTATGGACGATATGGGGTTCAGATGCTGCCAAGTGGGTGGCATGAACGATTTCAGCCAGAATATAGAATGGTTGGAGAGACTGTATCTGAAAGGCAACCAGCCCGACTCGTTACAGTCGTACATGTTCGGGTTTCACGCAGAATACACCACCTGCATGGAGAACATGAAGGCCATTGCGGCACTGGCACGGAAATACAAGGCTCCCGTCTTCACCCATGCCTGCGAGACGGTTGCAGAGGTTGAAGGTTGCAAGGAACGTTATGGCATGACGCCGGTGCAACTGCTGAGCAGTGTAGGACTGTTTGATTATGGTGGCGGAATATATCATGGCGTACACATGTCAGAGGTGGATTATGATATAATGAAGGAGAAGGGACTGTGTGTGGTTACCAATCCCGCCTCAAACACGAAACTGGCTTCAGGCATAGCCCCTGTTACAGAGTACATGAGGAGGGGCATACCTGTGGCGATAGGCACGGACGGTCCTGCCTCGAACAACTGTCTTGACTTCTTCCGTGAGATGTTCCTCGTGGCTGGACTGGCCAAACTTCACGACAACGATGCTGCGGCACTGGACGCGCGTGAGGTGCTGAGAATGGCTACGGTGAACGGTGCCAAGGCTATGAGACTGGAGGAATGCGACGTGCTGGCTGTGGGAAAGAAGGCGGATATCATAATGATTGATCTGCAGCAGCCTAATATGCAGCCTATAAACAACATTGAGAAGAATATAGTTTACAGTGGTTCGAAAATCAATGTCAAGATGACAATGATAAACGGACGTGTACTTTATGAGGACGGCAAGTTCTGCTGCGGCGTGAATCCGGCAGACATTTATGCAAAGGTGGCTGCGATTAAGGCACGGATATGCTGATAAAGGTGGCTGGGCGGCCATAGGCCGTGATGTCGTTACAAATGCTATGTCCGGGGTATTCTTGCGTGTGGAACTGGAAAATGCTGCTACATTAGACAATATGGAGCATAACCAAATCCTAAACAAGCATTTTCGTTTGGTTAAACGAATGTGACTTGTTTCTGATTAGAATAGGCATAGATGTAAAGCCGGAGTGTTTTTAACTCCGGCTTTTTCTTGATTGGTAAAGAATAGCGTTACTGTCTGATTCATATAAGGTTAACTCTATTCATGCAATGCTTCACACGGATAATGGATTTCTTCAAAGTGGAATCAGAGAAATGGCGGAAAGACGGTAATATGGAACCTGACAATATGTATTCTGCTTCGGGGTAATAATCAAGTGTGCCGGCACTGTTTTTGGGGCTGTAACAGAATTGTAACATTTGTGTAACGTATGGGTAATCTGATGTAAGTATTTTTGCACCAGCGAAAAAACTTAAAGTATCAGATTTTATGAACACATTTTTCTTAGGTATTGTAATCTTCCTTATCATTCTGGCGATATTCGACCTGGTAGTCGGTGTCAGTAATGATGCGGTGAACTTCTTGAACTCTGCCATTGGTGCAAAGGTCACGAAGTTCCGGACCATTGTCATCATTGCTTCCGTTGGCGTCTTTGTCGGTGCTTCCATGAGCAACGGTATGATGGATGTGGCGCGTCATGGCATCATGACACCGATGTATTTCTCTTTTTATGACGTGATGTGCGTCTTTCTTGCCGTTATGGTTACGGATGTGATACTGCTTGACATCTTCAATACGCTGGGCATGCCTACATCCACGACTGTGAGTATGGTGTTTGAATTGCTTGGCGGTGCCTTTGCCATTGCTCTGCTGAAGATTATCGGCGGTGCGACAGCGCCGGACGGAATGTTGCTGACCCTCGGTGATTTGCTTAATACAGAAAAGGCTTTGAGCGTTATTCTCGGTATATTCCTCAGTGTCGGCATAGCCTTTGTTCTGGGTACTCTGGTGCAGTGGGTGGCGCGTCTGGTGTTCACGTTTACTTATCGTGTCAATGGCAAGACCACTGATGCGAGTGGTAACATGGGAGGACTTGCAAGTAGTTCGCTGAAAATAGGTGTTTTCTCAGGTATAGCTGTAACCAGTATAATCTGGTTCCTATTGATAAACGGCCTGAAAGGCACTACGCTGATGACACCAGAGATGAATGCTCTTATTAATGAAAACACGTGGTGTATATTAGGTGGCGGTATAGTGGTGTTCTCTGTTGTGATGACTTTGCTCAGTGCGCTACGTGTACCGGTGCTGAAGTTTGTTGTGTTGCTCGGTACGTTTGCTCTTGCTATGGCTTTTGCCGGTAATGACCTCGTGAACTTTGTCGGCGTTCCGTTGACTGGTCTGGAGGCTTACAATGATTATATAGCCAATGGTGGTGGCGACTCAGACGGTTTCATGATGAATAGTCTGATGTCGAGTGCGAAGACACCTATGATTTATCTTGTGCTTGCCGGTGTGGTGATGGTGTTGGCCCTGGTATTCTCGAAGAAGGCACAGAACGTGGTTAAGACGAGTGTAGACCTCAGCCGTCGTGATGAAGGGGATGAGATGTTCGGTTCTTCTGTCGTGGCTCGTGTACTTGTCCGTTCCACAACCAAGTTTGCTGGTCGTATTGCTCATATCGTTCCCGCTCCTGTAGGCAGATGGGTTGACTCCCGTTTCAATGCTGATGCAGCAACGATTACGGACGGTGCAGCCTTTGACCATATCCGTGCAGCTGTAAATCTTGTGCTTGCCGGTTTGTTGGTAGCCTTGGGTACTTCCCTCAAACTTCCTCTGTCAACTACTTACGTGACATTTATGGTGGCCATGGGTGCGTCTCTTGCTGACAGGGCATGGAACCGTGAGAGTGCGGTGTTCCGTATAACCGGCGTGCTGTCTGTAATTGGCGGATGGTTCATCACTGCCGGAGCGGCATTCCTGATGTGCTATCTTATCACGAACCTTATGTTCTTCGGCAAGTTCGTAGCAATGCTTATTGCTGTCATCATAGCCGTTGTCCTGTTAGTACGCAGTAATATAGCCTACTCAAAGAAGAATACTGTGGAGCGTGAGAATGACGTTATCTTCAAGAATCTGTTGCGTGAGCCGGACGAGAATAACCGTTGGATTCTGTTGTGCCGTCACATACGTGTGAGCAATGCAACACACCTTAAGTTCGTGGCTGGCGTATATGAGGACATTACGGATGCTTTCTTCCACGAGGAGTACCGCCGCATGAAGCGTGCGACGGCCGAGATAGATGAGGAGCGCAACGACTTGAAACGCCAGCGCAGACGTGAGATTATCGGACTGAGGAAGATTAATCCTATCCTTGCCTTGGAGCGCAATACATGGTATTTCCTCGGTAACAACTCTGTGGAGCAGATGCTGTACTGTGTGAAGCGTATAAACGACCCTTGCCGTGAGCACGTGGGTAACAATTTCCTGCCTATTAGTAGAGAGTATGTCACGTCGTTCTTGAATTACAGAAACGAGATAATGAAACTCTACAGACGTGCGGAGAAATACCTCGCTGTCGGTGATACCGCTTCTGCCTCCACGTTGAGGGCTGATGCCATGACCTTACAATCGTCGCTTTCTGTATATCGCAAGAATATCATTGACGACATACAGCGTGGACAGCTCAACATAGAGTCTATGACGGTGTTCCTTCTTATAGTACAGGAGTCACAGGAGTTGCTTAGTGCTTTGCGCCACATGGTGCGTGGAGTGGCCAAGTTTCAGGAATAGGCACTTATGGCTTGACATGTAATAGGGGTATAACGCAGACACCCGGATGGAATATTCTTCCGTCCGGGTGTCTGTTGCTGTATTACTTCTCTTCTTGCCTCCAATAGTATTTGTTATAACCTCTGGAGTATTCGTTCTCGTTTGTCCAGTATCCACGCTGTGATTCATTTCCGTCAACAATGGTCTTTGCACCTGTGGCAATGTCGTATTCGTTACGGTTCTTGTGCTGCTCTTCATAGTCGGGACTGCCCAGTGCCGGAGTTACGACGTTGAGGTCGAAGACGAGGTTGGCCATACCTTTTGGGGCAATATTGCCGAAGAGGCGTATCGTGTGCCTGACATATCCGGAGTTTGTCTCGCTGCGGAAGGTGAACTTCAGCAGTGCATTCTTGCCTGGCGGTATTACGTTGTTGTCCGGCATGCTGACAATGCAACCACATGACGGCTGGATGTCGTTCAGTACCAGAGGTGTTTCGCCAATGTTTGCTATGCGCCACGACATCGTCAGGTCGGTACCTTGCACCAATGGGTAATAGTGGCGGATGGAGTCCTGTACCAATATGGTTGTCATAGGCAGTTTCTTGCTGCATGATGTTCCTATGAACAGTGTCGCGGCCAGTGGCAGTGCCATAAGAAAAAGTCCGGGATTTATTTTGTATTTCATAAGCCTCTTGTATTAAACGCTTATTTGCCCTTGAGGTATTTTTCCAGAGAACCGTTTGCCTCCTTGTAGTTAAGCAATCCGGGTACGCTTTTGTAATCTTTCAGTATAATCAACATTTCCTCGCGGTCTTCTTCTGATGGCTTCAGTTGCAGACGGGTATAGGCCATTGCTGTCAGCATACGGTTTATGTATTGGCGTTCTGTTCCGCTGACGCTTTTGCTCTTTTTGTCAAGTGATATCCAGAAGGAAACAAATTCCTTGGGGTCAAGATAGGCTGCAATGGTTTCCTGCATAGTGCCATAATAAGGCATGACACGGTTTGTGCGACGTAGCTTTTTCTCCAGGGAAAGGTAGTAGTCGCCTATCATGGTACCGCATTCCGGGTAGTATTTGGCATAGAACTGCCTGATGAGTGCCTCAACATCATCGTTGACGTTGAGTAGAAGTTTGGCCAGGACGTATGACTGTACATCGTCAAAAGTGGAGTAGTCATCGCCGCTGCCGTTGACGAAGACACCCGTAATGCCCACTTGTTGATAGTATTTCAGCCGTTGCTGCATTATCATGAGGCAGGGGTACGGCGTGAGGTAATCATCGAAATTCTTGTCATATTCCCATACATAGAGTAGGGGAGTGACCTTTTTCCATGCCTTCACCATAGCATCAAACTTGCGGTAGCCTCCGCTTTCGTTGAATGTGTAGCGCATTGGGATGTCCATTGTGGACAACATTGCGCCTGCATTCTTTGGCATTGGTTGTGCAGGTGGCTGCTTCGTGGTGTGATAAGCGGTCATGAAGAACTGGTGGGCGGGATATTTCGTGGCCAGTTTCGTTAGCAATGCCGCTACTGCTGGCGTTGCGCTCTCTGCTGTATTGCCTGCCTTGCGGCATAGTTCGCACAGGCATACCTTCTTGTTGTCGGCTGGCATGATAGAGAATCGTCCGCCCTTGGGTCCCCATTGGTCTATTATCCAGTTGTCTATTATCTTGTACAGTTCGGGTGAAGAGAAGCAATATTGGGTATGGTCGCGCTGTGTACCCACCATGGCATAGACCTCTTCGGGGGCATCTTTGCCGATGACTTTCCACAGGTTGTGTCCCCAAAGCGACCAGTCGTTGTCTACATTTTGCGTGCTGTCCAGCCCGAATTCCTTGGGATTGGTATTTGTCGGTGTACACAAAGCGCGGAACTCAAACGGCTTTGCCACCGGCTGTGCTGCCTTGCTGCATGATGACAGCAGGAGCAAGGCTATGGATATGGTGTGTAATAGTCGCATATTTTATATTTTAATCGTTCGCTTTCATGGCCGTTTCTGGCTGTGGCCGCATTGCCCGTTCCATAATATAATATGTGAAAAATGGGAAAATACCAGCCGATAAGTGTCAGAACGTGATAACGGCTTGTCCCTGAATGTAGAACATGTTTTTGTAATCGGTGCTTGAATTTGTGCTGACGGAGGAACTGTATGAGTCCCATACGCCGGTCTGGACATCTTGCGAGCGGTACATAGTGTACCATGTACCGTTGAGGGCACCTGCAACGTGTTTGTTGAAGAACCACATAAGACCCGCACCTACGAAGGTGTTGAGTTTGCTGAAGCCTGCCGGCATGGAGTTGTCAAGCAGTTCTGTCTGTGGCGCATTGCCCACGCCAGCAGCTGCAAAGATGTGTGTGTGGCTCCCTTCTATAGGGAAGAACTGACCTTTTGCCTGGGTGTTGACATAGAATTTCTTGTTCATGGAGAAAGCATCGAGACTGCCTTGTACCAGAAATTTGTCGATGGTGCGTTGCGCTGTCAGCCCTATCTGCATCAATGCCTCATAGTTCTGCTTCCAGCCTGTAGATATGTAGACATAGTCGGGGTCACTGTCTGTGTATTGTTCTTCGTTGACAACCCATTGATAGTTTTGAGTGTAAGTCTTGATGCGGCGGTAACTGGCATGAACATTGAACAGCCATGTGTCCCACATTTCGCGCTCCACTGTAGCTTTCAGTGTTATTTCCGGGAAGTATTTGCTTGCCACTGCCCCTCCGACAGTGAATGCCCATGGTAAATCTTTCAAACGATGGTGCCAGTCAACCCCGGCCATTATGCCGGTACCGCCTGACTCCATTTCTGATTTTGAGAGGTTTCCCGTAGCGGAACCATCGCGCCCGGCGTATGCAAGGCTGAAAGTGTAGTCGTTGTATTTGCCCTTTTTCAGATAAGAAGCATAGGCATTGGCTGAAATGATGTCTTCGCTTCCAGGACGGGCCTGTTGGTATGTCAACGTTATCTCATTGTTGAAACTCATGCCCTGCAGTTCTTCCAGATGTCTGCTGTGTTCCCGGAAGTCCATCAGTGTAGGCTTGTAGTACTTTTGATAGACGTATGCAGAGTCATAATTGTGCATTGCCTCATATATCAGACCTTTGGTGTAAAGCAAATCCCGGTTTTTGTGGTGGAACAATAGTGCTGTGTCAAGCGTGGCTATGGCAGAGTTGTATGCCTTTGTCTTTGCCTGGTCCATTGCTAACTTCTGGCTGAATTCGGAGAAAGCCCTTACAAGGGCAGAGTCGCCGATGTAGGTGTCAAGTTCCGGCCGCAGCATCTGCACTGCTTCCAGATGTTCGCCCTTGCCTGCCAACAGTCCGGCTTCCTTTACAATGAAGAATGGGTCACCGGGATACTTTGTCCTGCCGGTATGTATCATGTCTTCGTAATCAGCCTTGTAGCCAAGGATGTCAGACGTGGTAATGGCTTGATGCAGAAGGTCGTTGGATGTGGGACATACCAGTAGGGCTTCCTTTACCGCCTTGTTGGCATTGCGTATCATTCCGCGCTCAATCAGACTTTTGATGTATGGAAGAGCATATTCCTCATATTGGTATGCTATCAGTTGCCCCTTCTTAGGGTCATTGGTCTTTGCATAAGCATCAGCAAGCGCTTGCATAGCCTCCTCTGTTTGTCCTTCTGCTTTTAGCAGGGCGGCAAGTTGTAGGGTGTAGTTGTCATAATTGAACTTCTCCTTCAGTTTGTCAAGTTGCTTATGCGCAGACTCATATTGCTTTGTTTCGAAATAACAGTTGTAGAGACGTACCATAGCCCCCTTCTTCATGTCATTATCCACTGCATTACGTTCTACGAACAGCAGGTCAGGGATAGCTTCCGAATATTGGCCGAAGTTCATTTGTTCAGAAGCCGTTTCATATTTCGTTTCAGACAAATCTCCTCTCACGTCTTCATTGCGCGGGTTAATGGCATATAGTCTGTTCAGCAGTGACAGCGCGGCATTCTTGTTGCCAAGTCTTTTCTGTACTATGTATTCCTTGTACAACAGGTCCCGAGAGCCGCCTTTACCCTTTGCCTCCTTTATATACATCAAGGCATCGTCATAATATCCTCTTGATATGGCGGTATTAATCAGCCAGTGTAAGGCGTCAGCACTGTGTTGCTTTGCATACACCCTTGCCATGGAAGTATATGGGTCATTAAGTTGCGCATTCTCTGCCGCTGTCTTCTCTATTTCATTGATAGCGGATGTAAGAGTGCCGGCATTATACACGTGCATACACTCCTTCAGGTAGTTTATGGCTTCCGTGTAGTTGCCCTGTTCCGCAAGAATATCAGCACGTTTCTTCATCAGAACTATGCTTCTTGTGTTGTTTACTCCCCTTCCGGCTACCTCTGCTGCCTCTGAAATACGTCCTGTCTGCAGTAGCATATTGCATAAAGACAAATAGTAATCCACATTGTTCGGATATGCCTTTATGAGGTTTTGTATTGACTCCATTTGTCCATTTACGTCCCCTTTGCGTTTCTGCCTTATGAGTTTTTGCTCGTTCAGAAACGCTAAGTCTTTCTTTATCTCGTTGTCGTTTGGATAAATCTGTTGCAGACGCACCAGCAGCCTGTTCGCTTCTTCTTGGTTGCCCTGCTTGCGGTATATGTTTATCTTGCGTCTCCACCACCCTTTGCTGTAAGGATTGTTCTCCAATAACTCATTGATGTAGCAGATGGCACTGGAATAGTTATGCGTTTCCTCCTCAACGTTAACGATTATCTCCCTTGCCTGTGTGTTGGACTTGTCATCGCGTAGTGCCCTGATAAGGTAGAACCTTGACTTGTCATATTGTTTGAAGTGATAGAAATACTTGCCCATCAGCTCGTTCATAACCGACAGGTCACCGTATTGCTTCCATCCTTCGTCCAGTAGTTTCTTACCCTCTGACCATCTGTTGTTCTTGAAGTGTACACGTGTGTTGACCTCGTAATAGTCCGGAGTCCTGTACTTCGTGAATATAGCGTGCGATGATATGGCATAGCTTGTCAGCATTGCCACAATCAAAGAGATATAAAGAATCCTATGCTTCATGTCGTTTACTTTCCCGTGTTATATCGTTTACGTGTCATTGCACCCCATGATGCCTTTGTCCGGAATATATAGTTGAGGTACCCGCGTATGGAACAATATGTTATTATGGGGTGATATGTAAAAGGTTCCAACAGCGCTGCCACCAATAGCCGCCAATAAGAACTTGCCTTGGTGTAGGAACTTCCGAGTATGTAATCATAGAACACCACAAACTGCGACAGCATAACGGCAAAGACATACATCATGGTGAACACTATCCGGAACGTGTCCCAGTTCACACCACCGGTGAATATGAGATATATGAACATTGTCAGGCCTACGGTTTCTATTATTGGGGCAAGGAACTCGAACAATACAATATATGGCAATGTCAGCATTCCCATTTGTCTGTATCTTGGACGTAGAATCATACTGCTATGTTGTGCTATCAACTGTATCAATCCTCGTCCCCACCTTGTGCGCTGCCTGTAAAGCACCTTGAGGGTGGACGGACCCTCTGTCCAGCAACAAGTGTGTGGAATCTGTACCACACGATATGGCCGCCCGAAGTCACAACAGTAGCGAATCATGCGGCAAATCATATCCATGTCCTCTGCAAAAGAGTCAAATCCGTAACCACCTGCCGCCAATACGACCTCGGTGTTGAACAATCCGTAACCACCGGAAACGTTAGGCATGGCGTTTATGTTTGACCATCCCATCTTACCGACGAGGAAAGAACGTTTGTATTCCAAATCCTGAAACACCGCCAAAGGGTTAGTGGATGTCTTGAATTCTACTATTTCATTGTTTTTCAACTCAAAGCCGTTACTCATACTCATGGTGCCTGATACGGCAATGATGTCATGGTTGAGCAATACCGGGAAGATACACTGGTAAATGGCATCACGTGAAAGAATACAGTCGGCATCCGTATTTATGAAATAAGGATACTGTGCCACATTCAATCCACCGTTTACCGCATCCGCCTTTGTACCGCCGTTTGTCTTGTCTACCACGGTGAGGTTCTTGAAGTGATAGTCCGTTGAACGGAAAAGACGCTTGAAAGGCTGGCAGTTTATGTGGTAGACATAATCATAAGGTACCTCGATGAGGCTGAAATTGTCTACCAGTTTCTCAAGCGTATCGTCTTTTGAGCCATCATTGACTATTATAACTTCAAATTTAGGGTATTTCTGTTTCAGCAGGGAGTTTACGTTCTCCACTATGTTCATGCCCTCGTTGTATGCCGGTGCCACTATGGACACACCCGGTGTGAATGGGCTTGTCTCCACCATCTGCTGCACATAGTCCAATGTCCACCTCTTGTAGTGGGAGGTGTAACTGTACGCCATGATAATCAGAAAGATATAACACATTATCAGCGTGAGCGAATAGAAGAATACGAAGTATCCGTAGAATGTAAATATAAACTGCCACATATTTGTTTATAGTCAGATTGTGAGAGGGACTTACAGTACCTGTAGCTCCTCCAACAGTGCAGCTGAGTCCACTTGGTCTATCAGTTTACGTGTCTCATTGTCAGCCTCGCTGCGCATTATCTCGAACAGTCGCCTGCCTGTGTTGCCATATTGGTAAAGGCAATGCAAAGCCACCATGTGAGTTTCTCTTGAAGAACTTGTCTCGTATGCTTTCTTGAAAAACTCCGTTTGTTTACCAGAGTTGAAGGCCAATAGTGTGCGCAGCACCACCTGGCGTATATGTTCCGGCTGTTGGAAGTATGATTCCACCAGTTTGTCCTCGGAACTTATGTCACGCATCAGTGCAACCACTTCTATCGCTGCCGACCTCACCTTCATCCTTGCATCAAGAAAGTAGTTCTTTACTTCCTCCCTCTCGTTTTCCTTACCCCAGAATGCTACCTCTTTAACAAGATATGCTGCCGAATCCTCATTCTTTACACGGTCTGCAATGTTAAGGAAGTTAGGCATCATGCGGTCCTGGAACATCATCCAGCCGAAGACATAGTTTAGAATCATCGGTCTGTATAGCGACTGTTCCTCGTTCAGTTCCTCAAGGAGATAACGGTAAGGAATGTTTCTTGAACATGTTATGTAGTTCAGTCGTGCCATCATGCGTATCTCGCGGTTGGTATGGTTCACGAAGTTTGCCAACAGGCCTTCACTAACCGTTATCTGTAACATCAGCAGCATCTGAAGTGTGCGGAACACGTCTCTGTGTTTCAGCAGTTGGTATTCAAACCTTTCACACACGCCAAGCGTTGATGCCAGCATCTGCATGTTCGGCAGGCAGACAATCTCATACATTTCCATGCGGGCCTCCTCAAGCATGTTTGCATAGTAGTAGGAGTCGTTTTCCTTTATCTCTTTCTCCGTCTTGCCAAGAGCCTCCAATGTCTGTTCGTATGTCAGAGTCTCGGCACCGCCGAGGATGAGGCGGAATTTGTCCGCAAAGTAGGAATATAGCATCTCTTCTTTATGTTTGCGGTGCTGCTGTCTCCATACCTTGAAGAGGAACAGGAAAAAGAGCACTAACAGCATAATGATACTACCCACGGCAATGCTATATGAAGTCACAATCTGCCATGGATAACCGGCGAAGTGATTATCCAACAGATGGTAATAGTATTTTATCAATTCCCATCCGCTGAACTCCACTGTTCCGTAGTCTGACTGGATGGAGCAAGCAAGAGTAAAATGCTGGACTAAAACCTGTACCGTATATGCGATATGTATAATGGTCTGTTGGATAAGTTTAACCATAAATTCTCAGAAGAACAGTATGTCTGAAATATGGTGTACGCCAGTGGATTTCCGGATGGTGTTACATACATAGACTATGCATAGTCCTTACAAAGATAATACCTTTTTAATGCAGGTCCAATTTGCGAACAAAATGAACTAATTGCTAATGTGAAAGAATATGTGATGACTTTAGGAAATCCGTTATGCTTTTAAGAAAGAACCACATCCGCATATAGATATAGGTATTTGCAGATGTGGCTTTCTTTATATATTCAATAATGAATCCGTATCATGTTTTCAGCGTAGGATTCTGTATCACCGACACTTCTAATCTTTTTTGGTCACAATGCAGTCAAGCAGGTTGCCGTTGCTGTCTTTGTTGATTAGGTTGCCATCATCATCTTTTGCTATAGTGTTCCTGTAGTCGGAGGTAGTACCGTTCTTGAACTCTATTTTAGACTGGTTGAGCAACTCCAATAATGTAGTACGTGTGATATTCGGGTTGTAATAGTTGTTAATCTCAAACGTTATGCCGTCGCCATATACATTGCGGAGATACTTCAGCACAGTGCTGTTGATGCCGTTTGACTCTATGTATATGCCTTCCTGTGCATACGTCACATTCAGTGTAACCTTCTGGCCGTCTATGGTGCGTTCCATTGCAGTAGCCAGATTGTTATAGGTCATGTTCTCATAGTGCTTCTCTACGATATACATGTCATCCTTTGCACAATAATATGTGTCAGCAACAGGTATGAAGACCTTGAAATCGCAAGTGTCACGAACGTGTACAGAGAGTTTTGAAGATTCCTCGTCCTTATGGTCGTTGGCTGCAAGGTTAACCTCAACGTGTCCCTTTGTCACTACTACCGGGTCGCTCGGATCTGGTGTCGGGTCTGGATCAATTACCTCCTCATCACACGCAGGGATAATCTTTATAACATAGTC
>CAZPNC010000010.1:0-16058 GCA_964587945.1 uncultured Prevotella sp. | reverse complement strand
CAGTTCATATCCGCAGCCTTTGACAGTTGCATTTCAATAGTGGTGCCTTCGCTGTTGTTTCCATTGTCACCAGCCAGGTCATCACTTGAACATGATGCAAGTGCAGAACCCATGATGGCTGCCATGATCATGGCATTAATCTTCAATTTTTTCATTATTCCCTAAATTTTAAATATGTTAGTTTTTATCAAGTCTATCTTGTTACCCTTTCTCTTTTTCCTTATTCCATATTACTCTTAACGGGTGCAAAGGTAGTTATTCTTCAAATATCATGCAAGGAAAAGCCGTTTTTTTTGCTGTATCTCCTTGAAAATTAACGCATCGGGGGGGTACATTACTTGTTTCCGCCCTTTTTCCTTACAGTTTCTGACATCCTGCCCCATGCAGAAAGATGGGCATTCCCCTCCATTATTCCTAAAAGGAATTGGAAGAGGAATGTCACTTTCACAGACAGTTTCCATTTGTTTACTTCAGAGGATAGAGATAAAGCACAGAACCTTCTTCAGCACTTGCTATGCCACTGGCAGGTTCTGTACGGTTTGCGATGTCCTGCGGCTTCACTTTGCAGGCAAGAGCATCCTCCACACCGCCACTCAATCCGTTGGCAGACACGTATGTTGCCGGGGCATTTGTGAAGGATATTGTGGAGTTGTTGAGCAACTGCTGCAACTGCGTACGGTCGAGGCCGTCATTGTAATAGTTGCGTATCTCGAATGTCAGACCGTCGCCATAAGTGGTGCGGAGATATTCCAGCACGTCGGCATTGATGCCATTGGTTGATATGGTTATCCCGTTATCTGCATAGTTCACAGTCAGTTTCACTACGTTGCCGTTTATTGTCATTGATGTAGACGTGGCAGTCTCGTTATACTGGTAAGCCTCATCATGCTTCTGCACAATCATCATGTCGTCCTTCGGACAGTAGTACTGTGCTTCCACCGGTAAGAAAAGTGTAATGTCAGTAGTGTCGCGTACGTGTATGGAAAGGTGGGACTCTTTCCAGTCGCCAGTCGCTTTCTCTGCGTTCAGTGCGAGGTTTACCTCCACAGAACCGCCGTTACTGCTGACAACAGGGTCTACGGGGTCTTCGCCTGGAGTGGAGGGAATTACCGGTTCGATTACTGGTGCCGTTTCACTGGATGCAACAGTTGGAATCTCCTTGTTGAACATGAATGCAATGCCGTCATAGTTGAAGTCGGTCCACTCTTCTGTCGCAAGATATGTCTTGCCATCCTTTTCGAATGTAATGGCATGTATCTGTGATGTTGTAGAACTTCCATTGACCGGCAACACAGTATTGAGTCCGACCTTTGTATAAAAATCATAACTTTCGGTATTGTTTATATTGTTGCCGAACCAGTAAAAGCCGAATTTGTACCCCTGCTTCACTGTCACCTTTACGCCCTTACTGGTAACGATGACATCATTGGCTCCTTTCTCTGCATTCCATATATATTGCGTGGAAGACAGACTATTCCATGGGTCACCCATATTGAATATTTCCTGCTTTTGGATGTTACCGCCGGCATCATAAAAGAAAAGTCCAAGATAATGGTTCTGAAATCTCCAAGGAGTGCTACCAGATAGAAGTATGGGATACATTTCGAACTCCAGATCAGAAGTTTCAGCATAGTACATGAAATCTGTGTTGTACTTGCTGAGATCACTCAAGGCATCTGTTATCGTGCTTTTGATTGATGTCTCTTCTGCATTTCGGTCAATTGTCGTTTTGGTTGCATCCTCCCACCCAACGATCACATCATTGCTTAGAGGCACGCTGTTAGATGTGAATGCTACTTTCGTTGCCTGTGTGGGCAGCAAGTTCACTACATTGTTGGTATTCTGGCCGCCACCGGTTCCCTCACTGGCATTGTCGTCGCTTGAGCACGCTGCGAGACCTGTGGTCATTGCAAGTGCTATATACAAATAAATCTTGTTCATAGTGTTTCCCTTCTTTTTTCTTTTAGTTTTCTTCATTTGCCTTGCCTACATCTTCTGGAATGGTGATATGCCGGAAACAGACAAGTGTCTTTAGTTAATTGATTCTAAATGCCATTCTGACATTTTTACAGTTTGTGTGTCAGTGCGAAGTGCCTGGTGGTAAATATAGGGATACACTGATGTTCATCCCTATATAAGCAGTGCCAATCCTCATTGCCGGCATTCGCTTAACGGTTGTATTGTCAGGCTACAAAGTTAACGATTTGCAATTAAATTTCAAAATTCTTTATCATAAAAAAGGTTAATGGAACGCAAATAAAAAGGTGTGTGCCTGCACATTGTGTTACAATCGCATGATGGCCAATGCACTATTCTGAAAATAATGCATGTACTATCCCTATGTATTCCCGCATTTATTTCTTCAATGTGTATATATACAGGTTTGCCTTTTCGCGTTCACTTACAGTTTCCGCCGTGGGCTCTGTGCGGTTGGCTATGTCCTCCGGCTTTACCGTGCAGGCAAGGGCGTCTTCTATTCCGTCAACCAGTCCCTTGGCGCATACGTATGTATTGGGGGCATTGGTGAAGGATATTGTGGAGTTGTTGAGCAACGGCTGCAACTGTGTTCGGTTCAGAGAATTGTTGTAGTAGTTCCGTATTTCAAACACAATGCCGTCATGGTATGTATCACGGCAGTATTTCAGCACATCAGCGTTTACCCCTTCCGTTGTTATGGTTATGCCGTCCATTGCATATTTCACTTTCAGCGTCACGGCGTTGCCGCCCACGGTCATTGACATTGTCTCCGTCTGTTCATTGTACTGGTATGCCACGTCATGCTTCTGTATAATCATCATGTCGTCCTGCGGGCAGTAATACTGCGCCCCCACCGGTATGAAGAGCGTAACATCAGTGGTGTCCCTTACGTGTATGGAGAGGTGTGACTCCAGCCAGTCGCCCTGTTCGTGTTCGGCGTTCATTGCGAGGTTCACCTCCACTGATCCGCCGTTGGTCGTCACTGCTGGGTCGGCAGGGTCTTCCTTCTGGCCAGGCATAACCGGCTTTGGCTGAGACACCGGTGCCGTCTCGCCTGCAGGTGCCGTCGCTATTTCCGTTCCGCACATCAGCACGATGTCCCTACAATCAAAGTCGGTGTGGTTTTCCATGCAGATGTATGTCTTCCCATCACGCACGAACATTCCCGCATGTACCGTTGGCACGCCCTCTTCCACTTCATTAAGTGTGGATATGCTGTAGTATGTCGTTTCCTTATAGTCGAATCGTGTATGCCCGTTCCAGTAGAAGCCGAACTTGTAGCCTTCCTTTATAGTAATCTGGGCACCATAACTGGTGGTTATTTTCGTAGGGTACATCGTGGTTTTTGATATGCTGCCATTGTATCCGGACATTTCCTTCCATAGCATCTGGTCATGCCTTACGTTGTCCTCGTCGTAATAGAAAAAGCCGAGGTCGGACGTTCCGCCCGTATGTGCCAGTATCGGATAGAAGGTCAGCGTGGTGTTTCCTTCTTTTGCATAATACAGCCTGTCCGTGGTCAGGTTTCCGGTATTGTCAATCTTCTTCGGCAGCATTGCTTTGCAGATGGCTGTTTCCGCTTCCCTGTCCAGTGTCGTGGTGCTCGTCTTTATCCATGACAAAACCGCGTCTTCGCTGAGGTTTTCGCTGTTGGACGTGAATGCCACTTTTGCCGTCTGCGTCGGCATCAGGTCAACGGTCTTTTCGGCTTCCTGTACGCCGCCGTTGGCAGTGTCATCGCTTGAACATGCTGCAAGACCTATGGTCAGTGCGAGTACAATGTGAAATAATGTCTTTTTCATTTTGTTTCCTCTCTGCGTTTGTTTCATTATTGTATCTTCTGGTATCTCTGTTTGCAAAGTTAGTAAAATGAAATTATAATCGGTAGGGCTTTAACTTAATAATGGTTAAAACGGAAGAGAAGCGCTTTTTTTTTATTCAAATTGTATGTTAGAGAAATATATCGCTGTGCTATTGTTTTAAAAAACTGAGAAATGTCTTTTGACGGAGTGCGGCAAAAATAACGTGTAGGATTAGATGGCGTTGTAAACACAATGCTTTTACAATGTAATTTGGGCACATTCACAATATGATTTAGGCCCTTTCACAGTGTAATTTGGGCCCTTTCATACAGCGGCTTGTAAAACGTTAGTAACCACAATGTTCCGATATTGTGTGTGCCGGTTTAAGTTTGTTGTGCTGTTCAAGCGGATGATGCGCACGTTGAAGGTGCGTCTGTCAAAGCCTATCAAGGCATGACAGCAGAAATATTAGGCTATTTTTCTTACAATAGCGGAAACGTTGCCGTTAGTTTTCTATGGGATTTGAAAATAATTTATATTAAATGGCAGGATGTTATGTAGATAATGAGTAATTTTGCATCGTGAACAAAAGAAATTATCTATACGAAAGTTTTAGTTATATGGATTAGTTATAAAAATTAGTCAGTTAGTTTTCCGACAGTTAGTTGGTGATTTGTACGTAGACAGTCCGTTGCGAAACGTTTCTCTCTACAAATGTTGGTGGGGGTTGTCGTAGAGACAATCACCACCTATTTTTTTATTTCAGAATCATCCATGAAATTTGATGTGTGGACGCGTTTTCCGCATTGTAAATCTGTTTTTTGCATATTACATCGTCGGTTTGTTGCCCCTGCGGCACAACATAGGTCAAGGAATTGTCGCTTTTCTTAACTTTTAACATGTTTTATACTGTTTCCTTCTTCTTAACGGTTGAGGATTTAATACCTTTGCATATAGAAATATAAAGGAAACGCAATGTCGCCAGATTTTTAATATGGCGTATTAAGACAGGAAACTTTTTAGAATAGTTAGTTAGTTAGTAATTTACCGACGTTTAGTTGGTAATTCGTATTTAGACGATTCGTTGTGAAACGTTTCACTCTAACGACTTGATGGTGGTTGTCGCAGAGACAACTGCCATTGTTTTTTTTATTGTTTTATCCCGGTTCGGGATAATAATTGGAAACAAGCTCTTTATTGTCTATAATGGCAAAGCGCCGCAGGTGCGGCAGGGTTTCATATAAAACGTGATGTATCGTTAATGATATGAAACTATGTCGCACCTACGGCGCTCATCGGGATGGCTAATCAATAGATAGGGCTCACGCCCTATCCTATGTTATGTCGCACCTACGGCGCTTTGTGTTTTGGCGGCCTTGTATCATCAGCAGATGTCAATCGCTGAATGTATCCTCGTGTTCCCTCTTGTAGTCACGTGGTGTCAGTCCGTACATCCTCCTGAACATTGTAGAGAAAGACGTTGAACTGCTGAAGCCACAGCGGTACATGACATCCGTGACGCTTGACCCCTTCTTGCTCAACAGGCGTGCGGCCTGCTTCAGCCTGAGGTTCTTTATGAAGTCATGAGGAGTCTGATTGGTCAGTTCCTTCATCTTTCTGTGCAGGTGTACTCGGCTTATTCCCACCTCGTCACAAATCATATCTATTTTGAGGTCTGAGTTGTAAAGGTTGTCATTGATTACAGCCATGATGCGGTTAAGCAGTTTTTCGTCCGCATTCTCAATCTGTATCTCGTCAATCTGCTCGCTCCGGTCTTCATTTCCGGTAAACTTGTTCTGCATGACTTTCCTTGATGCTATGAGATTGGCTATGTTCCGTCGCAGAATGTCAAGGTTGAACGGTTTTGTCACATACAGATCAGCACCAGTTTCCAATCCCTCCAGTTTGTCCTCGTCTCGTGTTTTCGCGGTAATGAGAATCACTGGTATGTGATTGGTGTTCACATTGGATTTTATTTTGCTGCAAAGCATGTTGCCATCCATGTTAGGCATCATTACATCGCTTATCACCAGTTGCGGAATCTCACGCTGAATGACCGGCAAAGCCTCTGAGCCGTCGGGGAAACTCAATGTGCGGTAGGTGGTAGACAGTTCTGTCATCAGGTAATTCCTTATCTCGTCATCATCCTCCACGATTACTACCGTGGTACGGCGTGAACCGTTGTTTGTCACTATCTGCCGTTCATGCTGTTCCGGTTGCATATCCTCCTCCAGCGTAGACAGTTCCGAGCGCAATGTCTCTGTGCTGTGTTCATCTTCGCTCCACGGTGCTATCTCCTCCGGTTTCAGGTGTTCGTTGCCCAAAGGCAGTGTCACCACGAACTCAACTCCGTCTTCAGTGTTGCGTGCGATAATCTCACCATGGTGCATGATGACAAGCGACCGTGTAAGGTCAAGTCCCACTCCTGTTCCCGTCTTGTATTGGAAAGAGGCCGATGAAGTCTGATAGAACCTTTCAAATATACGTGTAAGACTCTGTTCCGGTATCTTTTCCCCACTGTCAAATATGGTGAAGACAACCTTCCCCTTGTCTGTCTGCGACTGTGGGCTGTCCGTATCCTTATCCAATGATATGCTGAGCTTAATGTCGCCGCCAGCCGGAGTGTATTTCATTGCGTTCGACATTAGGTTTATAAGCACCTTGTCAAACTGCGAACGGTCTATCCATACCGGCAGTTTCTCAATGCCTTCGTGTATGAACTGCATGTTGATATGCTTGCTTGTGGCCTGTATCTGGAACATCTTCATCACGTCATCCACAAAGTCAATGAAGTCTGTCTCGCACATCTGCATAGCCATCAGTCCCTTGTCAATCTTCCTTATGTCCATAATCTGGCTCACAAGGTGCAGGATGCGCTCTGCATTGCGCCGTATTATGTCGTAGGTAGTCTTGCGGTGCGAGTCCGTGTCCTCCTTCATCAGTTGCAGCAGAGGCGTGAGAATCAGCGTCATCGGTGTGCGTATCTCATGGCTGAGGTTTATGAACGACCTCAGTTTCTGTTCGTTCAGTTCCTCTGCGTGGATGTGTTCCTGTAGTCTCAGACGCTCACGGTTACGTGTTTTCAGCGAGCGCATGTACCAGTAAATCACTGCCAAGACCATAAGAAAATATATAATCCGTGCAATTGGCGTGAAATACCATGGGTTGTGTATCACGATCATTAATTCCTTGGTGGCAGATGGTACGCCGTTGTCCAGCGCCTCTACGCGGAATTTATAGTCACCCGGCGGCATACGGCTCAGTGTCAGCTCGTTCTGACCTGGCGGCAGCGTAATCCAGTTCTCGTTGTTGATACTGTACCGGTAACTGATGTGTTTCTGTCCGGCATAGGTCAGAGTGGAAAATCTCAGTGTTATGGTATTGTCCTGATGGCTGAAGTCAAAGCGTGGAGCCGCCATTATGGCCGTGTCGCATATCTCGAAACTTCCTGACTTGTCGCCTGCCTTTATCAGTTCTCCGCCTACGAGAATCTGTGACAGCGTGACATTCTGCCGTTGCTGTCTGTGTATCATCTTCAACGGGTTGAAGAATGACAGTCCCATTGTGCCGCCGAAGTACAGTTCTCCGTATGCATCACGAAAGGATGCGCCCTCGGAATATTCGTTTCCCTGCAGGCCGTCAGACTCATAATAGCTTACGAACTTCCCCGTCTGGGGCGTCAGGCAACACAGTCCCTTGCTGGTGCTTACCCATATTCTCTGTCTGCCGTCTATCTCTATGGATGCCACATGGTTGTCTATCAGTCCGTCAGCCGTGGTGTAATGTTTCACTTTGCATCCGTTCGGCCTGTCATGGTTGAATTTGATGTTGTACAGTCCTGATGCGTTTCCCGCCCACAGTCCTGTTCGTCTGTTGTAACGTACTGCCGGTATTGCAATCTTCTCCAGTAACCGGTTCGTTCCCATCACGTTGTCCCAACGTCCTTTCTTTATGTCGAGACAAGACAGACCGGTAGTTGTCCCCACAAAGAGGTAACGTCCTTCCTGGTCCAGTTCCATCTGTAGGATGAAGTCATTGTTTATGCAGTTCTTGTCGTTTGGGTCGCTGTTGTTCGTCTTGTATTCCTTCATCTGTCCCGTAATCAGGTTCAGACGCTTCAGTCCGTTGCCCAGTGTACCTATCCATAGGTCATTGTTCCACCCCATGCGCATGTCAAAGATGCTTTGGGACGGGCCGTAACTGAATGCCGTGCGGTGGTATTCCCCTGTCGTTGTGTCCAGCCATCCGCATCCGTTTATGAAAGAACCTATCCATAGTCGTCCTGTATAGTCCTCGGTTATTGTCAGTACTGTGCTTGGAACGCTTTTCGGCGATGACGCGTCCGGTGCATAGTGGCGTTTCAGCGTGCCGTCAGCATTGAGGGCATACAGTCCGTCTTGGTCTGAGGCTACCCACAGTGTGCCGTTCCGTTGCCTGAAGACAGCCATCACGCACGCTTGTCCTATGGGGTTGAGTGGCCCTTGGTTCCATCCTGCATACCCTATGGAGTTGGAGTGCGGCGGTTGTACAAAGACGCCTTTCTGCATCAGACCCAGCCACAGATTGCCTGTCCTGTCCTCTGAAATGGAATACACCTTGACCTTGTTCAGGTCCACCTCATTGCTGTGCAGTTGGTTGTTCCACAGTTCTCCTGTCCTTGTGTCCAGCATTTTCAGTCCTGCCCCGTTGGTGCCTACGAAGAGCTTGTTGTCCTTTCGTGCCATTAGTGAGGTGACGGATACGTTTGCCGTTGATGGAATGAGATGGAACCCTCGGCGTGACGGGTCAGCCTTGTACACACCGCCGTTTATGAAACCTATGTAGATATTGTCGTGTCTGTCTATTGCTATATCCGCATAGTTCGTCGTTTCCTGTATGACGTATTTCCTTGCGTGCCTGCCTTTTATTGCGTGTACGCCGTTTACGTTGGTCACTACCCACAGTACGCCCTTCTTGTCAAAAGCTATTTTTTGCGCGAAGAGTATGCCGTCGATGTTCTCGAACACCCTTTTCGCCTGTCTCTCGCCTGTGATTTTCCAGATACCGCGTCCTGATGTGCCGAGATACAGTGCTCCGTCGGGCCCTGTGCAGAAACTGGTGATGTAGGCATCAAGCATGTTCCCCTCCTTGCTGTCTGCTGTCGGGTTATTGCCCTCGACCTTATAGATGGGGTATATGCGGTTGTTCCGCAGCACGGAGAGGCCGCTTGTCGTCCCTATGTAGAGGTTGTCGCTCCGGTCTTGGCACACACAGTTGACGTTATCGTTGTTCAGTCCGTCAGCCGTGTTGTAGACATAGAAGTGATAACCGTCGTATCTGTTCAGCCCATTGTCGGTGCATGCCCAGATAAACCCTTGTCTGTCCTGGTAGACCTGATGCACAAGACTGCTGCTCAATTGCCCGTTGGCATTGAAAAGTCGTCCCCGCTGGGCTTGGAGACCCAATGTGGATAGCAGTAATAAGATACTAAGGTGAAAATAAAGTTTTAGGTTCGAATAAGTCATTGTATTCAGTTGGTCTGATATAAACTCCGGTGCAAATTTAGCAATTATTTTTGAATAAACGTTTTTATTATGTATATTTTTTTGCGTTTTGGCTAATAAAGCATGCCTTTCATGATATGTCTGTATCGCGAAATGGGGCAGTCGGTGTTTTATAAGGGCCGCTTGTGCCGTATAATAAGGTAATTGTTACATGGTGGTAAGGTAGCTGTTGCAACGGGTGTTGAAACATTATTGCGCACGCATCCGATATGTTGGGGTATTATTGTGGCATTTTATAGAATGTGTAAACAAAATAATGCCCGATGTTATATTTGCGAAAGTTTTTGGAACAAAACAGTGCAAGAAAGATTATTTTGGAACAATTGAAAAAGAACAGGGAATAAAATTAGATAAAAGTAATTAAATATTATATTAATTTTGCAAACGATATTATGGTTGAGTTCTGCTGGATGTGATTTCCGGTCAATCCTTACGGATGTAGTCTATGCAGATTTCGGCGGATGGAGTTCCTGCAATATGAAAAATATAACCATAACGATAATTGCAAAACCTATATAAAATTATAAACTGACCAAAATGAAGACGAACAAAGAATTACTTAAACCGGGATGGCGCAGCGCTGCTGTTGCCGTCGCGTTGTCAGCATGTCTGGTGAATTTCACGGCCTGCAGCAAGTATGATTTGGATGAGACCGACCCCGAAGGATGGGGCGCGAGTATCTACAGTTACCTTTCTGAGGACGGTAATTACACCAACACCATACGGCTCATCAATGACCTTGAGCTGAAGGACGTGTTGGGAAAGACCGGCTCGAAGACCATGTTTGTGGCGGATGATGACGCCTATGCAAGGTTTTATGCAAACAACGGATGGGGAGTGCATGACTATGGGCAACTGTCGTTGAGCCAAAAGAAGATGCTTCTCATGGGTTCAATCGTGAACAGTAGCTATCAGGTGGACGACCTGTCAAGTCTTGAGGGCCCTGTGGAGGGGCAGTGCATGAGGCGTATCAGCTCACAGACGATTTTCGATACTGTGGCTGTTGTGAAGACGACGGCACTGCCTGACATGAAGGCTGGGGACGAACGGTGGAACAAGACATGGAAGAAGTTTGCCAATCGTGACAAAATCGTGTTGATGAAGGACATGACCCAAAAGCCGATGCTGCACTTCATAGAGGCGCAGATGGCCAACAACAAGATTACGAACGATGACTATAACTTCCTTTATAATTACACTACAGACCGCAGTGCGGGTGATGCAAGTGTAAACGGGGTGAAGATTGAAAAGCAGAACATCAAGTGTAGCAATGGTTTCATACACAAGATGGAGAATGTAATCACACCTCTTGATAATATGGCGGAAATCATTGCCAGCAAGCCGCAGGCATCTATATTCAATAATTTGCTTGAAAGGTTCTGCGCACCTTATTATGTAGGCAAGAGTATAGTGGAACAGTATAACGACAAGTTCGGCACGAATGTCGATTCCATCTTCCAGAAACGTTTCTTCTCAAGCAAGTCACAGGGCGGAAAGACGCTCACAACTGATGATGACAACAACAGCCACGCTGATATGTTGCTTAGGTATGACCCGGGCTGGAACTCTTATTATGAAGGCAATGCCATACCATCTGCCGAGGTGGCACTGGAGAAGAACATGGGCTTCATGATGGTTCCAAGCAATGAGGCTATGCAGAATTACTGGGAAAATGGAGCAGGTATCGTGCTGAAGAACCAGTATGGCTCATGGGACAATGTGCCTAACGACGTTGTGATGGAACTCATCAACAACAATATGCAGTCAGACTTCGTGGGCAAAGGTGTGCCGAGCAAGTTCAGCAGCCTGCTCAATGACGCCAACGACCCTATGGGAGTGAGCAAAGAAGCTATAGACAGCGTGTGGCTGGGATGTAACGGTGCCGTGTATCTTACGAACAAGGTATTCTCTCCTACCACCTTTGTCAGTGTGCTTTATCCTGCCGTTGTCAACAATACAATGAAGGTAATACAGTGGGCTGTGCAGCAAAACCAGTACAATGTCTACCTTAACTCACTCAGTGCATATTACAGTTTCTTCATTCCTACCAACAAGGCAATGTTGGAATACGTAGACCCCGCATCCTTCGGCAAGACAGATACGCAGCTCTACAGATTCTATTATGATGACAAACTGAAGACTGTGTGGGCCAGTGTACATACATATGACATGGCTACACGCACTGTTACAGACAGTATAGGAGAGGTACATGATGTCGGAATGCTGAAACCCAGACTCAAGGATATCCTTGACAACCATATCGTGGTAGGCAATGTGGAAAGCGGTTACACCTATTATAAGACAATGGGCGGACAGGAGATAAAGGTGAACAATGTCTCTCACGGCAGCAATGGGATGACGGTAGAGGGCAGTATGCAACTCAATGAAACCCTTGACCCGCTGCGTGTAAGTTATGTTTATGACCAGACGAAACAGGGTAACGGCAAATGTTACGTTCTGGATGGGGAGCCTATACAGACCACCCGCAAGAGTGTCATAGACATGATGAGCGAACATGAAGAGATGGACGAGATGCGTATGTTGCTTGAAGGCTCGTCTCTGATGGAACAGATACGTGATGAAACGCATGCTTGCGTAAGCCGTAACATAAGTGTTTTCAATACCTTCAACTACACTGTATATGTACCTACAAATGCAGCCATACAGGCATTGCAGCAGAAAGGCACCCTGCCTACATGGGACCAGGTGGAAAGTGAGAAGGAGCAAGGACAACTGGAAGCTGCATCAAGCGACTCACTGAAGATAGAGAAGTTCCTCAGATACCACATCCAGGACGGTTCTCTCTTCATCGGTGCGGAGCCTAAGGAGGAGAAACTCTATGAAACTGCACTCATAGGCAGCAACGGCAAGTTCGAGAGACTGTATGCTACACTCTCCAATTCCGAGTTGTATGTGAGGACATCAACAACTGATAACAGTCCGCGCAAGGTGATAAAGACCGATGGACTTTATAACCTTATGGCACGTGAGTATCTGCTTGATTCCAGTGATGCAAAGACAGCGAACAGCGTTTACACATCATCTACGGCAGTGATACACCTCA
Source organism: uncultured Prevotella sp. (assembly GCA_964587945.1). Classification (GTDB taxonomy): domain Bacteria; phylum Bacteroidota; class Bacteroidia; order Bacteroidales; family Bacteroidaceae; genus Prevotella. Next base: position 3,672 of record CAZPNC010000010.1, on the reverse strand, counting down.
TTGACGGAGCGTTGATAAAAAAATAGCGGTTCTGACGTCTTGCGGTACAGCTGTCATGCCATGTTGAATACATAGTGAAGACACCTTGCCGGACACACGGGACAACAGGACAACTAAAGGACATAAAACCAAAAACCTAAAGATATATGAAATTTTTATTGACAGATATAAACGGGCGCATACGGCGTATAGCATTGCTCTGCACTCTGCAGCTTTCGCTTTTTACTTGCGGAGTGTATGCCCAGACAGCCGGAGAAGTGGTTTCCGGTACGGTCTCTGACGCACTTGGGCCAATCATGATGGCCAATGTGGTGGAGATAGACAAGGCTAACCGTATCGTAAGTTCTGCACAGACAGACATGAACGGTAACTTCTCTTTCAAGATAAAAGACCCGAAAAACAAACTGAAGTTCAGTTATGTGGGATGCCAGTCAAAGACTGTGCCCATCAATACCACCACATATAATATATTATTAGAGGACAAGACCGCGCTGCAAGAGGTCACGGTGCTCAGCAAACGCCGTGGAAACGGTTCCGGACTCGCCATTCCTCAAGACCAGTTGTCAACGTCTAACCAGACAATCTCGTCCAAAGAGTTCGAGGGACTGGCCATAACGACAGTCGATGAGGCCTTGCAGGGACGTATAGCCGGCCTTGACATCGTTGCAAACAGCGGTAACCTCGGTTCTGGAACCTCCATGCGTCTGCGTGGTGTCAGTTCCATCAACTCCAGTGCCGAGCCGCTTATCGTTGTCGATGGCAACGTTTGGGAGAGTGACCGTAACAGTGAGATAGACTTTTCTTCGGCCAATGACGAGAAGTTTGCGGAACTGCTCAACGTCAATCCTGAGGACATCGAGAGCATAAGTGTGCTGAAGGATGCTGCCGCAACGGCCATCTGGGGCTCGCAAGGTGCAAATGGTGTGATAGAGATAAAGACAAAACGTGGTTCAAGAGGACAGACAAGGGTGACTTACAGTTACCGTCTTACCGGCACATGGCAGCCTGAGGGCTACAAGATGATGAACGGTGACGAATACACTATGCTCATGAAGGAAGCGTATTTCAATCCTAAACTCAGCAGCACTGCAAGTGATATCATAGAGTTCAACTATGACAACAGCAACCCTAACGGATGGCATAACTATGACAACAACACAGATTGGATAAAGGCTGTGCAGCAGACCGGATACCGGCAGAACCATTATGTCTCTCTGACAGGTGGTGGCGAGAAGGCCAACTTCCGTATAGGTGCGGGCTATGACCGTGAGACTGGCTCTATAATAAAGCAGCAGCTGGACCGTCTTACATCACGTGTGGCGTTGGACTATTTCGTCAGTGACCGTATAAAGATTGTCACAAACCTCTCGTTCACATACACAAAGAACCAGAAAAACTATTCCGGACTGCTGGATATATCTTACAAGCGCATGCCGAACCTGCCCATATATGAGCGTGACAATGCCGGCAACAGCACGGGAGATTACTACAACATCCCAACGACCATATCTTCAGAACTCAGTGACCAGGTAGGACAGATGAACCCAGTGGCACTCGCCAACCTCGCTTCCAACAACGAAACAAGTTACAAGGTGTCCCCTGAATTCCAGCTGGTATATAACCTGCTCGGCGTGGAAGAGGGCAAGACGCAGTTGAAATATGAGGGAAAGATAGTCTTTGACGTATTCAATAACTACGTAGATACGTTCCTTCCGAGTTCAATGAATGTCAAAGGATGGAACAATGCGGATGCCAACAAGAGTACGGCGTATAGTTACAAGAGCCTTGGCATTACCACAACACACACACTTACCTTTATTCCACATTTCAGGAATGAGGACCACGAACTGATGATGATGGCGCGCGGACAGTTGACCGACGGCAGCAGCACAACCCAGAATACTACCGTTAGCGGCCTGCCTTCAGGCTCTATAATCAGTACTGGAGCAGAAGGTGTGATAGGAAGCAACTTCTCCAGCAGTGCAGGACAGTGGCGTAGCCTTTACTTTACCTACTCTATGCACTACGCATACAAGACTCGTTATATGTTCGACTTCTCCGTTCGTCAGGACGGAAGCACCAAGTTCGGCCCAGACAAAAGATGGGGCGTGTTCCCAGCAGTGTCACTGCGATGGAACATAAACAGGGAACCATGGATGCAGAAGGCATCAAAATGGCTGTCCATGTTGTCCATACGTCCGGGTTGGGGTATCGTAGGACAGCAGCCAAAAGCCGAATATCTCTATTTCAGTAAGTATGCCAACGGTAGCGGCTACATGGGAGCAGGCTCTACATACCCACAGAATATACAGTTGAAGAAACTCAAATGGGAGCAGAAAAAGACCTATAACCTCGGCTTTGACTTTGGCTTGTTCAACAATAAGGTGAGCGGAAACCTTGAAGTATACAAGCAGTACACTTCTGACTTGCTTATGGAGAACCGTTCAATACCTACCTCTGCGGGTTATTCTACACTTGCATACGACAACGTAGGCAAGATGGAGAACACCGGATGGGAGTTCAACCTCAACACCAGTGACCTTGTTAAGGTCAACAAAGCCAGCTTGGACGTAAACATAACATTTGCCAACAACAAGAACGTCATAACAGAAATGGAGGAGAGTTGCCTCAAGACCCTCAACCAGGACTTTGACCGTAAAAACGGATCATACCAGACTCGTGTGGAAATAGACAAGCCTTTCGGCAGCATCTACGGCTTCAAGTACAAGGGAACATACCAGTACAGCGAGTACAGCGATGAGGAAGTGAAGGGTGTCAGCGGACCTAACGCACCGGTTGTAAGAGACGAGAATGGTACAGTCATAAAAGACAATAAAAACCATACCAAGCCAATGACATTCTGTTATGGCACTTCCAGTGAGTACGAGTTCAAGGGTGGTGACGCAATGTATGAGGACATAAACCACGATGGCACCATAAACGAACTTGATATTGTGTATCTCGGTTCTTCACTGCCGAAGATTACCGGCGGTTTCGGACTCAAGTTCAGACTTGGAAGATGGACATGGAACAACCAGTTCAACTTCCGTTACGGTAACAAGATAATAAACAACAACCGCATGAATGCCGAGAGCATGTATACCAACAGCAACCAGAGCCGTGCCGTCAACTACCGCTGGCGTGTGGAAGGCGACATAGCCGAGATACCGAGAGCCCTGCATCAGGCCGGATACAACTACCTTGGCAGTGACCGTTTTGTTGAAGATGGTTCGTTCATACGTCTCAATTATTCACAGATCAGTTATTCTATGCCTACCAAGCTGATAAAGAAATACGGACTGACCCAACTTAATTTCTATGTATCTGCAAACAACCTGTTCTGCCTTACCAAGTATTCCGGCTCTGATCCGGAGGTCGGTTACGGTGGTTACGGTCTTGTAAAGGACAACGCCCAGACCCCAAGGTCCAAGTCTGTGACAGGCGGTATCACCGTGCAGTTCTGATAATCACGGAATAAAGAATCTCAATCATCAAGCAATTATGAATATCATTATATCAAAATACAAGCGGATAGCTGGGGCGATAGCATTGTCCCTGGCTCTTCCGGCATCCACCTTCATGCTGACGGGATGCAATGATTTCCTCGACACCATGCCCCTTAACGATGTGGTGTTGGAAAACTACTGGACGCAGAAGGCCGATGTGACAAGT
>CAZPNC010000009.1:0-52074 GCA_964587945.1 uncultured Prevotella sp. | reverse complement strand
GACTCTCCAATGGGAATGGCTCTCATTGTGCTGCTTTATCTAATCTCAATGCTATCCATAGGCGGTGCTTATCTGCCTACATATTTCATCAACACCAATGGCATGGCACCGCAAGCCAGCCGTTTACGCGCCATGTTCATATTTGCATCAATACAGTTGCTTGGACTGTTCGCTATACCATTGGGCGTCATCTCCCCATGGCTTTTCGTCATTGTGATAGGCATTCAAGGCGCATCACACCAGAGTTGGTCAGCAAATATATTCTCAATGATAGGCGACTTCTTCCCCAAAAACGCCATAGGTACGGTAACAGGAATAATAGGTATGGCCGGTGGACTGTCCTCTTATTTCATAATGTATTACTCAGGTCTCCTGATATACTTTGCCGATACCATCGACAACAAATTCTATTTTGTCGGCTATGAAGGAAAACAAGCGGCATACATGGTAGTATTCTGCTGCTTTTCCGTAATGTATCTTATCGGATGGGGACTAATGAAACTGATTATAAAGGAGCATGTCCATACCACGAACAAGCAAGAAGCCGAAAAATAAAACGGTATAATGCGATTAAACTTTGTTAAATAAGGCATAGAAAAAATACCATTATCCTCTTAATCCAAGATATTTTCGTAACTTTGCAAGAGTGGATACCATGAGATGATTGTGGAGTATTTATACTGACTAACGACAGACTAAGGCCATACGAAATTGCCAAAACTACAAAAATAACTAATAAACTAAACAATGAGTTCAGTTACAACAAACAAGATGTCCAATTGGCGTTGGATGATGTGTGCGATGCTTTTCTTCGCAACTACAGTGAATTATTTGGACCGCCAGGTTCTTTCTTTGACATGGAAAGACTTTATTGCTCCGGAGTTCCATTGGAATGATGAAATTTATGGCACCATTACCGCCATATTCTCTATCTTTTATGCAGTGGCAAACCTATTCGCCGGCAAATTCGTTGACTGGATGGGTACAAAGAAAGGATACCTTTGGGCCATCATTATTTGGTCTCTCGGTGCCGTAATGCACGCTTTCTGTGGAATATTTACAGAGGGATGGGTCGGTCATGGCTTTGAGAACAAGGCGGATTTGATACAGGCAACCGGAGATATTGCAGTAACAGTAGCCACCATAAGCATGTATGCCTTCCTGGCCTGCCGCTGCATTCTCGCACTCGGTGAAGCCGGTAACTTCCCTGCTGCCATAAAGGTTACGGCAGAATATTTCCCTAAAAAGGACCGTGCTTTTGCCACATCAATCTTCAATGCAGGCGCTTCCGTAGGTGCACTTGCAGCACCTGCCACCATTCCTCTGCTTGCAAAGGCAATGGGTTGGGAAATGGCCTTTGTCGTAATAGGTACCCTTGGTTTCCTGTGGGCAGGAATATGGATATTCGTTTACGACAAACCAAAAGAGTCAAAGTTCGTCAATGAAGCGGAACTTCGCTATGTAAACCAGGATTATGAAACGGAGAATGCCGAGCAAAAGCATGAGTCTGAGAAGCAGATGAGTTACTCTGAGGCATTCAAACACAAGCAGACATGGTCCTTCATCTTCGGCAAATTCATGACAGATGGAGTATGGTGGTTCTTCCTTTTCTGGGCTCCGGCATATTTTTCAGACCAGTTCGGATACTCATCAGATTCAAGTATGGGCATAGCTCTTATCTTCACACTGTATGCTATCGTTACTGTGCTGTCCATGTTCGGCGGTTATCTGCCGAAACTGTTCGTTGAAAAGAAGGGCATGAACCCATATCAGGGCCGTATGCGGGCAATGCTTATTTTTGCATTCTTCCCTGTTCTCGCCCTGTTCGCACAGCCATTGGGCGCTTATAGTCCTTGGTGGCCGTGTATAATAATAGGTCTTGTAGGTGCAGGTCACCAGGCTTGGTCTGCCAATATATTCTCCACTACCGGTGATATGTTCCCTAAGTCCGCTATTGCCACTATCACAGGCATCGGCTCTATGGCAGGAGGTGTAGGCTCATTCCTTATCAACAAGGGTTCAGGTACACTCTTTACCTACGCTGAAACGCAGGGAAATGCATTCCAGTTCATGGGCTTTGAGGGCAAACCTGCAGGTTATATGATTATCTTCTGCGTCTGTGCCGTAGCCTATCTCATTGGCTGGTCAGTAATGAAGATGCTCGTTCCGAAATACAAACCTGTAGTTATCTCTGATTAAGCACTTATTATCCATAACGCAAAATCGCCCCGCAAGTTAAGCCTGCGGGGCGATTTTACGTTATAGCAGCGCCTACAACGCGATAAAACCTTTGGGAATATAATTGTCCAATGATTGGCAAACAGCAGACGAGAACGCCTGTCCGGTGGCAATAAGCGACTGCCATCGTGCTACAGGCATAGTGCCCAAACACTCAGGATGCGTTACATTCTCCTTAATAAGAGCATAACAGAATCCCGCATTGAAGTTGTCTCCAGCCCCTATTGTGCTTACAGTCTCAATAGCCTTGGCAGGAAAAGAGCCTATGGCAGCAGGCGTTCTAAGCTCTATAGGCTTGGCAGCATTGGTATAAACAAGGCATGAACAATATGGAGCAATATGATTATTGTATATATCATCCACATCAGTTGAGCCGAAAAGTATTTCAAAATCCTCTGCAGATCCCCTCACAACAGTTGCCTGACGCATATTCTCCAGAATATAATCAAACGTCTCCGGCAGGTCTTTCTTGTGCGAAGCGCGAAAATTTACGTCATAATACAGGATGGCACCACGCTCCTTCGCTTTCCTCAGAAAGCCACTTACATACTCACGAAGGTTGGGATTTATGGCAAAATAAGAACCAAACAGCACCACATCCCCCTGCTGGACATCCGGCATATTCTTGTGCATTGTCAGCACAGCATGATTCTTATAGAACTGATATTGTGCATCATTATTGTCGTCAAGGAATGCAAGCGATATATGAGACTGTGTCCCTTCACTCCTAAACACATACGCAGTATCCACATTATTGTCGTGAAGAAAAGCCGTAACAATGTCTCCCACATGGTCATCACCTACTTCTGTCGCCATGACACATGGTGTTCCGGTACGTCCTATTGACACAATCGCATTGAATGCCGAACCACCCGGCACAGCCTTTACCGGTTGATTGCCACGAAAGATAATGTCAAGAACAGTCTCTCCTACTCCTATTATTTTCCTCATTTCTACAATATATAATTAAATACGTAACGAAGGAACCCCTCAGAGAAAAATCTCTGAGGGGTTCCTATAGTAAGATAAGTATCTAATGCATACCTAACGGTAGCATGATTTACTTAGTTGTGTCGTTGAAAAGAGCAACACGGTTGAACTCAACCTGGTCGAAAAGTTTGTCTGTTGCGCCGAGACCCTCAGTCTGGATACGGTCAGCAGCAATCTTATACTTCTTAACAAGGATAGCCTTCACAGCATCAGCACGCTTTTCAGAGAGCTTCTGGTTAAGTGCCTTAGAACCTTCTGGTGAAGCATAACCTGAAATCTTAATCTTAACGTCCTTGTTATTCTTCATGTACTTGGCAATCATCTCGATGTTAGCGTTCTGGCTCTTCTCGACAACAGCCTTGCCCTGTGAGAATACTACAGATGGCTGAAGGTTAGCAGCGCTCTTCTCTACTACAGGAGCTGGCTTGTTCTGACAGTCAGAAAGAGACTTCTGAAGTGAAGCAATCTTAGCGTCCTTTGCAGCAGAAGCAGCCTTAGCAGCGTCTACGTCAGAACGAAGAGAGTTGATTTTAGCGTTAAGTCCGTCAATTTCAGACTGGTCACGAACCTGCTCCATTGCGAAGTTGTGCTTACCATTAGAGCAACCGAACTTATAGTTAACACCTGCTTTAAGAGAGAAATCGGCATTATTGATATTATACTTCATACCACCGAAATCATAACCAGAAGCAAAACCTTCAATAACATACTGAATAGAAGGCTCTACATAAAGCTGCCACTGCTTGTCGCTACCAAGATTGTAAGCGAAATCAAGGGCTGCCTTAGACGTTACACAGTTCACCTTGGTATCCAAGCCAAAGGCATGTCCCCAACCGAAGCCACCGAGAGCGATGATTTCGAATGCACGCGGTTCACCTTTGTAACCTGCAAAAAGGTTCATAAGGTTAGCAGTACCGAGGAGGTTTACGTCAAGAGCTTTAACGAAAGTCTTACCTACACTATACTGGCAGTCCTTCTTATGAGCATCGAAATAAACGTCTCCTTCAATTGCAAGACCAAACACTGTTGTGAAGTTCTTACCTACGCGGATACCGAAATTAGGATCAAAAGTCTTGAAAGAATCCTCTCCTTTAAGTGCAGTAGAAGCACCACCATTAACGCCAACATAAACGTTGTCGCCAGCCTTAGAAGCTGTAACAACAGTCTTCTGGGCGTTTGCAGACGCTGCTACGGCAGCTGCTGCGATAAACATTGCAATCTTTTTCATTGTAATAATAATAATAAGATATTTGTTAAATACTATCTTCGCTTTAAGATGTCTGCCAATATATAATATACTTTCCTTTCACACTTTGTCCGGACAAGTACATAGCACTACATCATTAATTTGTGTTGCAAAATTAATATAAAGCTTTTAGTTAGGCAAAACTTTTAGGCTAATAAGCATAAAAGAAAGAGTTTTTATTGATATATATCAACAAAAAAGTGTCATTTCGTCTCAAAACCACTACAATGGCATTCGGTTTCAAAGACTAACAGACGTTAACAACGACGCACATGACAACAATTACGACACCGACAAGAAGCGACTGTCATACAACAAATATACATGCGCGTTGCTATAGTGCCCAAATTACACTGTAAAAGAGGCACTTTCACACAGTGATTTGGGCACTTTCGCAATGTAATTCGGGCACTTTCACAATACCACAAGAAAACGTCTACGTGGCAAACAGAAAAAAAAGGCATCAAAAGGGCTGTTATTCAAAAAAAAATTGTAATTTTGCAGTCGCAACTAACACCATATTATAAATAAAACAACACCCAAACGGTCTGATTTCCAAGGTCAGTCTGCATCACAGAACGAACAAAAAGTTAATATAGACGTGAACACACTAAAACGATTTTTACCCGATGTGCTTGTGATACTGCTCTTTGCAGCAATATCATTTGCCTATTTCTACCCTGCTGACACGGAGGGACGCATCCTTTACAGACATGACTCTTCTGCCGGCCGCGGACTCGGCCATGAGGCAAGCGAGTATCAAGAGAAGACAGGTGAGGTGACCCGCTGGACCAATGCGGCATTCTCCGGCATGCCAACGTACCAGACGGCACCGTCATACAGCTCCACGAGCAACATGGCTACGGTGATGCAGGCGTATCATCTGTGGCTGCCTGAAAACGTTTGGTATGTATTTGCCTACCTGTTAGGCTTCTACATCCTGCTCCGAGCATTCGACTTCCGGTGGTATCTCGCCACACTGGGCGCCGTGGTATGGGCTTTCAGCAGCTATTTCTTCATCATAATAGCCGCCGGACATATATGGAAAGTGATGGCACTGGCATACCTTCCCCCCATGATAGCAGGCATACTGCTCGCCTATCGCGGCAAATATCTGTCAGGACTGGCGGTGACGGGCATCTTCACGGCGTTTGAGATTAATGCCAACCACGTGCAGATGACCTACTACTACTTCATCATCATCCTCTGTCTGGCAATAGGTTTCCTCGTTGATGCCATAAGGGAGAAACGCTATAAGCATTTCCTCAAGGCGTCAGCAGTGTGCATTGTGGGCGGAACGCTGGGCGTATTGGCCAACGTCTCAAACCTTTACCATACATGGGAATACCAAAATGAGTCCATGCGCGGAAAGAGCGAACTGATGAAGAAAAACACAGCCAACCAGACATCGAGCGGCCTTGAGCGTGACTACATTACACAATGGAGTTACGGCATAGACGAGACATGGACACTGTTGGTACCTGATGCAAAGGGCGGTTCATCCATGTCACCCGTCAGCGAATGCACGGCGGCACAGGAAAAGGCAGACCCTATGTATATGCAGATATACCAACAGCTTGGTCAGTACTGGGGAGAGCAACCGGGAACAAGCGGTCCGGTATACGTCGGAGCATTCGTCCTGATGCTGTTCGTGCTTGGACTGTTCATCGTCAAAGGCTCTATAAAATGGGCATTGCTTGTCGCCACGATGCTGAGCATCGGCCTTTCGTGGGGCAAGAACATGATGTGGCTGACGGACCTGTTCATAGACTATGTGCCGATGTATGCCAAGTTCCGTACAGTAGCCTCCATACTTGTGGTGGCAGAATTCACCATTCCGCTTCTCGCAATGCTTGCACTGAAGAAATTAGTGGACAATCCGGACTGCGTTCTCGGCACTGTCAACGGCAAAAAAGTCAACTGGCTATACGTATCCCTTGCTCTTACAGGTGGTATGGCAATGCTGTTTGCGGTGATGCCGACAGTGTTCTTCGACACATTCATATCCTCTTCCGAAATGAAAGCGATGAGCGGAATACCGCAAGACCAGCTTTCACCGTTGCTCAACAACCTCAAGGACATCCGCATCGCCACGTTCACGGCAGACTGCTGGCGGTCAGTCATCATCATACTGATATGCACCGCTGCGGTCATACTGTACCGCATGAAGAAAGTCAACGCCATGGTCATGGTCGGAATAGTAACCGTCGTATGTCTTGTAGACATGTGGCAGGTGAACAAACGCTACCTTAATGACGGCATGTTTGTAAGCAACACACTGCGCACGTCACCCATCGAACCAACGGAAACGGACAGAATGATATTGCAGGACAAGACGCCTGACTACCGCGTACTGAACCTTGCAAGCAACACCTTCAACGAGAACGAGACATCATACTTCCACAAATCCATCGGCGGTTACCACCCTGCAAAACTGCGTCGGTACCAAGAACTGATAGAAGCGTACATCTCTCCGGAGATGCAAACGGCGTTCACGGCCATTATACAAGCCGGCGGCAACATGGGACAGGTGAACACCGACAGCGTAATGCCGGTGCTGAACATGCTCAACACCAAGTACATTATACTGCCACTGCAAGGCGGCAAGACCATACCTGTGGAGAATCCAGGGGCTATGGGCAACGCATGGTTTGTGTCAGAGGTGCAGTATGTTGACAATGCCAACAAGGAACTGGACGGCATCAAAACCATAGACCTACACACTACGGCCGTTGCAGACAAACAGTTCGAGCAGACCTTAGGCAAGAGCGTACCACAAGACAGCACCTCTTCAGTAACCATCACCAAGTATCTGCCTAACGAACTGCACTACGATGTGCTGTCTGCCAACGGTGGTGTCATAGCTTTCTCTGAGATATATTACCCGGGATGGACTGCAACCATAGACGGACAGCCCGCAGAGGTGGGACGGGTGAACTACGTTCTACGTGCAATCAGCGTAAAGGGGGGCAAACACAAAGTGGTGCTTGAATTCAAACCCACAACGGTTTCCACCACAGAAACCATTGCCTACATTTCACTCGCACTGCTGCTGATGGTCATCGTGACGGTAATAATACTACAAATGCGCAAGAAAAAGGATAATGGTTGAAGGCTATAGGTTATTGGGTTGTAGGTTATTGGTCAGTTCGTTACACACATACAGACCCCAATCCAACAGCCAGCAACCAATAACCATGTAAGAAACCCACTGCCAATAACCAATAAAGACGCAACATGACACCTTATTTATATATATGCGCGCGTAGGTTTTGCATAACGCTGGCACTGTGCATGGCATGCCTTGGAATCCAGGCAGCAAGGCAATGGGACCTGAAAGTCTCCGCCAACAACCGTTTCCTACAGTATGCCGACGGCACACCCTTCTTCTGGTTGGGCGACACCGGCTGGCTGTTGCCGCAGTCATTACAACGCGGCGAGACAAAGGGCTACCTTGACACGTGTGCGAAAAACGGATTCAACGTAGTACAGGTACAGACCATCTGCGGCGTACCATGCATCAACGCCTACGGCCAATACTCCAACATCTCACGGAAAAACCCATGGGACTTCTCCGCCATTGACCGCGAAGGCGTGTACGGCTACTGGGACCACATGGACTATATAATAGAAGAAGCAGAGCGAAACGGCATTTACATCGCCATGGTCTGCATCTGGGGCGGACTCGTGAAGGGCGGCGCAATGGACACAGAAGGGGCCAAAGCCTACGGAACTTTCCTCGCAAAGCGATACAAAGACAAGCCGAACATAATATGGATGATAGGAGGCGACATACAGGGAGACATAAAGTCAGACGTATGGGAGACACTTGCGCAGACAATCAAGTCCATAGACAAACGCCATCTGATGACATATCACCCGAGAGGACGCTACACCTCAGCCAAATGGTGGGCAAAAGCAGAATGGATAGACTTCCACACATACCAGTCAGGACATCGTGCCTACGGCCAGCGCATGGGAAACAAGGAATATGCCATACCCGACAACACAGAGGAAGACTGCTGGATGTACGTTGACTCAACATGGGCATACAAGCCCATAAAGCCAGTACTCGACAGCGAACCATCATACGAAGACATCCCCATAGGGCTACACTTTCCCAACGGACCGCGATGGAAAGCAAGCGATGTAAGGCGCTATGCCTACTGGGACGTATTTGCCGGAGCCTGCGGACACACCTACGGACACAACGCCATAATGCAGATGCACACACCGGGAAAATCCGTCGCATACGCAAACACAAGCAAGAACTGGTACGAAGCACAGAAAGACTCAGGATACCTGCAGATGAAATACCTCAAAGCCCTGATGCTGTCACTACCGTACTTCGACCGTGTGCCAGACCAGAGTGCAGTCTACGCCAACCAAGGGATGCGACACGACCGACTGATAGCAACACGCGGCAAAGACTACCTGCTTGTATACGACTACACATCAAGAGACATCAGCGCAAACCTTGCCACCATTTCCGGAAAAGAAAAGAACGTATGGTGGATGGACTGCCAGACAGGCAACCTCACATTCCTCGGCACCTACGCCACCGGAAAGCAAACCTTCAAGGCCCCAAAGCCGCCACATACTGCACTGCCTGTAAACGACGGAGTCCTCATAGCCATTGACACCGCAAGACGATATCTGGCAAAAGAGCAGAACAACATACTCACCCCCATTACAGAGAAAAGCAAGAAAGACCTGACTGAATAAAGAACAGACAGAACAAAAAGAAACAGAACAAGAAGAAAATGAAATACGCACTCGTTACAGGAGGCTCACGCGGTCTCGGCCGTGCCATCTGCCTCAAACTCGCAGACATGGGAATACCCGTAGTAATAAACTACCAGTCAAACCAAGACGCAGCCGAAGAAGTGAAGGCACTAATAGAACAAAAAGGCGTGACAGCAGAACTCATGCAGTTCAACGTGGGCAATATGGAAGCCGTAGACAAAGCCCTTGACCAATGGGAAGAAGCACACCCTGACGACTACATAGCCTACCTGATGAACAATGCAGGCATACGACGCGACAACATGATGTTCATGATGCCAGCAGAAGACTGGCACGACGTAGTCAACACATCACTTGACGGATTCTATTACGTAACAAGGAAAATACTGCCTAAGATGATGATGCGGAAGCATGGGGGCCGAATTGTAAACATGGCATCACTCTCCGGACTGAAAGGACTGCCCGGACAGACAAACTACAGCGCAACGAAAGCCGCCATCATAGGCGCAACGAAAGCACTGTCGCAGGAGGTTGCAGCAAGAAACATAACCGTGAACGCCGTCGCACCGGGGTTCATAGAGTCAGACATGACAAAAGACCTGCCGGAAGAGGAACTGAAACAACAGGTTCCGATGAAACGATTCGGAAAGCCAGAAGAAGTTGCCGACCTCGTAGGCTTCCTCATGTCTGACGCCGCTTCATACATAACAGGAGAAGTCATATCCATAAACGGAGGACTATACACATAGACATTATAATAAGAGATGAGAAATATGCACACGCCATCAAGTAACACTGGCATGCCATCCCATCTCATCTGCATGCAGACACCAGCACAGCACACCCACGGAAGCGGTACGCACACACATTGACTGCATACCAAACGCCACCGGTATTCTCTTCATGAACACCTGCGGAATCAGAGAATTACGCAAGGAGCAACACGCTTAAGGCATAGGGAGGCAGAATCATCAGCAGGCACTTACAGCCGAACCAATTTACCATCAAAGAACTCTGAAAGTCAAAAACGACTTTCAGAGTTCTTTTTTTGTACCATATTCCATCAAGAAATCACTTTTTTCACAAATATACCTAAATATGATTAAGGGTCAGAAGCTGCAATTGCATTTCATTGAAACTATTTCACGAAATTTGAGTATTGCCCATATTGCAGAATCAAAGTAACTTTGCACCAGTAAATCAGAAAGTAAAATACAATGAAAAAAAGACGATTTTTTATTATCGCCATGATGAACTTGATGTTCGTATCGGGCGCAATGGCACAGGAAACAAGCCCGACAATAGACGGACAAACAGGTGCAACGACACGCAAACAGGACGTAACACCGGAGCAAACAAGCAATGCCATGTCACGACTACAATTCGGCGTCTCCGGAAACATAGCCATGTCACGCAACTTCTACAGCGACAATCCAAGCCGGTACAACCTTCCCGAAACATACAAAGACGCCCCGTCCCATGGCCGTTTCGACATTCCCGAATTATCATTCAGCATAGGTTACAACTTCGGTAAGGGCTGGTCATTCAATACAGAGATAGAATATGAGCATGGCGGCGTAGGAACCGCATACGAAAAAGAAGCGGAAGAAGGCGGAGAATGGGAGGCAGAAACAGAGAAAGGCGGAGAAGTGACGATGGAGGAACTATGGATTCAGAAATCTTTCGCCAAGTGGGCGAACCTCCGTGCCGGCCATCTTGTTGTGCCAGTAGGTCTCAACAATTCAGCACACGACCCCTTCAACTACTTCACCGTATATAACCCGGAGGGCGAACGCACCATCCTTCCATCCACATGGCACCAGACAGGCCTTGACTTATGGGGCATCTACAAGGATTTCCGCTATGAAGTGCAATTCCTCGCAGGCCTCAACGCCGACGGTTTCTCCACCTCCACATGGGTCAATGGCGGCACAACATCACCGGTAGAGTTCGAAGTTGCCACAAAATACGGAATCGCCTTACGCATCGACAACTACTCCCTACCAGGGCTACGTCTTGGTCTTAGCGGATATTACGGGCACACCCAAGGCAACACTTTCCCAGCAGAAGAAACACAAGTACAATACAAAGGCGCACTTGCCGTTGGCTGTTTCGACTTCACTTACTATGCTAACAACTGGATTATACGTGGACAAGCGGACTATGGTTACCTCGGCGACACCGACAACCTGATGCTCCTATACAACCGCCTCAACAAAGTGTCACCATACCACAATACCGCCCGCATCAGCA
The DNA here is from genome assembly GCA_964587945.1 of uncultured Prevotella sp. Lineage (GTDB taxonomy): Bacteria > Bacteroidota > Bacteroidia > Bacteroidales > Bacteroidaceae > Prevotella. The sequence goes on along the minus strand of CAZPNC010000009.1, from coordinate 40,601 downwards.
GTAACGCATACGCGGTGGGCATAGAAGCCGGTTACGATATCTTCTCGCAGATAAACAAGATGAAAAAAGAGAATCAGAAGATGTACATCTTCGGCCGTTACGAGACATACAACGCCTGCGCTGACAGCAAGACAAAGGACAAATACGGCTACAACAAAGTACAGCGAGTAGCATTAGGCATAAACTATATGCCAATAAAAGAGGTCGTCATCAAGGCAGAATACAGCACCCGCCTGTTGGAAAGCCAATACAACAACGAGCCAAGCCTAAGCATCGGCATAGGATTCATGGGCTGGCTACTCTGATATGAATATAAAACGACAAACCTATAAAACAGCAAAACAAACATGAAGCATCCTTTCAAGAGTGCCGCACTCTACCTCTTTGCGGCAGCAATGACGGCAAATACCGTCTCATGTTCTTCAAGTGACGAAAGCAACAGCGACAGAACAACGCAACTAAACCCCATCAATGATACTAACACTTACAGCGAAGAGACCACCAACACCCCCGGTACAGACTTCACAAACAGGCAGTATGGTCTGGCTGCCGTAAACGGATGCGCAAACATTGTGACGCAACTCACAGAAGCGAACAAAACCATCCTCACCGCAAACCTTACCTCCGAGCAAGAAGAGTATCTAAAGGAAGTAATAGCAGGAACAGTCAACAACGTCATCATTCCTACCTACACCGACCTCGCCGACAAGGCGGAGACGCTGGAAGCGACTCTCAACGGTCTCAACGCAAGCACCATCACGCAAGAACAAATAAACCAAGCCTGCGAATTATTCGGTGAAGCCCGCATACAATGGGAGCGTAGTGAGGCGTTCCTTGGGGGTGCGGCATCCGATTTCAGCATTGATCCGACGATTGACTCGTGGCCTCTCTCCCGCTCAAAACTGCACGCATACCTCCTTGCAGGCGCCAATGACCCAAGCCAACTTGACGATGAATCGGTTCTCGGTTTCCATGCCCTTGAGTTCATACTCTTCCGCAACGGCCAGCCAAGAAAGGTGTCAGAGTTCCGCAGCAACGACACATACAGCGGCTTCACAGACATCTCCGGCAATGTGGAACTGACCTATGCGCAACAGGTATGTACCCTGTTGAAGCAGCGCACATTCCAACTTCAAGTTGCATGGGAAGGCGAAACGGCTGCCAACAAAAGCCGCATGGACGTGGTAAAGGCAGCCGGACTTGACTATACTACACAGAAAGGACTAACTTACGGCGAGGATTTGAAGAACGCAGGCAGCACAAACAGCAAATACCCTACCCTGAAAGCAGCCATAAGCCAGATACTGTCAAACGATGAAGGCTCAGCACTCGCCATTGCAAACGAGGTCGGCACAGCAAAGATTGCCAACCCTTTCTCTGCCGGTGAAATTTCATACGTAGAGTCACCATACAGTTATCGTTCCATCACCGACTTCCAAGACAACATCCGTTCCATCCGTAACGTGTGGTATGGCAACCGTACTGGCAGCCGTGACGTAGAAAACAAGAGTTTCTACACATTCTTTGCACGCACCAAAAACAATGTCAACGCAAGCGTAATAAACGGTATCATCGGCACAATCAACGCCATCGGTTCAATGCCTGCACCATTTGTGAAATACTGTTGCACCATCTGGGGCAAGGATTTCTCAGAAGAAGAATACGAAGGGGAGGAACAATAACACGGCAAACCGCCATAAAAAACACCTGAACAGGCTGAATATTGAGATGTACAGGAATACTTCCCAATGGACTGTTATGGAAACATTACAACCAAACCACATACAATAGACAATGAAAATGACACATTTCTGGCTTATGGCAACAGCGGTGGCACTCGCCATACCTACACTGACCGCCTGCAGCAATGATGACAACAGCACTGCGCAATCATACAACGACCTTGGCGAACTGACCATGGGCGAAGACTTTTTCGGCAAAGACACCGGCAATTTCACGGCATCCGAATGGTATCCGGGTGGCGACATCGGCACGACAATGCAGAAGGCCTACTCCGTAAACACGGCCGACATTGACGCTGACAATGCCATGATGACGAGTTTCGACAAGGGTATCACGTTTTTCGAGAAGGTCTTTACCCAAAACGAAGAGCCACGAAAGGGTCTCGGTCCGGCATGGGTACGCACCTCCTGCATACACTGCCATCCGTCATACGGTCACGGCAAACGCCAGACGGAATACCGTGCAAGCACCGTAGGCAACGGCTACCTGCTCGTAGTGTACCATCCTAAGAGCGGAATGACTACGGACGGCGTGCGCTATACCACAGAAAGTTCCGGTTATATATCAGAAGTTCCGGGTATGCCACAGACACAGGCTATGCAACCTTTCAAGGCTCCGGTTGACGAAAAGCAGATTGACATCAAATGGAAAGAGGTATCCGCTATGCCCAGCGGCCTACCTATGACCTTCCCCGACGGTGAGAGTTACAGTCTCATTTACCCCGAAGTGACCATCCCCATCACCGCCTTCAACACCAATCCGCTACCCTCCGACTACGAGGTGCGCCTTGAATCCACAATAGGACTGTACGGAACAGGCCTGCTTGACGCCATTACCGAGGAGGACATGCTGGCACAATGGCAGAAAGAAGCACGCTATGCGGACATGAACCCCGGTATGTGGAACAAAGAAAACAATACATGGGCAAACTCGGCATGGTACACTCTCGCCGATGGAACAAAGCGCGTAAAACGCTTCACCTACGCCATGACACGCGCTTCATTGCAGGATGGTGCCGGTGCCAACGCAATCTGGAACATAACCAACGTCACACGCTCTGACCGGAAATACCTCTACACCACCACGGCATGGGCAAAGGCAATGTCGGAAGACAGTGAAGTCATAGACTATATTGCCGCAAACGGCAAGAGTCCATCATCCATGGTGCATCCGTACTGGGCAGAAGATGCTACGGGAAATGCTGACAAGACTGCCATAGCACAGAAGGTTAATGACTATCTCGGCATGAACACTGCGGCAAAAGGCGGTGACAAATACACCGCCGTCTTCGGCGATGTGGAGATGAAAGACAAGGATTATCATGACTTCATGGTCTGGCATCGCGGTCTGGCCGTGCCTGCCGCACGTGACCTTGACAACGCCGTCGTGCAACAGGGCAAACGTGTTTTCAACGAGATTGGCTGTGCTTCATGCCACCGTCCGTCATGGACTACCGGTGCGGATGACTATTGGGTGGACAATTCCATCAAGGCATACTGCGCACAAGTGGGCAAAGACCCTGCCACAAGCCTGCCGAAATTCGCGTATCAGACCATCTATCCATACACCGACATGGTGCAGCATCGCCTCTTCATGGAGAACGATATACGTACCGGATGGTGCCGCACCACACCACTATGGGGGCGTGGCCTGTCATACCAGTTGACTGGAGCGGAAGACCGTCTGCATGACTGCCGCGCCCGAAACGAGGTGGAAGCCATCATGTGGCACGGTTATTCAAAGGACTCACAGGCTTACAACGCTACACTGAAGTTCTACAATCTCCTAAAGGAAGACCGCGATGCGGTAGTCAAGTTCCTTAGGGCGATATAGCATTCCTGCCGGTAGACGATTTTAACACGGAGATTTCCATATAATCCAGCAATTACATTCTGGTTACGTACAGCGAAATTTCACGGATTACGTAAATCGTTGATAATCAACAGATATTTACAAATTGCAATAAAGGAGAGCTGTAAAAGGGGCGTTTTTATGCCTCTTTTACAGCTTCCATGTAACACTTCCGCATTGTAAAAGCGGTGCAATCACATTGTAAAAGGATAGTGATTGCAAGGTAATAGCGGCACAATTACATTGCCAACCGTTTTTTTTACCCATACAACCGCATTACAATACCTTCGCAATCTCTATTTTGCGTTTTCATGACAGAGTAGGCATTTAACACATTTAACAGTCATTAACCCGAAAAATAAAACAATAACGCAAAACAATGCTAAAGAAGATAACCTGCACACTTTACGCCATCGTGATATTGGTGATGGCCATTGCAACCATTATGGAAAAGAATGAGGGCACCGCTTTTGTTGCCACTACCGTCTATGGCAGTTGGTGGTTCATCGCCATTTGGGCGTTGTTGACCGCTACGGGCATTCTTTATATAATAAGGTGCAGAGTACTCCGCCCTTCCGTCCTGACGCTTCACGCCTCATTTGGCATAATACTTGCCGGTGCACTGCTGACACATCTCACCTCAGAACAGGGCATACTGCATCTACGTATGAACCAGCAGAATGACTCATTGCCTTTCACCGTGACACTGACAAAATTCGAGGTACAATACCATGAGGGTACAAACGCACCATACGATTATTTGTCGTATTTCACCATCACGGACAGAGGCAGACAGACACAGGGCATGGTGTCGATGAACAACATATTTGCCTATCGCAGTCATCGGTTGTATCAAAATTCGTATGATGATGACATGAAGGGCAGCACACTGTCCTTCAATAGCGACCCGTGGGGCATTCCGACTACCTATCTGGGGTATGCCATGCTGTTTCTGTCACTCGTCTGGATGCTCTGCGACCCCAAAGGGAGATTCAGAAAGACACTGAAAACAGCGGCAAGGCCAATGGTCTTATTGCCAGTATTGGCTTTGGCCGTACCGTCAACAGCGGCCAACACCGTCAGCAGGGAGGACGCTTCACACCTTGCACACCTCAACATCAACTTCGGTGACCGTATATGTCCTCTTGAAACTTTTGCCCTTGACTTCACCAAGACCATTGCCGGCGCACGCAGTTACAACGGCTATAATGCCATGCAGGTGCTGGCAGGATTCATGCTTTTCGGTGATGAATGGATGCAGGAACCGGTCATCAAGGTCAAGTCTGCGGAACTTCGCGAACGTCTTGACATAGACGAATATGCGTCGGCAGCGTCTTTCTTTATGTCAGATAAAGGCAAATACAGACTCGGCCCTTATGTGCAGGAGTACTATCAAGGCAGTAATGACGCTTTCCATAAGGCCGTTATTGAGGTTGACGGGAAACTGATGCTGATAATGCAGGTGCGAAAACAGGCTGTGCTGCAAATGTTTCCATACCGTGGGGTATGGTATTCGCCAGCCGATTCCCTGCCCGAATCTATGCACAAAGAGCAGCAGGCATACATCAATAATGCCTTGACAATATTGGCAATGCTTGCACATGGCGGTATGAAAGGCCAGTCAACGGAAATGATTGACAAAATACAGAAATACCAATACAGATATGGCGGTGAGGCCATACCGTCGCCATTGCGTCTGAAGGCGGAAATGCTGTATAATGCGTTGCCCTATACCACAATACTGTTCATAGCGTGTCTTGTTTTGGGAGCGTTGACTTTGCTCCCCATTGCCGTATTCCGCTCATTGCCGCCAATACTGCTTTGCTTCCTTGCCCTCACCTTTTCACTCGCTCTCCGCTGGACAGTAAGCGGACGGATACCTATGGCTAACGGTTATGAGACAATGCTTTCCATGGCATGGATTGTGATGCTCATAGCGTTGTGGCTACACCGCCGTTTTCCGATTATCATCACATTCGGATTGTTGTTGTCCGGCTTTTTCCTGTTGGTGAGCCACCTGTCACAGATGAGTCCGCAGATAAACCATCTGATGCCGGTGCTTCAGTCACCGCTTCTGACCATACATGTCAGCATAATAATGATGTCATACGCCTTGCTTAGCATTACCGCCGCATGCGGAGTGGTGGCAATGGTAGCACGGAAGCAGACTGAGGCTATGACACAGCTGTCTGTACTGATGCTCTATCCTGCAATAATGTGCCTTGGCATGGGCATCTTTATCGGGGCGATATGGGCTAATGTGTCTTGGGGTACATACTGGTCATGGGACCCGAAGGAGACATGGGCCCTCATAACCTTTATGCTCTATGCCATACCTCTGCATCGCATCGCATTGCCACAATTCGGAAATCACCGGACATACCATATATACATGATGTGTGCTTTCGTTAGTGTTATGGTGACATATTTCGGTGTCAACTACTTTCTTGGCGGTATCCACTCGTATGCTTGACCATGAACAATCTGGTGTAAACATCCCCTCCGCATAGCGTTACACGCTATGCGTTAACCGATTTTAACACAATAATCAAAAGTGGCAGGTAATAAACCCCTGCGTTTTGCGTTTAGTAATTGTGAGAAAGTGTAGAACCATCATATTACGACTGGTGATGCGGGCGGCGGGTAGCATCCTGCCTGCCATGGCACTGACGCTGGTTGCAATGGATGCAAGGGGGCAGTATGATCCGTATTTCTCTCACTATTTCGATATGCAGCCATCAGTAAACCCTGCTGCTGCAGGCAAAGAGCCGAAACTGAACATCACGGGGGCGTATGCAATGTCTATGGCTGGTTTTGAAAATGCACCGCAAACGGCGCTCATTTCTGGCGACATGCCCTTCGTAGCCCTGAAAAACATTCACGGTGCCGGCCTGCAGTTGATGAGCGACAAGCTGGGATTGTTTTCACACCAGCGCCTTTCGCTGCAGTATGCGCTGCGCAAGAGGCTTGGCGGCGGATGGTTGTCAGTGGGTGTGCAGCCGGGGGTGATAACGGAGAAGTTCAACGGCGGGGCGGTGGATCTGGCCGATGAGTCTGACCCTGTATTCTCGAAAAGCGACATCAGCGGCAATGCCTTCGACCTTGGTGCGGGCATCTACTACGCCCGGGGAGATTGGTATGCAGGGCTTAGTGCGCTGCATCTTACAGGTCCCACGGTGCTGTTGGGCGAGAGCAACGAACTGAAGGTTGACAGAACATATTACCTCACGGGGGGCATGGATTTCCGTCTGCGCAACCCTCTGCTGAAGGTGGCCACGTCGGCCATAGTCCGTACTGACGGTGTAGCGTACAGAGGTGACCTGACGGGCAGGCTGATGTACAGTTATGACGGCCGCATGTTCTACGCGGGTGCGACATACAGCCCCGGCAACTCGGTGACGGCACTGATAGGAGGGCAGTTTCAGGGAGTGATAATAGCATATTCCTTTGAGATGTACACCAACGGCATAGGTTTCAGAAATGGGTCGCACGAACTATTTGTGGGCTACCAGATGGATGTGGACTTGGGCAAGAAGGGGAAGAACAGGCACCAGACGACAAGGACCTTATAGGAGGTGGAGCAACATAACCGCACGTCCGCTGGACACGCAGCGAGACTTGTCCGGAGGGCTGAAACTACTAAAGACTACTAAACAACAAAACGAATATATACATGAACATCAGAAAAACGACATTCCTACTCTGTGTCATTATGACGGTGGCACTGCTGAGCAGCTGCTTCGGAGGCAGACTGACACGCTCCGGTCAGGGTGGAGAAGTGACCGGATATGGCGGCGGCAAGGGTTTTCAGGAGCCGGCACCGTACGGCATGACTATGGTTGACCGTGGTTCTCTGCGTATGGGACTGGAGAGGAAGGATACACTCTGGGGTATGGCTACGCCAGTAAAGGATATCTCTGTGGATGGGTTCTGGATGGACGAGACGGAAGTGACGAACTCAAAATACCGCCAGTTCGTGATGTGGGTGCGTGACAGCATTCTGCGTACACGCCTTGCTGACCCAGCATACGGCGGCGACGAGACCTATATGGTGACCGAAGACAAGAACGGTGACCCCGTGACGCCTCACCTGAACTGGAAGAAACAGCTGCCGCGGAAGCCTAACGAGGATGAACTGAGGGCGGTGGAGAGCCTGTACAGGACTAATCCTGTGACGGGGGAGAAACTGCTTGACGCTGCGCAACTGAACTACAGATACGAGATTTATGACTATACTACTGCGGCTCTACGCAAGAACCGCCTCGATGCGACACAGCGAAATCTGAACACTGACGTTGCGGTGAATCCCGATGAGGTGGTGATGATATCGAAAGATACTGCATACGTGGACGATGAGGGACGCATTGTAAGGGAGACCATCAACCGTCCGCTGTCGGGGCCGTGGGACTTTCTCAACACCTATATAGTCAATGTGTATCCGGATACGACCTGTTGGGTGAACGATTTCCCTAACAGCGAGAATGAGGTCTACCTGAGAAACTATTTCGCTAACCCTACCTTCAACGACTATCCTGTGGTGGGCGTGAACTGGGAACAGGCCAACGCGTTCTGCGCATGGCGCACGGAATTTCTGCTGAAAGGGCTTAACGGCGCAGCGAAATACATACAGCGCTACCGCCTGCCGACGGAGGCGGAATGGGAATTTGCCGCACGTGGCAAGGAGGGGACGGAGTTTCCATGGGAGAACCAGGACGTGAAGAACGGAGACGGATGCTTCTTTGCCAACTTCAAGCCTGACCGCGGCAACTATACTAAGGACGGTAACCTGATAACATCGAAGACGGGTATCTACGCGTCCAACAGCAACGGCCTTTTTGACATGGCGGGGAATGTGGCGGAATGGACTTCCACCATATACACGGATGCCGGCGTTGATGCCATGAACGACTTCAATCCGCAGTTGGAATACAAGGCTGCGAAAGAGGACCCATATCACATGAAGAAGAAATCCGTGAGGGGAGGATCATGGAAAGACCCCGAAAGCCAGATACGCTCTGCATGGAGGTCATGGGAATATCAGAACCAGCCACGGTCGTACATAGGCTTCAGATGTGTACGCTCGCTTGCAAGTTCTGCAAGTATGAATGCCAAAGGCAAGAAGAAAAGATAGCACTGCCACCTGAGGTTGTTTAGAGTTTGACCATTATATTACCTTTCCGTATAGAGAATAGTAATGCAACCGAACCACAGCATCTGACCAAACAACCAAATATCGAAATAACCAAACAACAATATCACAATGTCTAAATACAGTAAAATAAATATCATCTATCTGCTTCAGAAGTGGATGGACAGCGTACCTGGGCAGACATTCCTTAACTACGCCTACTCATGGGGTGCCGCAGTCGTTATCCTTGGCACGCTATTTAAACTGACGCACCTTCCGGGAGCAAACACAATGCTCTTTGTCGGAATGGGAACGGAGGTGATGGTGTTCTTCATCTCAGCCTTCGACCGTCCGTTTGACAAGTCTACCATAGATATGCCGCTTGACAACCACTTGCCTGACGAGGTGATAGAGGAAGTGTCACAGGCGCCTCTTGCGGTCACGGAGACGGACACGGTGGCACCTGTCACAGTGAGACAGCCACAGAACGGTGTCATAACAGGAGGGACGGTGATAATAGGCAACGGCTCTACGGCCAAGGTGGAACCTATAGATTTTGCCGTGAATGAGGCTAAGGCAGCGGACGAGGGCAGTGGTATGGCACCACGTACTGCATCTGCTGAAGGGACTGCGGGCATCGCCATGCCACAGGTTATAACCCCTGCACCGGCAGTAACTGCCGAAACGGCCGAGGCAATGGAGATAGCGACAACAAGTTATGTGGACCATCTGAACGAACTGAACGAGATGCTTGAGAAGGTTTCCGCACAGAGTGCACGCCTCGCAACGGACAGTGAAGAGATGGAAAACCTTAACCGTACACTCACGGGTATCAGCAGAGTGTATGAGATGCAGCTAAAATCAGCTTCGCAACAGATTACCACACAGGACGAGATTAACGCACAGACACGCCGCATGGCACAGCAAATACAGGAACTGAACGCTGTATATACCCGGATGATAGAGGCTATGACAGTGAACATGAACCCTATGGCGGCTGGCAAACAGGGATAGATTATGGTTGGGGGTTGAAGGGCTTCACATGTAGGTCGGGTGTTTATCACAGATCTAAGGCCGGACAACTGCACTACTAAACGACTACATTATAACATGGCAATAAAAAAGAAACCTATATCTCCACGCCAGAAGATGATCAACCTTATGTACGTTGTTCTCATGGCGTTGCTCGCAATGAACGTCTCAACAGAGGTGCTCAACGGGTTCTCTATTGTCGAAGAAGGGCTCAATCGTTCCACCGACAACGTGTTCAAAGAGAACATCAGCATCTATGAAGACTTCAAAGCGCAAATGAAGAGCAACCCACAGAAGACGCGGACGTGGTATGCAAGGGCGGAGGAAGTGAAACGGAAGAGTGACGAACTCTATTATTTCGCAGAACAACTGAAATGTGCCATCGTGAAGGAAGCGGACGGAGAGAAGGGGGATGTGAAAAACATACAGAACAGGGAAGACCTCGAAGCCGCGGCACAAGTGATGCTGTCACCGGGAAGAGGTAAAGGCCCCAAGTTGCAGAAGATGATAGAGGACTACCGTTTCGTCATGAGCAACATGCTCAATGATGAACGTCTAAAGAAAATCATCAACAGCAATCTCAACACCGATGTATCTGAAAAGGCAAAGGCTCTCGGCAAGAACTGGCAGGAGTATATGTTTGAAGACATGCCGGTAGCTGCTGCGGTGACGCTGCTTTCAAAACTACAGAACGATGTACGCTATGCAGAAGGCGAGGTACTCCATACACTTATCAGCAACATTGACGTAAAGGACATACGCGTAAACAAACTTTCCGCATTCGTGATACCTAATGCACAGACAGTAATAAGAGGCGAAAAGTTCTCTGCCAAGATAGTAATGGCGGCAATAGACACCACGCAGCAACCAAGAATCTATATCGGAGGACGTGAGGTTAACCTTCATGACAACACCTACGAATTTACCGCTGGGAAGACAGGTGACTTCACATTGAACGGCTATATGACCATGTTCGACGGCAACGGTGACGTTATCCGCCGTGACTTTTCGCAGAAATACACTGTCGTTGACCCCTCTGCAACAGTGTCAGCAGACCTTATGAACGTGCTGTATGCCGGATATACGAACCCTATAAGCGTCTCTATTCCAGGTGTGCCACTCAACAAAGTGTCGGCAACAATGGCAGGAGGCACATTCACCCCAGTCGGTCCGGGCAAGTATATAGCAAAACCTTCTTCAGTAGGCAAAGACGTTACCATCACGGTTTCAAGCCTCATGTCTGGCAAAGCGCAACAAATGGGGCAGTTCACCTTCCATGTCCGCAAACTACCCGACCCGACCGCTTATATACAAGTGGGTGACTCACGTTTCAAGGGCGGCAATCTGGCAAAAGGTTCCCTGCTTGGTGCCGGGGGCATAAAGGCTGCCATAGACGACGGTCTGCTCGACATAGAATTCAAGGTGACAGGCTTTGAAGCGGTATTCTTTGACAATATGGGTAACTCCGTGCCGATAATAAGCAACGGTTCCGCCTTCTCAGCAAGACAGATGGATACATTCCGCAAACTGTCACGTTCAAAACGCTTCTACATATCACGCATCAGTGCCATCGGCCCTGACGGCATAACCCGCCAACTGCCAGCAGCTATGGAGGTAATAGTAAAATAAAAATCCCCAACAGAAGTATGACTAAGCATATCAAAGCAATCGCAATCGTCAGTATCTTTGCCCTTTCTGCACTACAGACAGTGGCACAGCCAGCTGCAAGACGCAACCAGCAGAACACACAAAAGAAGACTTCTGCCGCACAATCATCCCTCACTACAAGGGCGCAGATATCATTTCCTACGGCACAACAAATGAAAGATGACGTTGTGTGGAGGCGTGACATCTACCGTGAAATAGACCTGACAAAGGGGGAAAACTCCGGTCTTTACTATCCGGTAGAACCTGTCGGTTCTCAAATGAACCTGTTTACATACCTTTTCAAACTCGTCCTTTCCGGTCAGGTAAAAGCATACGAATACCGTCTTGACGGCAACGAGTCATTTGAAGCCGATGCCATTGTCAAGCCACTGGCACTGCTTGACAACTACCATATATACTATGAACGCAAGGACGGCAGGCTGAAACTCGACAACTCCGACATCCCTTCAGCCGAAGTGAAGTCATATTACATCAAGGAATCAGCCTATTATGACCAGACAACGGCAACTTTCCATGACAAGGTGATAGCATTATGCCCTATAATGTCACGCGAAGATGACTTCGGAGACGGGGCGTCCAAATACCCACTGTTCTGGGTTAAATACGATGATGCGGCTCCTTTCCTTACGAAACTGACCATCATGACAAGCGACATCAACAACGCCGCCACCATGAGTGTGGACGATTATTTCGTAAAGAACCTCTACAACGGAACCATATACAAGACCAACAACAAACTGGGCAAGACACTTGCACAGTATTGCCCCACTGACTCCGCAATGACAAAGGAACAGAAACGCATAGAAGGTGAGTTGAAGAAGTTTGAAGAAAACATCTGGGGCGACAAGGCACGTAAGGATTCTCTCGACTCAATAGCAAAGGTTATAGCAGCAAACCCTAAAGCAATGAAGAAGGCAGCGAAAGCCAACCGCCGTACAAACGCAGACAAGACGACTACCGTCACCAAGAAAGCGAAGAGCCGGTCAACATCCTCTTCTTCATCATCCTCAGCAAGAGTCAGCGTAAGGAGAGAGAGACACTGATGCCAGTTACAGGGCCTTGGAAGAACAATGCCTTCTGCAAGATTACAGATTACATGTATTTCCAAACAGGACAACAGCCCGTAACCCAAACCGACAAGACCCGATATATCATGCCAACGACCTGACATATCACACCAACACCCCACATACACAGTTCAATAAAACTAAATATTATGATGAAAAAAGCAATATCCCTTTTCGTTATCGCAGCAGCACTGCTCGTAACAATGCCAGCAAAGGCACAAATTCAGTTCGGTATCCGTGGCGGTGCCAATCTGGTCAACATGAAGTTCACCAATGAAACACTCGACAAAAGCAACCGTGCAGGATTCTATGTAGGTCCTACTGTCAAGTTCACCGTTCCTGTCGTAGGTCTCAGTCTTGATGCATCAGCACTCTACGACGAGAAGACTGCCGAGATAAAAGGCGAGACAATGAAGGCACAGTCCATTGACATCCCCATCAATGTACGTTATGGTGTAGGTCTAAGTTCACTGGCAAACATCTTCCTTTTCGCCGGTCCGCAATTCGGTTTCAACATTGGCAGCGACAAAAAACTATACAACAGTGCCCAGGAATGGACATGGAAGTCAAGCAATGTCAGCGTCAATGTCGGTGTAGGTTTAACCGTCCTAAAGCATCTTGAGGTAAAAGCCAACTACAACATCGCCTGCACCAAGTCAGGAGAGGTGAAGGACAACAGCGAAGTCTCTGCCAAATACAACTCCTGGCAACTCGGTCTGGCATACTATTTCTAGACAAGGAAAGAGCAACAAAGAAACGACAACCGGTTAATACAGTAAAAACAAAAGAGAAATGACAACTCAGTCGGGGCACAATAACAGTCCCACTAAGTTGTCATTTCTCTTTTTCCGTATAATATCATTATAGAAATCATTCCTCAGGCCATTAAACTCATCACCTCTTTCTTCATTTTTCTTCCTGTTAAAGTTTAATGTTTCTGCCTGCAAAAGTAGCGAATAAATCCCGAACCGTCATTATCCGTATTCCGGATTTGTTTACCCCAATTCCTCATTCTATCCACTCTCCCATGGCAAAAGTCCTATGTTTATTTCACGATATGGACTAACCTACCCCAAAAGCAGTTCCAAATCACAGGACAGAAAGTCCTCAAGCGTCACGCCACCAGTGCCTACAACGAAGGCTTTTGAAGGATGAAAACGCTCCTTAAACTTCGGCAATCCGCTATTCATGCCACGTTTTCCGCTCTTTACCTCTATGGCTATGCAGGTGTCATCATGCACTATCACGAAGTCAACCTCATCATTCTTTTCCCTCCAATAGCACACCTTGTATTCCAATTCCTCCGCCCTGCTAAGCAAATACGAGCCAACAGCACTCTCAACCCACCTGCCCCAGACCTTAGAATCGGTGCGGTCATTCAAGAAAGTGTGCCCTTTATAGGCCGTAAGCAAAGCGTTGTTATACACCTGGTACTTAGGAACGGAGTTATATCTGCGTGCCTCATCATTGGAATACTTCTGTAACCCACACAACAAGGCACACTGGTTCAATATTTCCAGATAGCCTGCAAGCGTCGTAACGTTGCCTGCATCCTGCAATTGCCCCATCATCTTGGTCAGAGACAGCAATTCAGAGGAATAGGAACAACCCAGTTCAAAAAGTTGTTTCATCAGTGCAGGCTTGTAAATGTTGGATGTCATCAGCACGTCTTTGTCAATAGAGGGAGACACAAGCGAATCCTTAATATAGCGTTTCCATCGTCTTTCGTCATCTATAAGCCCAGCAGGACCAGGATAACCACCATAATATATATACTGGTCAATGGTAAATCCGAAAGCTGTCTGCATCTCCTTGTAAGTCCAGTGCCCCACACGTATCAGCTCGAAACGCCCTGCAAGCGACTCTGTAAGCCCCTTCTTCAGCAGCAATCGTAAACTACCGAGTAACACGACTTTCAGGTTTCGGCGCTCCCTTGTATCCCTGTCCCACTCTTTTTTCACAACCTCGCTCCAGTTATCTATCTTCTGTATCTCGTCTATCACCAACAGATGTTCCGTCTCGCCAAGCAGCATCATGGTGGTTCTCGCTGCCTCCCACACCCTACTTACCCAGTCTGTGTCAGATGTTTCCACACTGTCTGCATTTTCAAGTGTATGAGGTATCGCCACATTCCGCAGCACCTGCCCTACAAGAGTTGATTTCCCCACCTGACGAGGGCCTGCCAGCACCTGTATGAACCTTCGCTGCTCACCTATCCTACTCATCAGTATATCATAGTGATCACGTATGAATTCTTTCATAATCTTACTCAAAATCGGTTACGAAATGTTCAATTCTCCACGTCAAAATGTTCAATTTCCTGTATCGAAATGTTCAATTCTTAGCGTCAAAATGTTCAATTCTCGGATACAAAGATACAAAAATATATTTAATCGCCAAACAGTTAGAGCATTTTTAACGAAACTTAAACTGCGCCTTGCAACGAAATGTCACAAGGCGCAGCCTCTTTTTACTTTTTAACTTTCTTGTTTTCTTACTTCTTCAGAACTTCATCTTCGCTCCTGCCATCAGCCAGAAACCTGGCTGTACGACATTGCCGAGATCATAATACCGGTATGATGTCAGATTGTTCATAGAAAGAGACAACTCGTAACGGGGTTTTGTCCAAAGCAGTTTTACATCAAGCAGACCGAAAGGATTGTATGACTGCGATACGCCAGTGGACTTATTGTTTTCGTAAATGATGTAAGACCCCATGCGCTGCTGCCATCTGAAGGCCCACGAAGCGGTCAGACTGCCATAGATTTTGTGGTCAATACCAGCCACAAACTTATGACGCAGATACTCCATAGCATAGTTTGACTTGAAGAATGCGATGTCATCCTTACGATCCTGGTCTATGTAGGCATAGGCCAAACGCAGACGTGACACCGGATTGTTCGTCCAAAGTTCGCGTGGCAACAGGTCTACATTGACCTCATAACCACGGTTATCCAGCTTGAAGTTGGCAGAATGGAATTTGTCTCCAGCCGTATACATCACCCAGTCAATCATGTCCTTACCCCAATCATAGAAACCAGACAGACGTGCCTCCATGCCTTTGGTACGATACTGCATACCTATGCGCAACGACTGTGTCTTCTCCGGCTTCAGGTCTTTGTTGCCCTCCTGCGTAGGAGACTTATAAAAGAGGTCGGTAAAGGTCGGCATACGGAAAGCCATGTTCCACGATGCCGTCATCTTCCACGCTTTTGCAAGACGGTAACTTACGTCTACACCTGGATAAAGGCGGAAAGAAGAGTTGTAAGCCGTGTTCATATTGGCCACCACACCGAGTGAGGCCGTAAAGTCACGAAGCAGGAAATCATGCTCCATGAAGTAACTTACATCCGTGCGTTGCTCGCGTTTTGTATAATTCTTGTCACTGTGTCCCATCACGGAAACATACTCAATCTCTTCCAACGGCTTGCCGAGATTGGTGGAAAGTATACCCTCCTGCCGGACATCCGCACCGAAAGCGGTACGTCCAAGTGCCCAATCGGTATAGGCGTTTAAAGAAAATCCGTAGACATCAGTGCGATGGAAATTCTCGCCTGTGGCCATTCCGCGTATCAGCTGGAAGTGGTCGTATGAGCGGTTCCAATACAGTGTTGGGACTATATGGACGGTTTTTCCGTTATTCAGCACCGTTGCAGCGTCTGCCTTGACAGACGCAAAGAGTCTTGCATCACTCTCATACTGGTTAGGATATGCCGCAGAATAGAACGTGTTTGCACCATAGCGCATGGTGCTAAGACCCAGTTGCCAGTCAAGTGAAAGGCTATTGGAACCCTCTTTGTATGCAGGTGCATAACTACCCTGATAAAAAGCCTGCGACTTACGGAAATAAGAGTTATCCGTTCCACCGTCACTCTGCTTGTAACCTACTGACAGGCTGTTGGCAACGTCATTCTTTGCAATGCTGCCACGTGCAGACATTCCGAAAGTTCCGAAACTGCCTCCCTCGGCAGAAACGTTGCCCCCTGTGCGTTCTTCGCCACGGGTAACGATGTTGATTGCACCGTTAAAGGCTGAAGCACCATACACACGCGAAGACGCACCTTCAATAATTTCGATGCGTACTATGTCGTCTAAGGAAACAGGAAAATCGGCACTTAGGTGTCCGGTCTGTGGGTTGCTGATATTGACACCGTTAAGAAGAATAGCAACCTGGTCGCATGTGCCGCCGCCAATGGATATGTCCGTCTGTACACCAAAGCCTCCGCGTTGACGGACATCTACGCCGACGGCTAATTTCAATAGGTCGTTTACACTCTCCGCAGCAGCCCTCTGAATGTCTTCTCGGGTAATTACGGAGACAATCTTCGCCGCCTCAATCTGTGTGAGAGGGGCTCTGGAACCTGTCACCACGACTTCGTCGAGCTTCAGTTCCGTGCGATGCAGTGTGTTGTCAGCCACCTCGGTGCGCACGCTCACACCCTCTGCACGGGCATGAGACAATGTAGCAACACTGAGAGTGCAAACAAGAACTTCGCGTCCGAGACAAGAAAAGAGTGCATAACCCTTTCTTGTGAAGTGTCGGAAGCGAATGCTGCCGCGCTGTTCAAAAGTTGTCTTTTGCATTTTTTTGTTATAATTGATAAATAAAAAATGGCTACCATTTCGGTAGTCGGCTGCAAAAGTAGCAAGAAAATATGAATTACCAAAATCAATATAGAAAAAAAAACAAAAACCAAAGTGCCCTGATTACATTGTAAAAGGGGCACAATCACGCTGTGATTTGGGCACTTTTACAATGTAATCAGGGCACTTTGGCAGAAAGACTTTTCCGCACTGCCATCTGAAGAACCTAACCTTCAGGAGTTCCTTTCTTTGCAGGAAGTTCAAGAATCATAGACTTTCTCGGCGCAAGTTGCATAAGTTTCGTAAGACATACGGTGTGTCCCGTCGTTATGTCCATTGCTTCCTGTACTTCACCTATCACCTCTTTATAATGGCCTGGGGTGAACGTGGCAAAGTGGTCACTGCCGTTTACGATGGTCAGCACTCTGCTTTCATGATGCAGACGCGCCACGACATATACACCATCACGAGGAATGAACTGCTTAGTCGCTCCATAGGCTACCGCCTTGTTGCACCTACGCCATTGCAGTACTCTACGCAACCACTGATACATACGGCTCTGTTCACGTAATCGTCCAGCCGGTGTAAAGGCGTCATGCCGGTCTTCCGGAAAGCCACCGGGGAAAGGTTGGCGCACATACCCGTCACTTACAGAGGTCGTTCCATACATCAACACCTCCGTACCGTAATATAATTGCGGTAGCCGTGGTATGGCCAGCAGCAACGCAAGGGCACATTTCATACTGGCAACAAGGCGTTCCTGCTTATCTGGAGTGTAGGCATCAAAGTCGCCAAGAAAGCGGTCCACATCATGATTGTCTATGAATGCCAACGCCATTGACGGCTTTTTGTAGAGGTAATCATAGCACAACACATGGTATATGCGGTTCATCCCACTCCACCACTCGTCACTCTCCTCCGTTTTTGCCTTGTTGAATGCCTCAAAAAGGGCAAAGTCCATGGGGCTGTCAAGTTCCCCTTCCTGCCATTTCGCAGAGAAAGCACTGTCCGTTACCCATGTCTCGCCTATTACGGTGAAGTGTGGATACTCCCTATGTATGGCTTTCAGCCACTGCTGCATGGCCGCCTTGTCGGCATAAGGGAAAGTATCCATGCGTATGGAATCAATGTTGGCGGTCTCTATCCACCATGCGGTACACTGCGTAAGATAACGCAGCAGATGCGGGTTACTGATGTTCAATGCGGGCATTGTCTTCACAAACCATCCCTCAACGGTCTCCCTCTTGTCCACATCTGAAGCATAAGCATCCACCGTTGGGGTCAGCCTGTAATTGGTCTGAAGGTACTTTTCATTCGTTGCCGGCAGTTGGCCGCCAGACACGTCAGCCCCTTCGAGCCATTCACGGTGGTAGAACCAGTCTGCCATAGGAGGCTTTGCCAGCCACGGATGTGCCGCTCCGCAGTGGTTGAAGACGAAATCCATCACCACCTTCAGGTTATGACTGTGCGCGTCACGCACCAGATGCAGGTAGTCGTCAAGGGTTCCGAAATGTGTGTCTATGGCGTAATAATCCGTCACAGCATACCCATGATAAGAACTTTCTTTGTCCGTTTCCGGCATATTATTCTCCAAGACAGGGGTCAGCCACAGTGATGTAACGCCCAAATCTGAGAGGTATGACAAGTGTGTACGTATGCCTTCAAGGTTTCCTCCGTGGCGCATGGAAGGGGCAAACGGTGTTCTTCCTTCCATCGGGACATGCGGACGGACAGACGTTGCGAACCTGTCCGGCATGAGAAGATATACGACATCGGCGGGAGAGACACTCCGTCTGTCCTCTCCGTGCATGGCTCTTGGTTTGAGTACATAAGGAATGCTAAGGACATCAGCACCTTTCTTGACATCCAAAAGCATGGTGCCGGCATCGCAACCGGCAAGGTCGAGGTACAGGAACGCATAATGTTCATCATCGGCTTTCACTGTACACTTAACTTCAATGCCGGGATAACACACTGTTATCCCGGCATTGTCAAGGTCTTCCCCAGTCAGCATCAATTGCAATGTGGTATCATCCATACCGACAAACCATGACGGTGGGTCTATACGTTCTATTCTCATCTGCCGCTTTGTGTTACCATTTCCGCTATATCATCGCAGAAACGCTGGTCGTTCATCATGTCTTTTATGTTGAGATGCATACGGTATCGCCAATAATGATGGGGATTTGCAGGTATGTTTATGCGCTCGGCATTGGCATCAGGCAGGCGCAATTCCGAACTGACTGCCAGCCAGTCCTGCAACGAAAGTACACAAAGCATTGATGCTGACTGCAGGTTTCGCAACATGATGTCACGTGCCAGCCATGCCGGAAGAGGATGGGGAGCCTCGTCACGACGGTTAAGTACCACAGAATAGAAATTCTGTGAGCGGTTGAAGTCTTCATCCCACCACATCCGTAGCGTCGGCATGTCGTGGCTGTCGATTGTACATACACTGCGATACGGATATGTTTCCGGCCTGCCGAACTGCCGACCGGTCTCCTTTGGCATTGACTGCACCTCAAGAGAGAGTATGCGTAACTCCTTCAACACGGCAGGAACACAATCCGGTATCATGCCAAGGTCTTCGGCACAAACCAGCATACGTGTGGCTTCGACAAGTCTTGGAAGTTTCTTCATGGCTTCTTTATACCAGTGCTGCGTATTACGCTTGTAGAAATAATCATCATAAAGACGGTTGAAACAGATGCGGTCGCTCTCTGACAACAACTCCTTATATATATAAGCATGCTGCGCCGCTATGCGTGGATGGTAGAGTTCCGGATGCCGTGTGTCCTGAAGAAACAGGACATCACTAAGCAATGTGTAAAGTCCGTCACGCAGATTGGCATCGGAAACCTTCGCCTCCACCTTACGTTGTGTGTCGTATTCTGCTTTTGGCAGGTACAACCCATCCTTGTAAGGCTCCAGAAACGTTTCGCAAACCATCTGCGCCTGCTCCTGACCGAAGATTGAAAACAAAACCTCCCTGCTAATATATGGCCTTGTGAAGCGTCCTCTCCGGAAATGGAGTCCATAGGCTTCAATCTCTTCCGATGTCAGTCCAAGAGCCGGACTGAACTGTCCAAGCAGGCCATGAACGGCATCCAATGGTATCTCCCAGATGCGGAAAAAGCCCAGAACATGGTCAATGCGGTAGGCATCAAAATACTTCTGCATATTCCGGAAGCGCCTTACCCACCACAAACAACCGTCTTTCAGCATCTCATCCCAATTATATGTCGGGAAGCCCCAGTTCTGTCCGTTGATGGAAAACTCGTCTGGAGGTGCTCCGGCCTGCCCGTTCAGGTTGAAATAGCGTGGTTCCTGCCATACGTCACAGCCTTGCCGGTTCACACCTATTGGTATGTCGCCTTTTAGAATGACCCTTTTTCCGCGTGCATACTTATGCGCTGCCTTCATCTGCGTGGCGAGAATATACTGCACGTAGTAATAATATGCCACCTGCCTGTAAGCCTTTGTCCGCGGATTTGCAAACTGCTCACGGTCTGTTTCGTGCCATTGCACATGGCCTTCCCACTGCGTAAAGTCAGCCGTGCCGTTGGTATCACGCAGGTAACAGTAATGGGCGTAGGGCACAAGCCATTGCTGTTCCTCGTCAAACCACTGTCTGTATCCGGGCGACGCCATAACGTCCTTGCCCTCCTGCTGGTACAACAAACGTAGATATTCGGTCTTTGCGTTGTTCACACGCTCATAGTCTATCTCGGCAAGAGCATTGAGTTCCTGCCTCAGAGCCTCCATTTTCGTTGCTTCTTGCTCGTCCGCAAGCGGCGGCAACTGCCTGAAATCAACATACTGCGGGTGCAATGCGAAGATACTTATGCAGGAGTATGGATAAGAATCCGTCCATGTATGGGTGATTGTGGTATCGTTTACCGGCAGAACCTGCAGCAGTCCCTGTCCTGTATAGGATATCCAGTCTACCATACTTTTAAGGTCTCCGAAGTCTCCTACGCCGAAACTGCCCTCCGTCCTCAATGAGAACACGGGGACAAGTGTACCAGCCTTGCGCACGTTCCTTATCTCGAAGAACGCCTGTGGCAACTCATACTCCACAATTTCACCCCGTCTCATGTGTGGCATCGTTATACGACGGTTCTCTCCTGTTTCCCACATTGGCCCGTCAAGTTCACTGTCTTCCCTCACAGCCACGAACTTATACTCCAGTTCTTCAGATGCAGCATACTCCGCATCAATATCACAGACCCACTCGTTAGGAGCCTGTTCCACGCATGGTATGGCGCGGTCTATTTCCCATTCGCCCAAAACAGGATGCGAACCGGCAAGCACAAGATGCTCAAAGCCACGCAACTGTGGCGCACGCACCTTGAGTCTGAGTACAGAAGGATTCGTTCTACGGTATACTCCCCTATTCTCCCTGCGGTTTATGCACTGTGTATAGGCCGATGTGTATAGGTAAGTGTCATGCGGCATGTCTATCCATGCATCATAGACAGTGTATTGCAGCAGTCCTGTCTGCCCTATGTCGAGCCGGTGAGCCTGCATAGTCCACTCCGTTCTAAGCACCACATTCATGCGTTGCACAGAGTAATGATAGTCCAAAAAGGTCATACCACCGGGTTCAAAACGCAGTTCATAACGCCAGCTGCCATTCTGCCACCGGGTCATTTTGTAGGTTTCCGTTTTGCCACCCGGCATCTTTATGTTTATGAATAGCTCCTCGGTGTATGACGCGACGTAGTTTATATTGAAGAGTATCAGCATGGTTGCAAATAGGTTTTAGACTTTTCTTTACAGGTTTCTGGCCTGAATCATTATAAAAGACGGAATACACGCAGTAACATCTGAGGCCTTCCGTACAAATTCTTTAATCGTTATGATTTCTGCAAAATTAGCTATTTATTTCCAAACGACAAAGGAAAAGGCGAAAAAAAAGAGTGGTTACCTGAAATGATAACCACTCTTGTCTGCCTTCAAGCTGACTTGATGCCGTCTTTAACCAAGGCTGATAGCCTCGTTAGGACAAACATCTGCGCAAGTACCGCATTCTGTGCATGCGTCTGGGTTGATTGAATAGATGTCACCAGCAGTGATAGCTTCAGATGGACATTCATCGATACATGTACCACAAGCGATACAATCGTTACTAATTACGTAAGCCATAGTCTTAATTCTTAAATTTGTTTATAATGCTTTTGTTTATTGTTATTGTCGTTCCTTATTCATTGCAAAGGTAAAAAATAATTTTGATAATACCTACAAACAGGTATATTTTTTTTTGAAGAAAATGATTTTTTATATCTTTTTGAAACTATTTACAACGGGAAAGTGCAATTTTCAAGACCTTCATGCGTTTATTGAAACATAAAACAACATCATTATGCTTAGACTATATACATTGTTTATATATATGACGGTGGCGGCAGCGGCACTCAATGCGCAGGAGAGGATAGCGCAAAACCGTCCGTATACGGACCTGCGCCCTTTCCACCTCGGTATTGTAGTGGGCACACACATGCAGGATCTGGAACTTGATAATGTCGGGATGCAGACCATCACCATGGAAGACGGCACCCAGATGCAGTCGCTCGTGACCACTGACCAGAACAACTGGGACATGGGATTCAATGTCGGTGTGCTTGGAGAACTGCGTATAAACCAGTATTTTGCCTTCCGCTTCGCACCGCAGTTGTATTTCGGTACGCGCAACATTGTATTCAACAACTTCAACAAACTTAACGAGAACAGTGTACCATACCAAGAGAAACAGTCACTACGCACAGTGTACGTCGGTGCTGATCTCAACATCATTTATGCTGCACAGCGTTTCAACAACCACCGTCCATACCTGATGGCAGGCATCGCCCCTGTGATTAATCTGTCATCAACGTCCAGCGACAATGTGCAGTTGAAGAAATCAGACGTTTTCTTCGAGATTGGAATGGGATGTGATTTCTATATGCCTTTCTTCAAACTACGTCCCGAATTGAAGTTCATGTACGGTCTAAGCAACTGTCTTGATACATCACGTCTGTCCTCTATGAACGACCAAACGTCACTGCCTTACGCAGCAAGCGTGAACAAGGCACACAGTAAGATGATTGTACTGTCTTTCTATTTTGAATAGAAAGAACGGCTGAAGCCATGAAAGCGTGCAATACCCACAAGTGAGTAATGGCACGCTTTCGTTTTCTTTCCATTGTATTGTGTTATGTATCGGCAACCAATACATGACTCATTGTTTTTCCGACGTATCGCCATACGGCTACTGCGCCACAGCAAGTGTTCTGCCGTCACATTCTATTTCGTTCGCATCTTCAAGATGTTGCATCACAACAGGCCTGTCTATATAGTGCACACTCAAGGTTCCTGAATTGGGATAGCGGTTAAAGAACACATTTTTACTCATATAAAGGGCGACAGACTCTACATTTTTCACCTGGCCTACCCTATTATAATATGTGAGGATGCTTCTCTGTACACGTGGCAACACCTTGAACCCAGTGCGGCCATCGGTAAAGGCTACAACGGCAATGACGTGATAACGCTCACGATTGTCGTACGCCTGTTCGCGCTGATCCGCCGTTATGCGGTGCGACACTCTGATGTTTCTCCCGAAGTTCTCATTGATAGTGGTCATCAAATGCTTGAAAGTACGGCCATGAGCCGAGGTATCAGGGATACGGTTCAGCGCTATATAGTAGTGTATCATCTCGTGCAATATGGTATCTTCCACTTCTTTTTCCGGCAGATCTATGCGCGTATTGATACGCAATCGGAAGTCATAGTACTCCATTTTTCCGAACAACGTCCTGCGTTTCTTGTACACACACATCCCGATAAAGGTCTTGGCGTTGCTCAACTCTATTGGTATTCTGGGGAGTTTTCCTGAAAAACAGAGTCTGTTGAACTCTTCAAATCTTTGCTCTATGTATGGTATTGTAGCACGCATGAGGGTAAATAATGAGTTGCAGGTTATATATTAGAAGTACAAAAGCGGCATTTCCCGCCTGCAGCCTGTAATATATGACTTGCAACCTATTGCTATCTGAAACGTTTTTTATTACTTGACAAGCACCACAAGGTATTTGCTCGTGCTCCAGAACTGTTGCGGATTGGTTATACGAAGCACGTACTGCCGCTGTGCATCGGGCTGCAAAGTGTAACTTCCTGCAGGGTGTGCGGTGAGCATGCGGGCAGACTTGGAATAGAGTTTTATCTCCTTGTCAACACGTATGTCTATCTTTGTAAAGTAGTTTTTATTGAAATTGGACTGCAGCACCTTTCCCTTCTGGTATATATTCTGCTCTTGCAGTTCCTTCTTTGTGCCGAAAACATACCATGCACTGTTCAGCTGCACGTCCTGAGTACTTATAGTTGCCGCCTTTTGTGCTGTCTCTTCGCGCAGTTGGCTAACGTCAGAATTGAGCGAATTTACGGTATTGTCAAGTTCCGCTATCTGTATATCCTTGTCCTGAAGTTCGGCACGCAGTTGCTGCAATTCACTGTTCTTGTTCTCCAATTCCTTTACGAAATTGTTTATAGTGCGGCGCAATTCCTCAGAGCGCGTGCTGCCTTCGCGTACCTGTTGCTGCAAACGTGCTATGAGTTCACGGTTGTGTTGCATACGTTGCTGTATGTTTCGTATGTCCTGCCTTATCTGTTCCGACTTGTTTGTGGCCTCTCCGTCCTTTATCACATTGACGTTTTTCTCGGCCGCTTCAATCAGTCTGAAGCCCTCCTGTATCTCATTGAAGGTGGACATGACATCATTCAGCTCATTGTCTTTTTGGTCAATGATACGCTGAAGGGAATCAATACGCACATCAGTCTGGCTAACCGTGACAGGCTCTTTCTTCTCCTGACACGCCATTATTGCTAATGCCGCAATGGCAATGATGATTATTCTTTTCATATTCATGATGTTTTTTATGTTGTAGGTTTTATTTCAGCAGTCACAAACAACTGTTATCCCGAGACGCCTTCCAAATAAATCACTGCGGATTACTCCGCCATCAGGACTATTCTTCATTATTTCCGCCCCTTAACCGCCTTGTACCTATTCCAGCGGTATGTCAAATTCGACGATGTTACTGATTACCTCAGTGCCAGACATGACACTGATTTGGAAATGCGCCGTACCTGTCTTGAGATTCTTCTGTGCGCTGACAAAAGCGGTATAGCGTATCGCTTTGTGTGCGCCAAGGTTCTCTATCATTGTTGCAGGCGATACAAGTATGCGCTTGTTGTCTGTCGTTTCCTTCACCATCGGCACGATGTTGAGCGTTACTGAGTCTGATACATTACATACTTCAAATGAAATCTTCACCAGTTCGCCCTTTGATATATGTTGGGTATTGGCATCATTGACGAATCGTACATTCTCTATTCTGATGTCAGTATCATACCTCGGAGTCTGGATTTCATTTATATCAACAGACTTCTTGTCCATCTGTATCACGTCATCATACACAGGTTTCTCCGAGCGTCCGGACTGGTCATCGTATGTTATGCCACGGTTGCCGTCACGAATCTCCTCTGGCGGCAAAGCATAATAGGCGCGGGTCTGCTGGGATTCTACCGCACTGCCTATCGCAGCGCCTGTAGCCGCACCGGCCATCATACCCACTAACGTTCCGACATCACTGCCTCGTGGTCCTCCATTGATGCCACCGATACACGAACCTATTACTCCGCCGAACATAGCACCACTGAATGCTCCGTTGCTTGCAGTGTTGCAGGAAGTCATCATGATGGCTCCCACAATGAGAATGAGAAGTTTTTTCATATCCGTTGTTTTGCGTTCATACCGTTTTATGGTTTGAATACATGGATGAAAGTCCACACATTACCGGACGACCATGCAGCAAAACCATCAGACGGCGAGCCTTATTTCTTTAGTCTTGTAACGCTTCCACCCTTCTTGAACTGTAGAGTTCCCTTCTGAAGGCAGTGCTTTACGTGGTCAAACACATACGAAGGGTCAAACGCGCGGCCTGCTATCCGTGTTTCAAAGTGCAGGTGTTCCGTCGTAGCCCTGCCGGTTCTACCGACTATACCTATCACCTGTCCGGCCTTGATGTTATCTCCCACATTGACATAGTTCTTTGAATTGTGACTGTAACGCGTCTCCAGACCATTGGTATGACGTAGCGTTATGCACTTTCCATAGCCCGAAAACGTACCTGCCTGCACGACAAGTCCGTCAAAAGCAGCATATACTTCCGTGCCCGGTCCGTTCTTTATGTCCACCCCAGAGTGTCCTCTCTTGCCGCCATATCCACTTATAACCTTTGCATTCGCAAGTGGATAATACCATTCTTTGGAGGATATTTCATCAAGTTTAAGGCGGAACACGGCATTGTCCTGAAAGGGATTATTGGTGTCAAGGCTCATGGCAACATTCTGTTTTTCAGGTTTCCGTCTTGATGTCTTGACCTCAATGCCGTTACCGGACTTCTTTATCACGACCGTCTGTTGGCGCAACGTGTGCTTATGCACGTTGAGGATTGTACTTGGATTGACCTTTTTGCCATCCACCATAATGCTGAACAGGCAGTAAGCCTTGCCGTCATTACCCCCGACAATGGCTATAGTCTGTCCGGCTCTTACCCGTTCTCCGCTCTTGACAAGGTTCTGTGCATTAAGCGCGTATACCGTTTCCAGACCGTTATTGTGGCGTATCACCACCACATTTCCATAAGTCGGGTTCTGTCTTGACAGCCTGACCGTACCGTCAAACATCGCCTTTACCGCATCACCCTTCGTCGTTTCTATCTCAACTTCACCGCCACTTACGGTCAAAGTCTTGCCTATTGGCAGAGGAAAGGAGTATTCATCTTTCGCCAACTGAGTGAAATCCACTTGAAAAGAACTGGAATGAGCAAACAGTCCAGGTGTCTCTATACTTATCTGCTGTTGCTCCAACGGTGTAAACACATTCTTTGCGTTCAGGCAAAGCACCGAGAAAAGCAGCAAAGCAGTGTATATTATTCTTTTTTTTGCATCATTCATTCCGCAAAGATACTAAAAAAAAGACAGCAGACACATTGTGTTTGCTGTCTTTTTGTTTTTATTATACTTCTTTAATACAAGGATTACAGAGGTTTAATATGAGCTTTACAGAGGGCAAAGACGCTCCAATGCCTTCGCTATTCCGTCGCAATCAACAGTGTCTGTTATAATATCGGCACACGACTGCACCTCTTCCGGCGCGTTACCCATTGCTATGCCCACACCGGCATGGCGCAACATGGTCACGTCATTGCCTCCATCACCGAACGCTATGGTGTCAGGCAATGCTATACCATAATACTTGCAGATGTCATCTATGCCCGTAGCCTTGTTTTTCCCCTTTGCCACACAGTCGGCAAAGTATGGATGCCAACGGTTGGCATCGCAGCCTTTGAGAACCTCATGCATCACTCTCGCCTCCTGTTCCTGTGTGAAGAAGGCTATGACTTGCAGCACATCCATGGACAGTGCGGCTTCTATGGGCTGCGTTTCGGGCAAGTCTATATCCAGAAGCGAAAACACTTCCGGCAAGAAATCCCCTGCAGCATCAGGATTTACCACCATAGCCTTGTCATGAGAAGCAAATGCTATTGGCATTGGATGCCTCTTGGCATCGTCAACTATGCGCTGTATGTCGGCCCTCGGGACCGGATTCCGTGATATGACTACACCATCAACAGTGGTACAGTACGCCCCATTGACAGACATAATGCCATCATATTCCAGTCCGGCAAGGTTATTAATGAAGGGCAAAGGCCTGCCTGTAGCTATGAATACCTTCACACCTTGCTTTCTGATACGACTCACCGCATCTTTCGTTGACTGTGGAATGCAATGCGTTTTGAATGACACCAATGTGCCATCTATATCAAAGAATGCGGCTTTTACCATTATTCCGTGTCGATAATCAAAAGCAATATTATCCTATTGCCTTCTTTATGTCAGCGTAAATGCCATCTATTGTACCCACGCCCTGTATCATAGCATACTTTCCCTGCTTGATATAAAAGTCCTTAAGCGGCAGTGTCTGTGAGTAATAAGTGGCCAGACGCTTCTTTGCAGTGTCCTCATTGTCATCGGCACGGCCGCTGGTCTTGCCTCGTGCAATGATACGTTTGATGAGTTCTTCATCATCCACTTCCAGTCCGATAACCACAGAAACCTCCTCACCACGCTCCTTGAGCATTGTGTCAAGAGCCTCTGCCTGTGCTATGGTACGAGGGAATCCGTCGAATATTACGCCGGGAATATCCTTGCCTTTTGAGTCAAGTGTAGCAGCAAGCATATCTATAATAAGAGAGTCTGGAACCAGCTTTCCGTCGTTAATATACTTTGATGCCGTTTTGCCAAGGTCTGTTCCTGCCTTTATTTCAGCACGAAGCACGTCACCAGTAGAGATGTGAGCGACGCCGTACTCGGCTATAATCTTGTCGCTCTGAGTGCCTTTGCCTGAACCTGGGGCACCGAAAATTACGATATTTTTCATTTTACCTTAAATAAATTGTATTGAGTTTCATTTGTGTTGTCAATGTCTTCTGTCCGCACTCACTGCGGAAAAATGGCGCGATATGGTCATACCAACGCATAAACGTCCCTGAGATACCTGCACTGCTGGTCGTAATCGAAGCCATAGCCCACTAAAAACGCTTCGGGAATCTTCATACCTACATATTTGATATTCAGTTCCGGAACTTCCAGTTTCTCAGGCTTGAACGACAGTACGCATACTTCCACAGACGCCGGTTTATGCTCTTTGACACGCCGCAACAGGTAATCCATGGTGATACCCGTCTCCACGATATCCTCAACAATAATCACATGGCGGTCTTTCACGATATCCGTCACTGCCAATTGCTCCATGATTTTCCCCGAAGAAGCGAGGCCATCATAACTGGTAAATTTCACAAATGTTATTTCACTTGGATAATCCACCAATCTGAAAAGGTCCGAAGCAAAAACGAAAGCACCACCGAGTACTACCAGAAACACGGGGTTCTTGTCGCTATAATCCGCCTTCAGACGTTCCGCCAAACCCTTTACGGCCTCCATAATGGTGGCTTCTGGGACAAAAAGTTCAAAAGTCTTACCTTTTACTGTTATCTGTTTGTTTGCCATTTCAAGTGCAAAATTACTAAAACTTTTTGAAAATGACACTATTTTTATGAAGAAATGACACTTTATTCATTTCTTTTTCGTAATTTTGTCCTTGATGATTAGTTCAGTAAAAGAAAAAGAACACAAAAAACATATAAACATGAAACTATTTACAGCAGCACAGATTCATGAACTTGACCAATACACCATTGAGCACGAACCTGTTACATCTACAAATCTGATGGAGCGTGCCGCCGATGCCATTACGGAAACAATATCATTACATTGGGATGAGTCCACGCCCATAGTGGTATTCGCCGGTCCGGGAAACAACGGCGGCGATGCACTGGCCGTGGCACGTATGCTGAAGCAAAAGGACTATGACGTCACGGTGTACCTGTTCAACGTCAACGGGAAGCTGTCGTCTGACTGTCAGGAAAACGCCAACCGGCTGAAGAAGAAGTACAGCAACATACTTAAAGAGGTGACCAAGGAATTCGACCCTCCCAAACTGACTAAGGACACAGTGGTCATAGACGGTCTCTTCGGTTCTGGCATAAACAAGCCTCTCACAGGAGGGTTTGCGGCAGTGGTGAAGTACATCAACATGTCCGACGCTACCGTGGTGAGCATTGATATGCCTTCGGGGCTGATGACAGAGGACAACACCTTCAACGTAAAGGCAAACATAGTGAATGCAGACTTCACTCTGACTTTGGGCATGAAGAAACTATGCATGATGATGGCCGACAACCAGCAGTACCTCGGAGAAGTGCAGGTACTGAACATTGGGCTAAGTGAGGAGTTCATAGACAACACGCACTCGCAGTGCAGCATCATTCTGGAAGAGGACGTAATGCAACGCATGAAGCCTCGTGATGAGTTCGCCCACAAGGGCAATATGGGGCACGCACTGCTCGTAGCAGGTTCGCACGGCATGGCCGGAGCGGCCATACTGGCCACGAGAGCGTGCCTGCGCTCTGGCGCCGGCAAAGTCACGATACACACTCCACTGTGCAACAGCGATATAATGCAAATCACTGTGCCGGAAGCCATCGTGCAGATTGACCGCGGAGAGGAATCATTCACACAGGCCACCGATACCAACAAATACAGCGCATTGGGCATTGGTCCAGGACTGGGGGTAACGGAAAACACGGCCATTGCACTGATGACGCAAGTCCGTAGTGCCCGTGTACCGGTTGTAGTAGATGCAGATGCCATAAACATCCTTGCATCTCACCGCGCATGGCTGCAGCAGTTGCCTGACGGTATAATCTTCACCCCGCACCCACGCGAGATGGACCGTCTGCTTGACACACCACCTGCTGACGACTATGACCGCCTGATGAAGGCGAGTGACATGGCGCAAAGGCTCCGTGTCTATGTGCTGCTGAAGGGGCATTACAGTGCCCTGTGCCTGCCAAACGGAAATATCTTATTCAACAGCACGGGCAATGCCGGTATGGCTACGGCCGGTTCGGGTGATGTGCTGACGGGTATTATCACCGCTCTTCTGGCACGCGGATACAGCCAGCAGGACGCAGCCATCGTCGGAATGTACCTACACGGTCTCGCAGGTGACCTCGCAGTGCAGGAGACAGGTATGGAGAGCCTTATAGCAAGCGACATTATCAACCACCTGCCGCAGGCCTTCCGAATGCTGGGAATGTAGTGACCGCGCCGCTTTCCGGGGCCTATGCCGCGCAATTTATGCAGCATGACCTGCACCGGAAGAAACAGACGCCTTGTAAAAGTGCCCAAATCACACTGTAAAAGCATTGTATTTACAGTGTGATTTGGGCACTTTTACAGTGTAATCTGGGCACGATTACGGAGCAGATACACCACCGACTCCGAATCGGTCTGTATTCCAAGGATACGCACCACGGTATATGACGCGGATTGTTCTGAGTAAACATGCGTTCATGTATTGTCGGAAAACGGCAGCACAAAGCCACGGCTACATTCATGGTCCACGGAAAAAGACAGGGTGTTTCACAACAACCTGCCTCGGGAATTATCAAAAAGTGCAAAGATATAAATGTTGTCTAATCATTCTTTCTGCACATTGTCTTTTTATCGTACTTCATTAGCCGTAAATCACGGACGTTTATACTATGCCGTCACAAACGGATGGATTCATGACCACCCGCAAGTCACAGTCACAAAAGCACTTCTCCCTATTCCGCCCCCTGCGTCTTGGCAATGATGCCGAGTTGTGAGTTTCTTAGGAATGTCGTGATATTGCTGATTTCAACGCCCTTAGGTATCTGCTGATCTATCTGCGCACAGACATTGACCAGTGCATCCTGACCATGGAATACAAGGCGATAGGCGTTGGCTATATGGTTTTTCACCTTCTCGCTGATGTTTATCCGGTCAATGACATAGACATTTATGCCACTATACTTTATAGGACTGTCACTGGCAACGATATATGGTGGTATATCTTTCGAGAAGTGACAACCTGACTGTATCATCGCCGCATCACCCACACGTACTGCAGGATTGGCTATGACACCAGAGGAGAAAATCACGAAATCGTGGATTTCGCAGTCTCCGGCAATCTTTGTGCCGTAGCCAAAGACGTTCTTGTTGCCAATCTTCACGTCGTGGCTGATGTGCACTCCCTCCATGATGAAGTTCTCATTGCCTATTAGTGTCTGTCCGTCTTCGTACGTTGCGCGGTTGATGACGACATTTTCACGTATGATATTCTTGTCACCAATAACGCAAAGGGTGTTACCTCCCTTGTAGTTGAAGTCCTGTGGCTGGGCACCGATGACGGTGTTCTGGTATATTTGGTTTCCCTTTCCGAGACGGGTGCCGCCCATGAGGCTCACGCCTGGATATATAATGCAGTCATCGCCGATAATGACATCGTCCTCAACATACACGAATGGATAGATTGTTACATTCTGTCCTATCTGTGCCTTGGGGCTGATTACTGCCTTGTCTGATAAATTGCTCATAAGAAAAATGTTTAAAAGTGACCGTTATTTTCTTCCGCCACCGAGAGCGGAATAAAGACTTACCACAGCCTGCATCTTGTTAAAGTCGTCTGTTACCTGTGATATTTCAGCATTGAGTAACTGGCTCTGTGCCGTAATCACTTCAAGATATGTGCTTGAGCCCATCTTGAAGAGATCGCTGGTGTGGCTTACGTTCTGCTTGAGGACCTCCACCTGTTGGCGGTCTATCTTTCCTTTCTCATCGTTACTGTTGTATTGTACCAATGCATCACTGACCTCTGAACCAGCCGACAGGATGGTGTTCTGCCATGTATTGTATGCCTTTTCATACTGAGCCTTGGCCACTTTCAGCCCCGCCACAAGCTTTCCGTTCTGGAATATGGGCTGGGTTAGACTGCCGACAAAGTTCAACAGGAACAGACCTGGGTTTACAATCTGCTGTGGATTGTTCGTAAAAGAACCTGTAGCAGAGAAGTTCAGGGCCGGATAGAAACTGCTTTTGGCTGACTGTATGCCATAGAAGCATTGTGCAAGAGACATTTCCGCTGCATGAATGTCTGGGCGGTTAGCCAGAAGACTGACAGGAATGCCGGCACTGAACGTCGTTGGCAGTTGCTGGTTATACATCTTTCCACGTGTGATGGACTGCGCTTGCTGGCCTATGAGCAGTGAAAGGGCGTTCTCGGTAGAGTGTATTTGCCTGAGCATATCAACCACCTGCGCCTTCACATCAAGGTAGGAGGCCTCGGCACTGAGTACGCTTGTCTCGCGTGTTCCACTGAGTTCCTTGCGCAGTTTCATCATCTCCCATGTCTCCTTGGTGAGCTTCTCCATCTCAATGAGTATTTCATACTGACGGTCGAGCATAAGGAGTGTATAGTAACTGTTGGCAATGCCGCATATCACACGGCTGCGCACAGCCTGCTGATAGTCTTGGGTTGCAATGAGGGCAACCTTCTTGCTACGGTTTTGTGAGGTGAGATTGCCAAACAAATCTGCATTCCATGAAGCCGTGACAGGCAGTCCGTATGCCTTAATCCAGTCTGTTCCACTATTGAATGCCTTTGCCAATGTGCCGGAAGGGGTGAACGTGAACGAAGGCAGGAAAGCAAGACGGGCTGACATAAGTTGCGCTTCCGCCATCTTTATGTCAAGTGCCGCATTGAGCAAATCGACATTATTGTCGAGACCTTGCTGTATGAGTGTCTGCAACTGTGGGTCGGTAAACACCTCGCGCCACTCCACATCACCGAAGGATGTTGTGTCGGTAGTGTTGGCATACTGCTCCGCATCGCGCATGATATTGTCTGATGCGACGTCCGGACGCTCGTACTTGTTGTAGAGCCCGCAACTGCTCATGAGAACAGTTGCAGACATTATTGCGATTATATTGAGTTTCTTCATATTACTAATGTGGATATTACTCGCCTGAATTTCTATTTTTCTTTACCACAGACTGTGAGATGGCATACTGTCGGAGTTCTGAATCCACGGCAGCATTGTCGTCATTAAACTCGATAGGTTTAATCTTCTCCTGCAGCCATTCAAAGATAACGAAGAGGCAAGGCACTATCATTACCTGACAGAATGTACCTACAAGCATACCGCCGATAGCCGCCGCACCGAGCGTTATGTAACCGTTCTCACCTACAACAGGCGACATTACGAGGTTAAGGCCTGGTATTCCTGTTATAATAAGAGGGAAAAGACCGATGATCATGGCAAGAGATGTCATGAGAATCGGGCGCAGACGGGCTGCCGCACCAAGGATTGCCGACCATGATATGGCCATACCCAGACGACGACGCTCAAGCGCGAACTGCACGATAAGGATGGCATTCTTTGCCAACAGGCCCACAAGCATAATCAATGCTATCTGCATATAGATGTCATTGTTCTTTCCGAACATTGTCGTAAAGAGGAAGGCACCGGCCAAACCGAACGGTATTGAGAGTATGACAGTAAGCGGCAGCAGATAGGACTCATACTGTGCAGACAGGATAAGATATACGAATACAATGCAAAGCAACAGTACCATAACGGTAGAACTGCTTGATTCGGCCTCATTACGCGTCAGACCAGAGAACTCGTAGGTGTAACCGGAAGGCAGAACCTGCTTTGATACCTCGGCAATAGCCTTGATACAGTCACCCGTTGAGTATCCGTCCGCCTGTGTGGCATTGACATCTATTGACGTGAAGAGGTTGAAACGGTTGATGCCCTGCGGCCCGTAAACCTTTTTAAGAGTTACAAACTCGCTCACAGGTGACATCTGTCCGTCACCGGTACGCACATATATGTTCTGCATTGAGGACTTGTCTTCACGCAGTTTCGGGTCTGCCTGCACATAGACACGGTACAGTTTGCCATACGAGTTGAAGTTACTTGAATACATACCACCGTAATATCCCTGCATGGTCGTAAGCACTGTGTTTGGCGAAATACCCGCCTGCTTGCACTTGGCGACATCAACATTTATCTGATACTGTGGGTAAGAAGAGTTGAATGCGGTCATTGCAGTAGAGAATTCAGGGCGTTTGTTCAGTTCGGCAAGGAACTGTTTGGTCACCCCGAAGAACTTGTCAAGGTCACCGCCTGTACGGTCCTGCATTGAGAATGTCAAGCCATTGGAGGCAGAGAAGCCTGAAACCATAGGTGGCTGGAAGGCAAGTATCTGTGCGCCTTTGATGGCTGCAGTCTGCTTGTAAATCATGCCAAGCACCATAGTGGAATACTCTGAACGCTTACGTTCGTCAAAAGGTTTGAGCTTTATGACAAAAGTACCCTGGTTAGAACCTTGACCTGCTATGAAACTATAACCGGTAATACGCAGTGATTTGGCAACTGCCGGGTTGCTGTCAAGCATACGCTGCACTTCGTCCATGACCTCATTGGTCTTCTGAAGTGACGTTGCCGGAGGGGTAGAACAGGTTATGAATATCGTACCTGTATCCTCATCAGGCACCAGACCTGTCTTTGTGGTCATCGCTCCGAAGCCAAGCACACCAATACCAAGTATCACTGCCCCTACGGCTATCCACTTTCTCTTCACTATCATCTCCACACCATGCTGGTACTTGTCCTGCAATCTCTGGTAAGACGCATTGAAGCCAGTGAAGAAACGCTGCGTGAAGTTCTGCTTGTGTTTACCGGAATGCGGTTTCAACAGCACTGCACAAAGTGCCGGTGACAATGTAAGGGCATTGATAGCGGATATGATTATTGAGACGGCCATTGTGAGACCGAACTCACGATAGAACGTACCTGTCGTACCAGTCATGAACGATACCGGGACAAACACGGCCGACATCACAAGCGTAATGGATATGATGGCACCGGAAATCTCTTCCATCGCATCGATTGAAGCCTTCCGGGCACTCTTGTACCCCATATCAAGTTTGGCGTGAACCGCCTCAACCACCACTATGGCATCATCCACAACGATGGCTATGGCAAGCACCAAAGCAGAGAGAGTAAGGAGGTTTATGGAGAAGCCTATGACCTTCAAGAAGAACATTGTGCCCACAAGTGACACAGGAACGGCAATCATCGGTATCAGCGTAGAGCGGAAATCCTGCAAGAAGATGAACACTACGATGAACACAAGGACCAATGCCTCGAAGAGAGTCTTTATCACCTCATGCTGTGATGCACTGATAAATTCGGTCACATCCTGCATGAACACCAGTTCCATACCTGGAGGATAGTTGGCCTTCAACTGCTCAGCAGCCTTCTTTACATCATTGGCTATCTGCGTGGCATTGGAACCTGCACGCTGCGTAACCATCATCATTATGCCGGGTCTGCCATCTATCTGTGACATGATAGAGTAGTACAGTGCGCCCATTTCGACCTTGGCCACATCCTTCACACGGAGGATATGCCCCATATCATCGGTCTTTATAATCATGTTTCCGAACTCTTCTGGGGTCTTCAAGCGTCCGGTATATTTCATGGAATACTCATACTGGCGGTCTGACTGCTCACCGAATTTACCCGGTGCAGCCTCGATATTCTGCTCAGAAAGAGCCGTAACGACATCCGTAGGCATCAGTTTCATGTCGTGCATCTTGACCGGATCAAGCCACATACGCATTGTATACGACTTCAAGCCGATAGCTTCACAACTGCCCACACCCTCAATACGCTTCATTTCCGGAATGATATTGATGTCGGCGTAGTTACCGAGGAACTTCTCATCGTATCGTCCGTCCGTTGAGGTGAGACCCATAATGAGCACGTTACTGCTCTGTCTCTTGGATACAGTCACACCTGATTTCGTCACTTCCGCTGGCAGGAGTGCAGATGCTTGCGACACGCGGTTCTGCACATTGACCTGCGCCATGTCGGGGTCTGCGCCCTGTTCAAAATACACTGTGATATCTGCGGTACCCTCATTGGTAGCTGATGACGTCATGTACGTCATGCCCTCCACGCCGTTTATCTGCTCCTCCAAAGGTGCAAGCACAGAGTTTTGCACAGTCTGTGCATCTGCTCCGGCATAGTAAGTCTCAACGCTTATCGTTGGAGGCGCAATGTCCGGATACTGCTCAATAGGCAGAGTTGCCATACCGATGACACCAAGTATCACAATAACTATTGAGATAACGGTAGATAGCACCGGTCTATTGATAAATCTATCTAATTTCATTGTCTTATTTTATTGAATTCAAAATAACAAGAAGAACTTACTGATTATAGAACATTATCCTTTCAATGCCTTGCCTACTGCAATGACACCCTGGTCCTGAACCTTGCCAAGTTCCTCTGCCTTCTTCAGTTTCTTGGCATATTCCGCCTCTGTTACAGGCTTGATTTCCATACCTTCCTGAAGCGAGTTGACACCATTCACAACGATACGGTCTCCCTTTTTCAGTCCTGATGTTATGATATAGTTCTGTCCGTCATTCTGGGTATTGATGGTAACCTCAGTATATTTCACCTTATTATCCTTGCCTACGACATACACAAAGTGCTTGTCCTGCACCTCAACCGTAGCATTCTGCGGTATGATGATGGCAGCAGAAGCGGTGTAAGGCATCACGATGTGGCCTGAACCGCCTGACTTCAGCAGGTGATTGTTATTCGGGAACACCGCTATGAGACTTGTTGAGCCCGTCTTAGGGTCAATTAATCCGCTTGCCTTCACTACTTTTCCCTCGCTCTCATATATTGTACCGTCAGCCAACTGTAGTTTCACGGCAGGGAAACTGCTTATGCCTGCCTGCGCAGAACCATGTTTGCGTGTAAGTTCCAGCATTTCCTTCTCATCCAAAGAGAAATAGGCTTCCAGTTGGGTACCATTGGAAATAGTGGTCAGGGCATCCGCACTTGAAGAACTTACGAGTGCACCTACCTTGTAAGGCAGGGAACCTACAAATCCTGATGTAGGTGCCTTGATATAGCAGAAGCTAAGTGTCTCCTTCGCAGAAGCGAGGTTAGCCTTGGTCTGTCCGAGGCTTGCCATGGCAGATTCATATTGGTTCTTTGATGACTGTAGTTCAAATTCGCCAACAACATTGTTGGCAAACAGTTTCTGTGCGTTTTCGTATGACAGTCTGGCTGTATTCATCTGACTCTGCGCTGCGGTCACAGCAGCCTGCATTTGGTTTACGGCAGCCTTATAAGTAGCATTGTCAATCTCGAAGAGTGGCTGTCCTGCAGACACCTGCTGGCCTTCCTTTACATAAATCTTTGTTATGAAACCTGCAACCTTCGGTCGGATTTCCACATCCTGTACACCCTTGAACGTGGCAGGATAAGTACTCTGCAGGCTTGCGTCAGAGGTACCAATAGTGCGTACTGCGTACACATTGTCACTGAAATCGGGCTTACCCTGCTTTCCGCCTCCACATGAAACCAACATTACAGCGAGGGCTGCAAAAGTCAATAGTTTTTTCATTTCTTGCTCCTTTTTTATTATTATATGATATATCTTTGCTTGTTATTAATCAGATTCCGAAACTTCCGCTGTTTTATCCTTCTCATTTCACGTTCTGACAACCTGCATCTTAAACTGCAATCACAATGAGTTACAACGGACTTTGCTATCCTGTCTGCCCAGATTAGCTAAACCTGTGACTTACATATTGTCCTACACAGCGGAAAAACTTTACGATATCCACTCTGTTTCCAAATGCAAAGTTACTCATAATTTGGTATACGCCAATAGGAAAAACAGCCTTTTTATGCAAAATTAACAGGCAATAAGACATATAGAACACTCAAGTTGGCGTATAATAAAATCCGCACGGATTTACCATGCCATTCCTTCCGTTTCGGCAAACATACCATGCCGTTCCACAGACATTTACCACCCGCTCCGCAATCGTGCCCCTTTCACAGCGTAATCATGGCCCTTTCACACTGTAAACAGGCCCCTTTTACAGTGTAATCGCGTCCCTTTTACAACGCCACCCTTTTTTGTTCAATAATCCACATAACCCACCCCAACGACACGTTTCTGCTACAATCCACGAAAAAAGAGGGGAAAAGCATGCGTAAATAAAAAAAAAGCATTAACTTTGTAGTCAAATATCATGACAGGACAATATTGACTATGACAGACAATACAACCGACGACTTTCTGAAAAGACATGGTGTCAAGCCGACAGCAGTACGTTCCCTGGTTTGGAGAGAGGTACAGCAACAGTCGGAGACATTCACTCTCGCCGACATGGAACGATGGATGCCGACCATGGACAGGTCGAGCATCTTCCGCGCACTGAAACTGTTTGCAGAGTGCCATCTGCTCCACGTGGTTGACGATGGCACGGGACTACAGAAATACTGCGTATGCCGCTGCAAGTCAACACACCATCTAAACCACATACATTTCACCTGCCTGCACTGCGGCAAGACTTATTGTCTTGAAGACTATGCCATTCCGATAGTGGAACTGCCTGACGGATTCTAC
Organism: uncultured Prevotella sp.; assembly: GCA_964587945.1. Lineage (GTDB taxonomy): Bacteria > Bacteroidota > Bacteroidia > Bacteroidales > Bacteroidaceae > Prevotella. Next base: position 1,544 of record CAZPNC010000009.1, on the reverse strand, counting down.
ACCAGTGAGGTAGAATACATAGTAAAAGGCGTATGTCCTAATTGTGCAAAATAATCTTTCCATGTTAAAATACAATAAAACAGCACATGATGCGTTTTGTGATTAAACGAAGACCTAATGACTATTACAGCCTCAATCGTAACATACAACCACCATCTGCTTGACTTTGAGCCCGTATTGCGAAGCCTTTTCGCCTCCCCCGTTAACGTGGTCTATGTGATAGACCACTCTGATTTCATGCTCGAACTGAAGGCCGAACTACAGGAATTTGCCCGTAGGGTGCTGAAAGGTGAACCGGAACTGAAGCAAAAGGCTGACAACGGCTTCCGCCTCATATACCTTCCACACGAGAACAACGGCTATGGCGGAGGACACAATGTGGCTTTGAAAGAGGCAATGAAAATCGGCAGTGAATACCACCTCATAGTAAATCCAGACGTATGGTTCGGCCCGGAAGTAATGCCAAGGCTCATAAAATACATGGAGACGCATGATGACGTGGGGCAGATGATGCCCAAAGTGCTGTTCCCTAACGGACAGATACAGCGTCTTGCGAAGATGCTGCCAACACCGTTTGATATGTTCAACCGCCTTTGTATGCCCACAAGCATCATAAAGAAGCGCAATACCATATTTGAACTGCAACAGTCCGGCTTCACAAAGATACTCAACGTGCCGTACCTATCCGGCTGCTTCATGCTGCTGAGAATGTCGGCAGTGAAGGAAGTAGGACTGTTTGACGAGCAGTTCTTCATGTATGCCGAAGACATTGACATGACACGCAGGATACACCAACGGTACAAGACACTGTACTATCCCTGCACTTCCATATACCACACCTTTACACGTGGCTCAAGAAAAAGCCTGCGCCTGTTCCGCATACACGTAGTGAACATCATGCTCTACTTCAACAAATGGGGATGGTTCAAGGACGATGAGCGACGGGAAGTGAACAATGACGTAATGCAACAGATAGGTGGCATTGTGTAAAACCAATAAAAAAACAAAAAAAATTCAGCAAATGCTCTCTGTCCTTATACCCACATACGAATATGAATGCTGCAAGCTCGTGTCTCATCTGTACTATCAACTGCGTAGTACGGGATACCCGTATGAGATCATTGTAGTTGATGACGGCAGCAAAAACCAGGCTTCTGTCATCGCCAACATGGATATAAACCAATATCCGCGCTGCCGCTTCATACGCCGAACAGAAAACGTAGGCCGTGCGGCGATAAAGAATTTCCTTGCCAGAGAAGCCAAAGGCGAATGGCTACTGTATATTGACAGCGATGCTGAGGTGAGGGACCCATGCTACATAAGAATGGTAATCGATGCCATAAAACATGACAGTTACACACAAGTCATAATAGGCGGACTGTACCATACCAAAAAGATGCCATCACCGGATGTGTCATTGCGATTCCGTTACGAGAGGGCTGCCGACCGCCACCGCTTCGCCATGGAACGCAGAAAGACACCATATCTGCACATAACACCATTCAACCTCTGCATACAGCGCAGCGTGATGCTGTCAGTAATGT
>CAZPNC010000008.1:0-53572 GCA_964587945.1 uncultured Prevotella sp. | reverse complement strand
CAGGCAAGCGTCACTACGTGCCGAGCGGATGGTTGTTGGTTTTAGGTTGATGGTTAACGGTTCTTGCTCAGGCAAGCGTCACTACGTGCCGAGCGGATGGTTAATGGTTTTGGGTTCTTGGTTCTTGCTCTGGTAAGAGTCAGTGCAACTGAGGGATATGTGTACATTGAAAGCCATAACTATCAGACATCGCCGATTGCTATCCCAGTTCGGGATAAGAACAGGGAATATCATCTTTCTTGATAAGATAAAAGCGAAGCACCGCAGGTGTGGCATAGCATAGGGTAGGGCATGAGCCCTACCTTTTTTGTTTCTATCCCGATGAGCGCCGTGGGTGCTTGGCTGTTCTGGGGGGCAGTGAAAAAAGTTGTTCTTTGTTGAGATTCCGTGACTATCCTTTGTTTTTGTCAGATTTTATTTGTATTTTTGCCGTGGAAATGTCATGTTTCATTACTATTTGATTTCGGATACTTGTAATTCAGTAGTCAGATGCTTTTGTGACATGATGAATAGACTCTGCTTAAATCTGTAATAAAGAATAACGTAAACCTGTAAAAATTGATGTAATGGCAACAAAATATGGGAGAACATGGTGGGGAATGCAATGGTTGGGTGCATTGAAGAATATTGACTATAGCAACAGACTCCCGCGTGGTGCATCTTATGCCAAGAATGGTATGGTGCAAGAAATAAAGTTTAATGAAAATGTAATCCATGCAAAAGTGTGTGGTAGTAGTAGTACTCCGTATTCGGTAAACATTAAGTTGCCGCGGTTCAATGAAAATCAGATAGATAAGTTGATTGATATTATAATCAGTCAGCCTGTTGTATTAAGTAAACTACTTAATCGGCAACTTGATATAGAACTTAGCTCTATGGCAGAGAATGCCGGTATGCGTCTTTTTCCTAGGAGTTGGACGGACTTAAGAATGGATTGTTCCTGTCCTGATTGGGCAGTACCCTGTAAACATTTGGCTGCTGTTATCTATAAGACAAGCATGGAGATAGACAATAATCCATTTCTCGTCTTTTCACTTCATGGTGTGAATTTACTCGATGAACTCAAAAGTTGTGGGTTGGCCGAAGTAGATGAAACTATGATGGAGGTGCAGCCTATAAGTGACATTTTGGGTGATGGCTCTTATACACTGAATGTTGGCCAAGATAATTTGGATATTGATTATGCACAATTGTCAGACCTCACGCTTTCACTCTCGAGTCTACTTCCATCTGCACCGGCTTTTTATGCCGGTGATTTCAAGGTGGTATATCAGAAAAAGTTGCATTTTATAACTAAAGCTGCAAATAAGATACTGCAAGAAAAAAGTTGTATTACTGATGAGAAAGTATCGCCATTAGACAAAAGAAGGGAGTGTCAGGCTGAAGATATTCATGATATTTGTATACTTCAGCAATTATTAAATGTTAATCCAGAGTTTTTGGATGACTACCAAAGTTCTGTTGTCGCCATGAGACAATTGCTTGTGGCCTGCTTGCAACTCATTGCTCATGGATGTATTGTTCCTCAAATTTACAGAGTTGAGCAGACGAAGATGGGACGTGGTAAAGTAAAGGAAAAAAAACAGTTTCTTTATACTGTCTTGTGGCAGCCTGCCATGATAGACGAGAGAACGGCGGCTGTAGTGAAACGATTGGGACAAGAATATAGGATTGTAACCATGCTCATTAGTTTTCTTGTTACGAATATTTCTCAACAGGAAAAGTCTGACTTATTCATAAAACAGTTCTTTCATTCATGTTCGTGTGCGTTCGATGAGATTGGCCAAACAAATATCCCTGGTGGTATCCGCTCTTGGTTGGACCGCTATTTCATACAGAGCCATCATAAAACGAGTTTCTTGATAAATGAAGTGGATGATGGGTTTGTTGTGGATTTGCTTGTAGATGATATTCCATTACAGAATATTATAAATGAATCTGCTTATGATTCTACCAGAATAGAAATATTGAAACAACTTTCCCTCCTTGACGATTTGGTTGTTGGATTAGGCAAGTATATAAACGACAAGGGCCTGCATTCGATGATGTTTACCCTCAGTGAGTTTACTCCATTCCTCATTCAGGTTATTCCAACTATACGACTATTAGGTGTTAAAGCAATATTACCTAAATCGTTGCATACACTTATCACTCCAAAGGTCTCTGTCAATCTGAAATCGAAAGGTCAGGATTCCGTATCATCGCTTAATATGGCACAACTACTCAGTTTTGAATGGCAAGTGGCTTTAGGTGACGAAATGCTTTCGGTGGAGGAATTTTCCAAACTTTTGTGTAAGGCAAATGGATTGATGCGTTTCAAACAGCAATATATCTATATGGATGAGGCTTCCTTGAAAAAGTTGGAAAAGGTACTATCTTCTCCTCCGCGAATAAAACCAGGCGAACTGTTACAGGTAGCACTAAGTGAGGAGTATCATGGAGCCAAAGTGACATTAACTGACGAGGTGCGTGAAATGATACGTCGTTTTACGGACATATCTGATGTTCCACTACCAGGTGGACTTCAAGCCCAACTCAGACCTTATCAGAAAAGAGGTTATTCATGGATGTATCACAATATGAAAATGGGATTCGGAAGTATCATTGCTGATGATATGGGTCTTGGAAAAACATTACAGGTCATCACACTTCTTCTAAAGGCAAAGGAAGAGGGCGCTTTCCAAAAGGGAAAATGCCTTGTGGTGGTACCTACTGGCCTGTTAAACAATTGGATGGAAGAAATCCATCGTTTTGCTCCCTCGCTTGTTTCGACTGTCTACCACGGTTCAAGTCGCAATCTTAAAAGTGACGAGGTGAGTTCGGCGGATATTATTCTTACTACCTATGGCGTAACACGTTCTGATGCTGACAATCTAAAAAAACTGTCAATTGTGGTGATGGTAATTGATGAAGCCCAAAATATAAAGAACAGTGATACGGCTCAAAGTAAAGCGATTCACGGCATTCAGGCACGTACATTTATTGCTATGAGTGGCACACCGGTAGAAAATAGACTGTCGGAATTTTGGAGTATCATAGATTTTACAAATAAGGGATATTTAGGAACACTTAAAGATTTTACAGAGAATTATGCACGGCCAATCCAAAGGGATGGTAGCCAATATGTAATTTCACGCTTCCGTAAGGTTACGGCTCCATTTATGCTGCGTCGGTTGAAAAGTGATAAAACCATCATCAGCGATTTACCCGACAAGGTTGAGCGCAATGAGTGGGCACAGCTTACAGCCTGTCAAACTGCATTATATCAGGAAACTCTTAATCGGTGCATGGAGGTAATAGAGGGAATAGGGGGTGATGACTCTAAATCTCTCTTCAAACGACAAGGCCTTATCTTACAGATGATACTTGCATTGAAGCAAATTTGCAATCATCCTACACAATACCTAAAAGATAATAATATGGATTCAACATTATCCGGTAAGACGGAGATGTTACTTGACTTGTTGCGTAGTATTGTCGGCTCCGGTGAGAAAGTGCTCATATTTACTCAATTCCAGGAAATGGGTGAACTGCTTCAGTACTTTATTCATGAGGCTATGGGTGAAGATGTTATGTTCTATCATGGAGGGTGTACACTTAAACAAAGGAAACTGATGATAGAACGTTTTCAAAACAAACATGCTGATAAAATATTTATTCTTTCACTTAAAGCCGCAGGAACAGGTCTCAATTTAACTGCTGCAAATCATGTTATTCACTATGATCTTTGGTGGAATCCGGCGGTAGAGGCACAGGCCACCGATCGTGTCTACCGTATTGGCCAGCATCGCAATGTGCAGGTGTATCGTTTTATAACGAAAAATACTTTTGAGGAGCGTATTGATGCGATGATTCAGGAAAAGCGTCGTTTGGCTGACCTTACTGTTTCTGTGGGTGAAAATTGGATAGGTAAGTTATCAAACAAGGAACTTCACGAAATATTCGGATGAACCTGTTGCTTTATGTTTTCGAACAACAACGTCAGTGTAAAAACAATCTTTGATAGAACCCGTTTATTATCAGCCCAGTTTTTCTGGGCAAGAAACGACTACTTATATATTATCTGTCAAAAATCATTGCTGTATATAGATTCCTGCCAGCATCTGTCAGTAGGAGTGTGTCATAGTAGTGACGAATCTGGTTGCGTCCAAAATATCCCTCTTGTATGTTTACTATAAGATCAGCCTCGAAGAGTGGTTCGAAATGTAGTTGTTTGGCTGAAGACTGTTGATGGTGGGTTCCTACTACATGTGCCAACCAGTGTTTTTCGTCAGGTGTCAGTTCCTGTAATACTGTATCCCACTCTGGAAAAGAGGAATTACTTCCGCTGTCCATCCATTCATTGACAATCCTTTCTCCCTCACATTGCTGGTGCATGGGTAAGGAGTCGCCTGATTTACGTATTGCGTCAGGACAGCCGATGTCGTGTAGCCATGCGGCTGTCTCATGTAAATCACAGTCATGTTGGCTATACCCCATACTTTTGGCAAGTATACGTGTATAGCCCGCTACGGCCATTGTGTGTGCTATTTGGCTGGCAATAGGTGGATTCTCCTTGTAATATTGTACCACTCGTTGTGCAATGATATCTTTGAACATAGTGTATTACAGTGTTTTATGGTTGGTTATGACTCTATTTCTGACAATTCAAGCCAGCGGAGTTCTTTTTCGTCCAATTCTTCATTTAGAGAAGGTAGGCGTTTGCTCAGTTCTGTAATCTTTTCTATACTGATGGTTCCAGAACTAAGATCTTTTTCTATCTGTTCCTTCTCTTTTGTCAATCTTTCAATATCTTTCTCTGTCTGTTGTAACTCGAACCGCTCCTTGTATGTCATACGGCGGCGGGTGTCGTTACGGTAAGAGGCGGCTTTACTCTTGCCCGCATCCGCGTTTTGTGGTTTTGACGTGGTATTTTTCTCCGCATCTTCTTTTGTCAAGAGTCTGTTCCATTGACGGAATTGTGTATAGTTTCCTGGGAAATCCTGTATTTCCCCTTCCCCTTTGAATACCAATAGATGGTCTACGACCTTGTCCATAAAGTAGCGATCGTGGCTCACGACAATGACACAACCTGGGAAATCCTGTAAATATTCCTCAAGTATTTGGAGCGTTTTTATGTCAAGGTCATTGGTTGGCTCATCAAGAACCAGGAAGTTAGGGTTGCGCATAAGTACAGTGCAGAGGTACAGTTTGCGCTTTTCACCGCCGGAGAGTTTATATACATAGTTGTATTGTTGGTCTGGGGAGAAAAGAAAATGTTGGAGAAACTGTGATGCACTATAATGTCTTCCGCCTCCTAAATCAATATCTTCGGCAATGTCGCGTACAACGTCTATAACCTTTTGCTGTTCGTCGAACTTCAGCCCTTCTTGGGAGAAATATCCGAATTTAACGGTTTCTCCAATGTCGAATTTTCCTTCATCGGGTGTTACGATACCGAGCAGAAGTTTTATAAATGTTGATTTGCCTGTACCGTTGTTGCCTATGATACCCATCTTCTCGTAGCGGGCAAAGTTATAGTAGAAGTGGTTTAGTATAACTTTACCGTCAGAAATATTGCTTTCTGCACGTGGGGGGAATTTCTTGGAAACATACTGGCACTCGAAAATCTTTGAGCCAATATATATGTTTGAGGACTTAAGGCGCACCTGCCGTTCTTCCATTCGCTGTTTCGCTACCTTTTCCAATTCGTAGAAGGCTTCTTCACGATAACGGGCCTTGTGGCCACGTGCCTGTGGTTGGCGACGCATCCAGTCCAATTCACGCCTGTAAAGGTTGTTTGCATGTTGTATGTTGGCGATGGTGGCATCAATACGTTGTTGTCTTTTCTCAAGATAATAAGAGTATGAACCACGGTATGTGTACATTGTCCTATTGTCAAGTTCCAGTATTACAGAACATACATTGTCAAGAAAGAAGCGGTCATGCGTGACCATCAGCAGGCTTTTATTGCCACGCTGCAGGAAGCCTTCGAGCCATTCGACCATTTCGAGGTCAAGATGGTTTGTAGGTTCATCGAGAATGAAAAAATCAGGGTTGGAGATAAGTACTTGTGCCAGTGCCACACGTTTCTGTTGTCCGCCACTGAGTTGTACTATTGGCTGCCCGGTGTCTTTGATATTCAGTTGCGTAAGAATCTGTTTTGCTTTTAATTGAGCATCGGATTCTTTGTCCATACCATGAAAACAAGCCTCAAGTACGGTTGCACCATGTGGAAATTTCGGCTCTTGACGGAGGTAACCTACCTTTAGTCCGCTACGATAGATAATCTGTCCGGAGTCAACTGACTCATCGCCGGTGAGCATTGACAGCAGAGTTGATTTGCCGGTACCATTTTGTGCAATGAGTCCGACACGCTGTCCTTCTGCTATGGAGAAGGATATGTCATTGAAAAGTATTCGTTCACCGAAGCGCTTAGATACGGATTGTATGTCGAGTAGTGGTGTAGGCATTACAGAATCTTTTCTATATAGTCCAACAATTCTTCTTTGCCTATGCGTTTCTCTGAGCTGGTAATAAAATGCGGTGGCAGTTCTTCCCAAGTGTTGAGCAGAGAATCAAGGTATTTCTTTACATTGATCTTAACTTTTCCCGAACCTATTTTGTCTGCTTTTGTGAAGACGATAGAGAAGGGAATGCCGTTTTCTCCTAACCATTCCATAAACTCAAGGTCTATTTTCTGTGGGTCATGGCGTATGTCTATGAGCAGGAATACGTTTACAAGTTGTTCGCGATTCAGAATGTATGATGAAATCATCTGTGTCAATTCATCCTGTACTTTTTTTGAACGTTTTGCAAATCCGTAGCCAGGGAGGTCAACCAGATACCAAGAATCATTGATATTGAAATGATTTATCAGAACAGTCTTTCCTGGTGTTGCGCTCGTCTTTGCCAATGCTTTACGGTCTGTAAGCATATTGATGAGGCTTGATTTGCCAACATTACTTCGTCCAATGAATGCAAGTTCTGCTCTGTCTTCATTAGGACATTGTGATAACTTTGCTGAACTTATTGTGAATTCTGCTTTTTTTATTTCCATAATCTGGTGTTGTTGTCTGTTTGCTGTTGTTTGTCTTTGACACTTATTCTCAAAATTTTATGCTCCAAAATGAAATGCTCATTTGTCATATGTTGCGAGAAAAGCATTCGCTTGTGAGTAACCGAGAGCCTTGGCACGTTTCAGTTCTGCTACGCCTGTTGGCTTGTTGCCTGTCATGCAAAGTGCAAGTCCGAGCATACCATGCCCTTCTGCATATTGCGGGGCGATAGTTATAGCCTGTTGTGCAACTGCTATAGCATCTTTTGCACGGTTCATTTTCATGAGTAGGAGTGCCTTTTCTGACAAGTACAGTAATTGTTTCGGAGCAAGAACTATTGCGCTGTCAAGCATCTCTAACTGTTGTTTGCGTTCGGACTTCATGTTCTTTAGACACTGGTACGCATAATAGTACACATCGGCATTGCGTGGTTCAGTCTTGTTGGCCTCGTTAAAATCATTGAGAGCTTCTTGATATTTTGTTTGCGAAAAGAATATTTGTCCTTTCTTTATAAGGTAGAGTGGGAGAGGGTTGATGGCTATGGCTGCCTCAATCTCTGTCAAAGCCTTGTCTAAAGACCAGTTGGCATAAGGTACATCTGGCATCGCAAGTTCCTTGTCGTGAATGAGTTTGGCGTAATAATAGTGTGCATTATCCTTTACAGTACTCGTTTCTATGGCCTTTTGCATACATTCCTCAGCTTCGGCGAAGTTCTTGCGGTCTGTCAACATAAGGGCTTTGTATTCATATCCGTCTTCTTTGTCCGGGAAGAGGTTGATGAATTCTTCTATGGTTGCAGGATAGTTGATGCTGTCATTACGTTGTGATGCAATCATCATAGCGAGCAATGCCTGGTTGTAATCATTCGGTAATGCAATGCGCATGGAAGTCTTTCTCAATATGTTATCGTTAGAAGAGAGAGCCGATGGCTGTAGTGTTTGTGCATAACGAGCACTCGCTACATATAAATCCGTGCGTGTGGTACTGGTCTTTGTAAGTCCCATTAATTCTCCTTTTGCATTAACAAACGGGCATCCCGTCTGTGTCTCGGTTATGATGCCGTTCTCCTGTTCAAAGATATAATATGGCAAACCATTCATGAATGTTTCCACTTTTGCAGGCGAAATCTTGCTGAATTGTGGAGCTTTCACGTCGTAGTGTATAAACCATGCCTCTGCTCCGGCAGGTTGCTGGTCGTTTTCTATAATCAAGGGAGTGATGGATACCTTGTCATTTCGTTTTACTTTAAAGCGGGTTACATTATATATTTCACTTGCGCCATAGATACAATCAACATCAAACTTGTTGCCATGCCCATCGATTACAATGGCTGATTTCGCATTGATGAATGGAGACCAGGCTGCCAATGCTGTGCCGTCCTTGTCGATAAATGCTCCATACCCTGTTGCAAGCATGGTACCGTCAGCATTGAATGTCATTACTTTCAGCACACCTTTTGCCGCTTTCTTGACTGCGGACGGTTGTGCTATGACGGTTAATGTTATTGTCAATATATATAATAAGGTGTAAAATCTTTTCATCTTTCTATTTGTATTTATTCTATTTTCAGTAGAGCTTTTGCATTTATCCGCGCTGCTTCCGTTATGGCAGAACCACTCAACATCTGTGCGATCTCGTCAATACGCTCATTGTCGGTAAGTTTTCTCATTACGGATGTTGTACCTTCTTTGTTTTCGTGTTTCTCTACTTTGTAGTGGTGTTGGCCTATTGCAGCTATCTGTGGTAAGTGGGTGATACTTATAACCTGTCTGTTTGCAATACCCATCTGTAACATTATGTCAGCCATTTTCTCTGCCACACGTCCACTTACTCCAGTGTCTATCTCATCGAAGATAATCGTCGGTAATTTGACTGCCCCGCTTATAAGGGCTTTCAATGATAGCATAAGTCTGGCAATTTCTCCACCGGAAGCTACTTGTGCTACAGGACGCATTCCGATACCTTTATTGGCAGAAAAAAGGAAAGCCACTCTGTCCTGACCTTTCTCCGACAGTTCGTCTTTTGTTATTTCTATCTTAAAGTCAACATTCGGCATTCCTAATGATGCCAGATTGCTGCAGATGGCTTTTTCCACCTTTGTCACGGCTTTCTTTCTGGATTCGGACAGTTCGTCAGCTTTTGCCTTGGTCTCAAGTAACAGTTGCGCCACGGCAGTCTCATGCTCTGCCAATGCCCCGTCACTATTATCTATATTGTCTATGGCTTCCTGAAGATTAGATTGTTCTTCAAGCAGTTCTGCTATTGTGGCTTTATGGAATTTTCGCTGCAAAGAATATATAGTATCCAACCGTTCATTTACAAAAACGAGTCGTTCCGGGTCGAAATCAATGCCCTCTGCTGCAATTTCAGTTTCCTGTGCGATGTCTTTTAATTCAATGAATGATGAAGCAATCCTGTCTGACAAGTTCTTTATTCTTGGGTACAACCTCGCTGCGGATTCAAGTTTCTGACTTGCTTGATGCAATGTTATCAATGCCCCGCTGTTGTCTTCGTTCAGCAAAGCGTTGGCTTCAAAGAGGACGGTCTTTATGTCTTCAGTGTGAGTAGCAGTCTCCTGTTCCTGTTCCAGTTCTTCTTGTTCATCCCTTTTTAAGTCTGCATTGGTCAGTTCGTTTAGTTGAAAACGCATGAACTCTTCGTTCTCCTTTGTCCGAATAATATTCTCTTTTAGTTCTTTCAGTTCTTTGTTCGCCCTTCTATATCCGGTGAATGCCTTGCTGTATGCCGCTTTCTGTTTGTCGTTGTCTGCGATGATGTCTAGAACGTTTACTTGGAAATCCTCTTTCTGCAATAGCAGATTTTGGTGTTGTGAATGTACATCAACAAGCATTTCGCCCAGTTCTCGCATCAAAAGCAAAGAAGCAGGCGTATCATTGATGAATGCACGGCTTTTGCCTGTTGCTGTCAGTTCTCGTCTTATGATGCACTCATTGTCGTCACAGTCAAGGTCATTTTCTTCAAACCAGGTTTTCATACCATAGTGTGAGATGTCAAAGCGTGCTTCAATGGTACACTTCTGCATATTAGCTTTTACCGTCTTGGAATCAGCACGCTGTCCTAAAAGAAGTCCTATAGCACCGAGGATAATACTTTTCCCTGCTCCCGTCTCTCCTGTGATGACAGAAAAGCCAGAAGTAAAGTCAATGTCAAGAACGTCTATCAGTGCATAGTTCTTTATATAAAGATGTTTAAGCATTTATTCTTTAATCTTGTTCCATGAATTGCTCTGTGAAGGATTGATAGAGAACAGTACATCATATACAGCCTCTTTTTCCTTCTGTGTGCCTTTACTCTTGTAGATGTTGGCAATTTCGTCTTTCTTATAATCAGTCCATATCTGTGGTACCATGCTCATAGGTCGATCCTTATGGGCTTTGTCTAATTTCTCTTGTATGGCGGTTGAAATCTCCGTTCTGCCCCTTTCCACATTATTTGCCATCTCGTCAAGTCCCTTACGGTAATATGTGTATTGCAGTTGGCGGAACGGTTCCATTGCCCCTTCGAGATAATCATTGATAAAGGCAAAACGGTTCTTGCTGCTATCGTATGCACTCCATCCAGGATAGTTGAGGTTCTGTGCATTGTTTGTCAGGTTCATACAGCGTTGCAGGACATCTTCCCCTCCTTTAGGTGAAAAGGTGTCAAGATTCATACCTATGATGAGGTAAGCATAATAGGCAAAGAGTGCTGTAAGTTGGTTGTCTATCATGTCTGGATTGAACTCTATCTTGTCAAACTGGTTGTATGTGAAAGTAAAGTCGTTATCTTGGTTTTGATAGAAGGTTGTTGTGTAAGATGAATTGTATACAGGCCTGTTGGCTTGAATCATGCACGTGCATCCCCATGTGCCCTCGTCCCGTTTATATTCTTTGACAGTAATATTGAAATTGCAGGAAATTTTTTCCTGTTCCATGAATTGTAAAGACGTCCATTGCTGGTTGTTCACAAATTCCTCCAGTTTCTCCTTCAGTTCCGTGAATACGGTCTCTTCCGTTCCTTGTATCTGCGAATGATTAATGTTCACCTTTGCCTGCAATTCCTGTGCAGCCATATATGAAGATGCCACCCACGGCATAATAGCCATGAGCAGCACTTTTCTTATATGTATCCCTGTTACTGTCATATTTCCTTACTTCCGCATTTGCGCTTCACGTAGTCGTATTCTTGTGAGAACCTGCTTTGTCTCCAATGCAAAATCGCCAGATAACATCCAGCTGAAATATCCTGGGTCTCTGTGCAGCACATTCTTCACGGGCCACCCCTTGTATTTCCCGAAGTTGAACACTTCCTGCTGCCTTTCTGTTCCGTCATGGTTCAGCAGAGGCTTGCCATCAGGTCCAGGGATAGGCCCCCAAACCATTTTTCCGGAGAAGTCAACATTCTTTTTCTGGTTGCAGAAAGTGTGCAATACGTCCATGTCATTAGGTAACTGACGTTCTTCCTCTTCTTGTTTTCCTGGCTCATACATATCCAGTTGTCCTTTCAGTACGCAGTATGTCGCTTCTGTGTCTTCATTGGCGAGGTGAGCCTGAAAGTCGTCTTCCATTTTCCTTCCGCAGTAGAATTTGTAGGCGGCAGCAAGATTGCGTCGTTCCATCCTCATGAAAATAGTGCAAGCGTCAATCATCCGTGCATTGGAGAAATCGAATGATATTCCTGCTCTGAGAAATTCTTCTGCCAGCATCGGTATATCGAAGCCGTTAGAGTTAAACCCTGCGAAGTCACAGCCTTGGAATTCTGTTGCAAAGGTGGATGCCATTTGTTTGAAAGATGGTGCGTCTTTGACCATTTCGTCTGTGATATGTGTCAGTGTTTTTACCTCTTGTGGAATGGTTTTTCCCGGGTTTATAAATTGGTCTTTCCGTTCTTCTTCGCCATTTGGTAAAACCTTTATGTAACTTATCTGTATAATGCTGTCTTTTGCAATATCAAGTCCAGTGGTCTCAAGGTCGAATATTATTAGAGGTTTGGTTATGTTTAGTTTCATTTTAATATGATGTGCCACCACGTCCCTTTATTATAAAAGTTATGGTGTATTGTTATAAGAATTGGATAAGAGCGTGTTTTCCACGTTATTTTTTTGTGAAAGTTCAAGTGTGGGGCTTATTCATTCAATAGCATAGGCATGATAAGCATCAGTACATCCTCTCCTTCTGGTTGTTCGTTTGGCCTTATTACTCCTGCACGGCTGGGATCTGCCAACTCTATTATGACTTCTTCACTCTCAAGGTTGTTAAGTATCTCGAACAGAGTTGTACCCTTGAACCCTATGCTCATAGGCGTACCGTTATATTCGCAGGTAACATCTTCATAAGCACTTGTAGCGAAGTCTATATCTTCAGAATTCAGTTCTATGTTGTTCATGCTCAGACGTAATTTGATGAGTTGTGTGCTTTCGCTGGCAAAAGGGACAACTCGGCGCAGGGCACTCATCAAAGCTTTGCGGTCGATGGTTACAATGTTTGGATTGTCTGTTGGAATAACCGAGGCATAGTTAGGGTAGCGTCCTTCTATGAGTCGGCAAGAGATGAGACCTCCAGGAAATTGTATCTCCGCATTGTTGCTGTTGAACCTGATTATAACCATGTTCTCATCGTCAAGAGCCAGTACGCTACGCAGTAGCCCAGCTGGTTTCTTTGGCAAAATGAATGATGCTGGTACATCTGTCTTACATGCGAAAACCATATTGCGTACCATTTTGTGACCGTCACTTGCCACGATGTTCAGACTTTCTTCTTTAAGGTCGAAGTAAACACCGTTCATAATCATACGCAGCTCATCGTTGGCTGTGGCGAAAAGTGTGCGCTGTATGTTGGTGGCCAGAGAACCTGCAGTCATTGTTGCTTCTGTGTACTGGCCATCCAAAGGTTGTGGAATAGGGTATTCGCTTGCGTTTTGGCCTACAATACGGTAATTTCCGTTCTGGTACACCATTCTGATGCTATTGTCTTCCGTGTTTACCTCAAATGTCAAAGGCTGTTCAGCCAGTTCTTTTACTGCAGTAAGTAGTATACGGTTTGGGACACAGAAGGATCCTTCTCCATCACATTCGTTAAGGTTAATGGTGCATTTCATCATATTGGCATTGTCACTGGCGGTCAGAATCAGTTGCCCGCTCTTTACTTCGAAGAGGAAACTGTCAAGTATAGAAAGGGAGTTTTTTGAACTGATAACCTTTGCAAGGGTCCCCAATTTGCTGCTAAGAGCAGAAGATGATAGTGTGAATCTCATTATTTAATGGTTGGTTTGTTTTATTCGTTTCTGTAAGTTTCGTTTTTTTTGTATGTGTATATAATGGTATACTCATCAAAAGTTATGCAAAAATACAAAAAAGTTGCGTGGTAAACAAAAAAAACAACAAAAAGTTTCTTAATTTACCGATTTTTTCGTAATTTCGCAACAGAAATTAAATACGAAACGAAAACAAAAAGGAAAAAGACAATGGAATTACAAGGAAAAGTCATTGCAGCCCTGCCTGAACGCGGTGGTGTCAGTCAACGTGGAGAATGGAAGTCACAGGAGTTTGTCGTAGAGTCACATGACACACAGTTCTCCCGTAAACTCGTTTTCACGGTATTCGGCATTGATCGTCTGCAAAGATTTAATATACAAGTTGGTCAGGAAGTGCTTGTCGCTTTTGATATTGATGCTCACGAATGGAACGGTCGCTGGTTTAATGATGTGCGCGCTTATGATGTACGTCAGGTTGATTCGGCGCAGTATGTTGCACCGCAGACTTCACCTGCTCCGACTGTTGCCCCTACCGCCGCTCCGACTGCGTCCGCTGCTGATAGTACAGAGGATTTGCCATTCTAATTCGTATTCTCTGCGTATAGGATGATATGAATGTTTGGTGGTTTTCTGCTAATATGTACTAATTGTTATTGTTCCTAATATAGGGACTATGACAAATAACTCTTTAGTAAACTTTCAATGAAGGGATATACATCATACAAGTTACGTTTGAAACCGGCTATACTGGAAGAAGCGCAGAAAAGTTTTGCGCAATATGGTATACGCGCTGTAAAAATGGATGATATAGCTAGGAATCTTGGCATATCAAAGCGTACTATATATGAGTTGTATGCCACAAAGGAAGACCTGCTCTGCGAGGTCGTTGAGACACGGCAAGAGGAGTATGATAGGCAGACGCAGTTATTGCAGAATATCTGTGATAACAATATGGATTTGCTCATAAGGGTTCTTGGCCTTCAGTTAGAGTCCGTTGCCAATACTAATTTTAACTTTTTCCAGGATATTAACCGATATCCGAAAGTGGCAAAGAAAATAAATGGCTATTGTGAACGGCAACATGCTTACTCGGCAAAGTTCTTTGCGAAAGGCGTGGAGGAGGGGTATTTCCTTCCGCATGTGGATTATGAGGTGCTAAACCGAATTGCCGCCGGGACCATGAATATGCTTCGCTCTGATGATAGGTATGATGACTTGAGTTACAAGGATCTGTTCCTTGGTTATCTTTATGTCATAATCCGTGGCTTTTGCACAGTCACGGGATTAGAGAAAATAGACAAATTCGTAGAGGAACGCTTTTCGCAGAAGGAGTAATTTCTTTCCAATAGGACAAATGCATGATAATGATAATAATAATGACGATTCTTTCGAACAGACAATGTGCTGATGGGGGAATCGTTTTTTTTGTTTTTGGTCGTTCTTTTATTATGTTTTCATTCAATGATGACGCTTGATAGAAGGTCTCCTGAATGTATAGCATGAAAGTTGTATGGTTGTCTGGTATCATTATAATATTGCGTTCTTGTGAATTATTTTTTAAGGATTTATTTGTGGAATGAAAAAAATATCGTAACTTTGCAAAGAATTTGTAGTATGTACAATCATACACCTGTACTGGGCAATGATATAATAATTCTGTTTAATACAAGCAAACAGCCTGATATACAATGAAAAAGATTTTAATAGCCGTAGCGCTATGTTCCATGGCAATCCTGTTCTCTGGTTGCGTTATGACCAAACAAGTGGCTTATTTCCAGAACATGGACTCGGTTGATATAACAAAGAGTGTGGTTGTGCCGGAGGTTCGTGTAAAGGCAAATGACGAGTTGACGATACTTGTCTCTTCTATTACTCCTGAGGCAGCAGAGCCCTTTAATATGAATGTCAGTTCACGGAGTACCAGTTCTATGTCCAATACTACGGCTGGTAAAAGCCTGTACTCTTATATAGTGGACAAGGAAGGTTACATTAATTTTCCTGTTGTCGGTAAGATAATGGTTCTCGGTCTTACTCGTCCACAAGTAGAGGCTAAATTGACGGAGGCCATTAAGCCTTATTTCTCATCTACCGAAAATCCAGTTGTCAAGGTGCGTCTTACTGGATTCAGAATAACTATTATCGGGGAAGTCTCTGGCTCGAAGGTGATAAATGTGGAGAATGAACGTATCAGTATAATTGAGGCTTTGGCGCAAGCGGGCGATCTTTCTGTTTATGGTAAACGACCGAACATTCTGCTTGTGCGTGAAAACTCCAATGGTGAAAAGAAGGCAGTGCGTTATAATATCAATGATGCGAATATCTTCAATTCACCGTATTACTATCTTGAACAGAATGATATTGTATATGTTGAGCCACAGAAGGCCAAGGCTCGTAGTGCGGATGTCAGTTCTTATACGTTCTGGACACCTATATCAAGTATTCTTGTTTCATTGGCAACATTGGCAATAAGTCTTACTAAGTAATTCGAAGATACAGAGTTGGTATGAAGAACACAGTTCTTCGTATTAACTCTTTTTTCTAAGTAAAGAAACCGGTATTTTCTGTTTAATGTCAATCCGACTGTTGCGTGAAAGATAATATCCGGTGTCATCAGATATAACTAATTAATATAACAATATATTGTACGCTCTTGGTGCCCCTCATCGATTTCGTGGCTTGTATATGTTGGCGAAAATTTGAAGTTGGGGACGGGGCTGAATATAAAAACAAATAATATATGTGTGGAATTGTTGGATATATAGGAACAAAAGAGGCCTATCCCATACTAATAAAGGGATTGAAACGTCTTGAATATCGTGGTTACGACTCAGCAGGCTGTGCATTGCTTTCCAGAGAAACAGGTGTGCTTAATGTTTATAAAGCAAAAGGTAAAGTTTCTGATTTGGAAAAGACAGCTGGGGGTAAGGATATCAGTGGCACCATTGGTATAGCCCATACGCGTTGGGCCACTCATGGTGTTCCGAGTGAAGCCAATGCCCATCCACACGTAAGTCAAAGCGGGAATCTGACACTTGTACACAACGGCATCATAGAGAACTATGCAACCTTACGCGAGCAGCTTAAGGGACGTGGGTTCACATTCAAGAGTGAGACGGATACAGAGGTGCTGGTTCAACTCATAGAATATGTTATGGTGTCAAACGATGTGGATCTGCCGACGGCTGTCCGTGGTGCACTTGGCCAGGTGTTTGGTGCATACGCTATTGCTGTTATAGACAAACGTAATCCTGATATGCTTGTTGCGGCGCGCAAATCATCCCCACTTGCCGTCGGTGTTGTTGCTGACAATTCTGAATTCTTCCTCGCATCTGATGCTTCACCTATAGCGGAATATACCAAGCAAATAGTATATCTTAAAGATGAAGAGTTGGTTGTTGTGGAACGTGGTCATGAACTCAAGGTCTTGAAACTGAATGGTGAACAGACCAATGCCGAAGTGCAGGAGGTCAACGTGGATATTTCCATGCTTGATCATGATGGCTATCCACATTTCATGTTGAAGGAAATATTCGACCAGCCTAATGTGTTGAAGGATTGTATGCGTGGTAGAATAGTGGAGTCTCCATATTCTCATGACCCGCAGGTAATACTTTCGGCCGTGACAAATAACCGTCGTCAGTTACTGCAAGCCAAGCGTATAGTTATAGTCTCTTGTGGCACGTCGTGGCACGCAGGTCTAATCGGCAAGCAACTCATCGAACACTTCTGCCGTATACCGGTAGAAGTGGCGTATGCCAGTGAATTCCGCTATTCTGAGCCTGTTATAGGTCATGATGACGTTGTAATGGCAATCTCACAGTCCGGTGAAACGGCGGATACCCTTGCTGCCATACAGTTGGCAAAAAGTCAGGGCGCATTAATCTTCGGTATTGTCAATGGCGTAGGTTCATCAATCGCTCGTGAGTCTGATACGGGAACCTATATTCATGTTGGGCCGGAGATAGGTGTCGCTTCAACCAAGGCCTTCACTGGGCAAGTCACGGTACTTGCAATGTTGGCGTTGGCACTCGGCATGGCCAAGGGTACAGTAGAGCAGCAAGAATATGAGGAGACAATAAATGAATTGATACGGATTCCTGACAAGATAACGAAAATCCTTGAACAGGATGACAAGATAGCGCAGATAGCGCAGACATATACCTTTGCACATAATTTCCTGTATCTTGGGCGTGGATGGAACTATCCTGTCGCACTTGAGGGAGCACTGAAATTAAAGGAGATAAGTTACATACATGCAGAAGGTTATCCTGCTGCAGAAATGAAGCACGGTCCCATAGCATTGGTGGATGCTGAGATGCCCGTAGTTTTCATTGCGACACATCATACGCTTTACCAGAAGATAATTTCCAATATGCAGGAAGTCATTTCACGTCATGGTAGCATCATCGCCATTGTAACGGAGGGAGACGAACAGGTGAGGAATATGGTCAAGGAGGTGATAGAACTTCCAGAGACGCTTGCATGTCTTGATCCGTTGTTAAGCGTGATACCTTTGCAACTGCTTTCATATCATGTGGCAGTGGCGAAAGGTCTAAATGTTGACCAGCCACGTAATCTTGCAAAATCCGTGACGGTAGAATAGTATAGGAAAATCAACACACACACAACAGTATATAACAATGGAACCTTTAAAGCATGAATGCGGCGTTGCGATGATACGTCTGCTGAAGCCACTGGAACATTATCAGGAAAAGTACGGTACATGGATGTATGGCATTAACAAACTGTACCTGATGATGGAGAAACAGCACAATCGCGGACAAGAAGGTGCTGGTCTGGCGGCCGTAAAACTGAATGTAAATCCGGGAAATGAATACATGTTTCGCGAGAGAGCCGAAGGTTCAAATGCGATAAAAAACATATTTTCAACGGTACATGGAAAGTTCAATGGATTAACACAGGAACAGTTTGCCGATGTTCAGTATGCACGTGAGAATCTTGCTTTTGCCGGAGAACTATATATGGGGCACTTGAGGTACAGCACGACGGGGAAAAGTGGAATATCGTATGTCCATCCGTTTTTACGCAGGAATAACTGGAAGGCGAAAAATCTCTGTCTGTGCGGAAATTTCAATATGACGAATATTGAAGACATTTTTGAGCGTTTGACAAGGCAGGGGCAGTATCCGCGAATATACAGCGACTCCTACATCATGCTCGAACTTATGGGACACCGTCTTGACAGAGAGGTGGAGAGAAACTTCTCTTTGGCGAAGAAGAAGGGTCTGAAGGATTATGATATAACAACATTTATTGATGATAATGTTGATATGGCCAATGTATTATCAACATCCATGCAGTACTTTGATGGCGGGTATGTGGTGTGTGGTATCACTGGTAGTGGCGAGATGTTTGCTATGCGTGACCCTTGGGGTATACGTCCTGCATTTTTTCATCTTGACGATGAAATCATGGCTTTGGCAAGTGAACGTCCTGTTTTGCAGACGACATTTGATTTACAGGTGGATGATATTATAGAACTGATGCCTGGTGAGGCAATTCTTGTCAATAGGGCAGGAGGTGTTAGACGTAAGCAGATAATAGAGCCCAAGGGTGATTGTAAATGTTCTTTCGAACGAATTTACTTCAGCCGAGGTTCTGATACCGATATATATAAGGAACGCAAGAAACTTGGTGAACAACTGACAGAGCCAATACTTAAAGCTGTGGATTATGACCATAAGCATACCGTGTTTTCATATATACCGAATACTGCGGAGGTCGCATATTATGGAATGCTTACAGGCTTTAAGCATTACGTAAACCAGCAGAAGGTGGAACAGTTGCTTGCGCTGGATCACAAACCGTCGAAAGAGGAACTGACAGTCCTGCTTGCCGAGTATGTACGTTCGGAGAAAATAGCATGGAAAGATATAAAGTTGCGGACATTTATCAGTGAGGGAAGTACTCGCAACGATCTTGCCTCGCACGTATATGATGTTACTTACGGCTCTGTTGAGGAAGGTGTGGACAACCTTGTAATCATAGATGACTCTATAGTGCGCGGCACCACACTTAAAGAAAGCATTCTGAAAATACTTGACCGTCTCAAACCGAGGAAGATAGTTATTGTCAGCAGTGCACCGCAGATACGCTATCCAGATTACTATGGCATTGATATGGCCAGGTTAGAGGAATTTTGCGTATTCCGTGCTGCAATACAGTTGTTGAAGGAACAGGGCAGGGAAGGACTTATACGGGAGGTCTATGAGGCCTGTAAAAAAGAATTGGCCCAACCGACCGACAATATGGTGAACCATGTGAGAAGGATATACGAACCTTTTACTGTGGAGGAGATAAACCGTAAAATCGTGGAAATGTTGCATCCTGAGGGTATGACTACGCCTGTGGAATTAGTGTTTCAAAGTATTGAAGGCTTGCACAAGGCTATCCCGAATCATAAGGGCGACTGGTATTTCACTGGTAACTATCCGACACCTGGAGGTACAGAATTGTGCTTGCAGGCTTTCGTAAACTATTATGACAAATATATAGACCAGCTTTCACAGGTGAATATGGTCTGGCAATAAAAAAATAAAAATAAAGGTTGTTTACGTGTATGACTGTTTTTGTGGTATGTAGGTGGTAACGACAAAGCCGCAGAAAGCCCATGACAGCGTCCTCGCAGAACTCCCAAACTGATATATACACACAATGAAAAAGGTAACATTAGTATTACAGGACGGAACAAAGTTCCATGGCAAGTCATTTGGATATGATAAGCCCGTAGCAGGAGAGGTCGTGTTTAACACTGCCATGATGGGCTATCCAGAGAGCCTTACAGATCCTTCTTATGCCGGTCAGTTGATGGTTCTCACTTACCCGCTTGTCGGTAATTACGGCGTGCCGCCATTCTCAATAGAAGAAAACGGTTTGCCAACGTTTATGGAGAGTGACAGAATTTATGCCTCTGCCATCATTGTTGCCGATTATAGCACGGAATATAGTCACTGGAATGCTAAGGAAAGTCTTGCCGAATGGCTTCAGCGTGAGCAAATACCTGGCATTACGGGTATTGATACACGTGAGTTGACGAAGGTCTTGCGCGAGCATGGAGTCATGATGGGTAAGATACTCTTAGATGATGAGCCGGACAATATTCCTGAGGCAAACTATGAAGGTGTAAACTTTGTAGACAATGTGTCAACGAAGAAGATTGTCACTTATAATGAGGGTGCCCCGAAGAAGGTGATACTTGTGGACTGTGGAGTGAAAGCCAACATAATACGTTGTCTTATCAACCGTGGCTGTGAAGTAATACGTGTGCCATGGAACTATGATTATACAGACATGGCGTTTGATGGATTGTTTTTGGCCAATGGTCCAGGCGACCCTGATATGTGTGAAGAAGCGGTGAATATAATAAAGAAGCAGATGGCGAAGAGTGATAAGCCCATTTGTGGTATCTGTATGGGCAACCAATTATTAGCTAAGGCTGCCGGTGCAAAGATATATAAATTGAAGTATGGTCACCGTTCACATAACCAGCCTGTGCGCATGGTTGGTACGGACAAGTGCTTTGTTACATCACAGAACCACGGTTACGCTGTGGATGCAACGACAATCGGCAATGATTGGGAAGAACTGTTTGTAAACATGAATGATGGCTCTAATGAGGGAATACGTCATAAGTCAAAGCCTTGGTTCTCCAGCCAGTTCCATCCTGAGGCATGCTCAGGACCGGTTGATACCGAGTTCATGTTCGATAAGTTCGTGGCTACTTTGTGAATAGATTATATGAAAACCACAATCCAAAAAGATTCAAACGACAATGAAAGACGATAGTATAAAGAAAGTTCTACTTCTTGGTTCTGGTGCCTTGAAGATTGGTGAGGCAGGTGAGTTTGACTACTCTGGGTCTCAGGCTCTCAAGGCTTTGCGCGAGGAAGGCATAGAGACAGTTCTCATAAACCCTAATATAGCCACTGTGCAGACTTCTGAAGGCGTGGCGGACAAGATCTATTTCCTGCCTGTTCAGCCTTATTTTGTTGAGCGTGTCATACAGAAGGAACATCCTGATGGCATTCTGCTTGCCTTTGGAGGACAGACGGCGCTTAACTGTGGAGTCGAGCTTTACCAGTCTGGCGTATTGGAAAAATATAATGTCCGTGTACTCGGTACGCCTGTTCAGGCTATCATGGATACAGAAGACCGTGAACTCTTCGTTAAGAAACTGGATGAAATAGGTGTTAATACTATCAAGTCTCACGCATGTGAGAACATAGAGGATGCCCGTAAGGCAGCTGTGGAACTCGGCTACCCTGTAATCATTCGTGCGGCATACGCCCTTGGCGGTCTTGGTTCCGGTTTTTGTGACAACGAGGAAGAACTAAACCAACTGGCAGAAAAGGCTTTCTCTTTTTCACCGCAGGTCCTTGTAGAGAAGTCATTGAAGGGATGGAAAGAGATAGAGTACGAGGTAGTGCGCGACCGTTATGACAACTGTATCACGGTTTGTAACATGGAAAACTTTGACCCTCTTGGCATACATACCGGTGAGTCAATAGTCATTGCGCCATCACAGACACTTACAAACACAGAGTATCATAAACTCCGTGCTCTTGCAATAAAGATTATCCGTCATATCGGAATAGTCGGAGAATGTAATGTGCAATATGCGTTTGACCCGAAATCAGAGGATTATCGTGTAATCGAGGTCAATGCCAGATTGTCTCGCTCTTCCGCATTGGCATCAAAAGCTACGGGCTATCCGCTTGCTTTTGTGGCGGCAAAACTTGGCATGGGGTATGGCTTGTTTGAATTGAAGAACTCTGTAACGAAGACTACATCAGCATTTTTTGAACCGGCTCTTGACTATGTTGTCTGTAAGATACCGCGTTGGGACCTTTCAAAGTTCCGTGGTGTAGACAAGGAACTGGGTTCTTCCATGAAGTCTGTTGGTGAGGTGATGGCTATCGGCCGCAACTTTGAAGAAGCCATACAGAAGGGACTTCGTATGATAGGTCAGGGAATGCACGGCTTCGTAGAGAACAAGGCATTGGAGATTGACGATATAGAAAGCGCCCTGAAAGCACCTACTGACAAGCGTATCTTTATCATAGCAAAGGCGTTGAAGCGTAAGATTTACACTGTAAATCAGATTCACGAGATGACAAAGATAGACAAGTGGTTCTTGGACAAACTACAGCATATCGTTGACATTGATGACAGACTGTCCAAATGTACATCCATAAATGTGCTTGACAAAGAGCAGCTTCGTGAGGCTAAAGTCTATGGATTTACCGATTTCCAGGTGGCGCGTGCAGTAGGACTGGACAAGGAACTTGGCAATATGCATAAGGCCATTCTTACCGTCCGTGCACTCCGCAAGCGAATGGGAGTACTGCCTGTCGTGAAACAGATAGATACGCTGGCAGCTGAATATCCTGCCCAGACAAACTATCTCTATCTTACATACGCCGGTGTTTCGCATGACATAGAGTATGTTGATGACAAGAAATCCATTGTCGTTCTGGGGTCAGGTGCTTATCGCATAGGTTCGTCAGTAGAGTTTGACTGGTGTGGCGTACAGGCTCTTAACACCATACGCAAACAAGGTTACCGCTCTGTTATGATAAACTACAATCCGGAGACGGTGTCAACGGACTATGATATGTGTGATCGTCTTTACTTTGACGAACTCACATTCGAGCGTGTAATGGACATCCTTGACCTTGAGAACCCAAATGGTGTTATCGTTTCCACAGGTGGACAGATACCGAATAATCTTGCAATGCGTCTGGATGCGGAGAATGTTCCTATTCTCGGTACGTCAGCAAAGGATATAGATAACTGTGAGGACCGCGCCCAGTTCTCTTCTATGCTTACGAAAAACGGCATCAATCAGCCAGAGTGGTCTGCACTTACTTCTATGGATGATATAAACAAGTTCATAGATAAAGTCGGATTTCCGGTACTTGTACGTCCTTCGTATGTCCTTTCCGGTGCAGCAATGAATGTATGCTCCAACAAGGAAGAACTTGAAAAGTTCCTTCAACTTGCAGCCAATGTCAGTGAAGACCACCCTGTTGTGGTAAGTCAGTTCATTGAACACGCAAAGGAAATAGAGATGGATGCAGTAGCAAAAGATGGTGAAATTATGGCATACGCAATATCTGAGCATATAGAATTTGCCGGAGTGCATTCCGGTGATGCCACAATCCAATTCCCACCTCAGAAACTGTATGTTGAGACAGTGCGCCGTATTAAGCGTATTTCAAGGCAGATAGCAAAAGAACTGCATATCTCCGGTCCTTTCAATATCCAGTATATGGCACGCGAGAACGATATTCTTGTCATCGAGTGTAATCTCCGCGCCTCCCGCTCATTCCCGTTTGTCAGCAAGGTTTTGAAGTTGAACTTGATAGATCTCGCTACAAAGATAATGCTTGGCGTGCCTGTAGAGAAGCCTTCAAAGAATCTCTTTGACCTTGATTACGTAGGTATAAAGGCGAGCCAGTTCTCTTTCAACCGGTTGCAGAAGGCAGACCCGGTACTTGGTGTTGATATGGCATCAACGGGAGAGGTCGGCTGTATAGGCAATGATACATCATGTGCGCTGCTTAAAGCAATGCTTTCCGTTGGTCATCGTATTCCGAAAAAGAACATACTTCTTTCCACTGGTTCAACAAAGCAGAAGGCAGAGATGATGGACGCAGCCAAAATGCTGGTTAAACATGGTTATCAGCTATATGCAACAGGTGGTACGTTCAAGTTCCTTACAGAGAATGGAATACCAAGTGTAGAGGTGTTCTGGCCGTCAGACGAGGGCAAGACACCACAGGCTTTGGATATGCTTCATCATAAAGAGATAGATATGGTTGTCAACATACCGAAAAACCTCACAGTCCGTGAATTGGACAATGGTTACAAGATACGCCGCGCAGCCATTGACCTCAATATTCCGCTTATAACGAATTCGCGTCTTGCGTCAGCATTTATCAATGCTTTTTGCACCATGTCGCTTGATGAAATCGCTATTAAGCCTTGGCAAGATTATAAATAAAAAGAAATCAGATAACATTATGCAGAACATTTTTCGTGGGCTTGGTATAGCTCTCGTCACACCGTTCAACGAGAATGGTACAGTTGATTTTGAATCTCTGGCCTCAATAATAGACTACCAGTTAGGTAATGGTGCCGATTTCCTTTGCATCCTTGCCACTACTGGTGAGACTCCTTGTCTATCACAACAAGAATATTATGATGTCAAGCAGGCTATCGTCAAGCAGGTTGCCGGTCGTGTTCCTTTGCTTATGGGATGTGGAGGGAATAACACTGCTGCAGTTATAGAGCATATCAAGACTTTCGATTTCAGTGGTATTGACGGTATTCTTTCTGTGTGTCCTTTTTATAACAAACCCTCACAAGAAGGTTTATACCAGCATTTCAAGGCTATAGCGGCAGCGACCAAACTGCCGGTTGTGCTTTATAATGTACCGGGACGCACAGGTATCAATCTGAAACCGGAGACCACTTGCCGCCTTGCTAATGATTGTGACAATATTGTTGCCATCAAGGAAGCCAGCGGTTCTATTGAACAGGTGGATGAGATCATTAAGTACAAACCGGCAGACTTTGAAGTCCTTTCCGGTGATGATTCTCTGACATTTCCTATGATAGCATGTGGCGCAGTAGGCGCTATTTCCGTGATTGGTAATGCTTTGCCAAAGGAATTCTCTCGTATGATACGTTTGGAGTTCCGCGGTGAGTTTGGTGCTGCACAGAAGATACACCATAAGTTTACAGACCTGTACGGTTTGCTTTTTGTCGATGGTAATCCGGCAGGTGTCAAGGCGTTGATGAATGAGATGGGACTGTTGAAGAATTATCTTCGTCTTCCACTTGTGCCGACACGTCTGACCACACGTCAGAAGATTGCCCAGGTATTGAAAGACCTTAAACTGTAGATGGGATACGGCGTTTCTCTTGACTTGATGGAGTTCATTGAGCGCAACATCCTTCCACGTTATGCTGCGTTTGATGCGGCGCATAATATGGAGCATATTATGCACGTCCTCAAGGCTTCTGATGTCTTGGCGCGCCGAATGGGTGCTGATGCCGATATGGCATACACCATAGCGGCGTACCATGACCTCGGATTAGAGGGGCCTCGCGCAATACATCATATAACAAGTGGTAAGATACTCCGTGCCGACAAACGTTTGGAAAAATGGTTTTCATGCCAGCAGATTGAGACAATGGGGCAGGCTGTGGAAGACCATAGGGCATCGGCATCACGCGCACCACGTTCCATTTACGGCAGAATAGTAGCGGAGGCTGACAGGGATTTGCTTCCCGATACGGTCTTTCGTCGTACAGTGCAGTTCGGATTGGAGCATTATCCGGATAAGAATACAGAAGAACAATGGTTGAGGTTTCGTGAACACATACAGCAGAAGTATTCCGTTTCCGGCTACATACACCTCTGGATTCTCGGTTCTGAGAATGAAACGAACTTGAAAGAGTTGCGTGACATCATTGCCGATGAGGTACGGTTGCGTCAGGCTTTTGACAGAATATACTGTGCTTTGGGTTCAAAAAAGCCATGAAAACTACAGACGTTAAAGATATGATGGAGATAAAGCCAAACACATTTAGGGCATGGTTTCTTGCCGCAAGGCCGAAAACGTTAACGGCTGCCGCTGTTCCTGTGATGCTTGGATCATCATACGCATGGCATCTTACGGGAGGGGATGGTTATGGCTTTGTGCCGATGGTACTCTGTTTCCTGTTCGCTTTCGTTATGCAGATAGATGCCAATTTCGTCAATGATTATTTCGATTGTGTGCGAGGGCGTGACAATGAAGCGCGTCTTGGACCACAAAGGGCGTGCCAACAAGGGTGGGTAACGCTAAAGGCTATGCGAAAAGCTATAGCCATAACCTCATTTCTTGCCTGCGTCGTAGGGTTGCCATTGGTTTTGTATGGTGGTTGGAAACTGATAATCATAGGCATCTTGTGTCTGCTTTTCTGTTTTCTCTACACCACGTTGCTTGCGGGCAAAGGACTTGGTGACCTGCTTGTAATCGTGTTTTTCGGTTTGATACCATGTTGTTTCAGTTGCTATGTAATAGTGCCGGAATACTTGCAGACACTTGACAATATGCCGTGGATGCTCGCCACGTCATGTGGCTTGATAGTGGACACATTATTAATAATAAACAATTACCGTGATATAGACAACGACAGAGCCGTTGGCAAGCGAACCATTGTGGTTGCACTTGGTAGAAAAGTTACCCGATTGCTGTATCTGTTGATAGTGCCAGTTGCAATAATACTGGTCATCCATAGTGTAGGGCTGACCGCATCGAGCGTCATCCTTTCTTTACCGCCCCTTGTCTTGCATTTGTTTACATGGCAGACAATGTGTGAAATAGGGCAGGGCAGAGGCTTGAATAAGGTATTGGGAATGACAGCCCGTAATATATTCATCTTTGGAATAATGACAACTCTACTTGTCATTATGGCTTAAATTGCAACAATAACTGCACAAAAAGCCATTTTTGTGCAGTTATGTTTGCTACATTAAAATAAAATGAGTACCTTTGCTCCGCAAAGTAGAATAGAGGAAATCTACCATGCAATTGACAAACATATAAAGTCTAAAAAATAAACTTTAAACAATAAATCAATGAAGAAGTACAATTTTAATGCGGGTCCTTCAATGCTCCCACGTGAAGTTATCGAAGCGACTGCCGCACAGTGTCTTGACTTTAATGGTTCTGGACTCTCGCTGATGGAAATCAGTCACCGCGCAAAAGATTTTCAGCCTGTTGTTGATGAGGCTGAAGCTCTGTTCAAGGAACTCCTCCAGATACCTGAGGGTTATTCTGTTATATTCCTTGGCGGTGGTGCATCGCTTGAGTTCTGCATGATTCCTTACAACTTCCTTGAGAAGAAGGCTGCATACCTCAACACTGGTGTGTGGGCAAAGAAGGCCATGAAGGAGGCTAAATTGTTTGGTGAAGTAGTTGAGGTGGCATCTTCAGCAGAGGCAACCTATACCTATATACCAAAGGATTTTACCATCCCTGCAGATGCTGATTACTTCCACATCACATCAAATAACACCATCTATGGAACGGAAATACGTAAGGATTACGATTCTCCGGTACCTGTAATCGCAGATATGTCATCCGATATCTTCTCACGTCCGCTTGACGTAAGCAAGTACGGCATGATTTATGGTGGTGCCCAGAAGAACCTCGCTATGGCAGGTGTAACATTCGTTATCGTCAAGAATGACCTTCTTGGCAAGGTTTCCCGCCAGATACCTACAATGCTTGACTACCGCACTCACGTGGAGAAAGGTTCCATGTTCAATACTCCTCCGGTAGTACCAATATACTCTGCACTTGAAACTCTACGTTGGATTAAGCGTAACGGTGGTGTTGAGGCTATGGAGAAGCGTGCCATTCAGCGTGCTGAAATGGTATACGGTGAGATAGACCGCAATAAACTCTTCAAGGGAACGGCAAACGTAGAAGACCGTTCTATTATGAATCTCTGCTTCGTTATGAACGACGAATACAAGGATCTGGAACAGGACTTCCTCAACTTCGCAACTAAGGAACGTGGCATGGTAGGTGTCAAGGGACATCGTTCTGTAGGTGGCTTCCGTGCATCTTGCTATAACGCACAGACCATTGAAGGCTGCGAGGCACTCATTGCCTGCATGAAGGAGTTTGAAGCAAAACATTAATTTCAAGGCGTTGGGTTATAGGTTTTAGGTAATAGGATATGATATGTCAGCAGGTCTGCTTTCCTTACATCCATCTACAACCCATAACCCAACCCCATATAAACATTTGAATCATGGCAAAAGTTTTAATAGCAACAGAAAAGCCTTTCGCTGCAACAGCAGTGGCTGGCATTAAGGAAGTCATAGACGGTGCAGGTTTTGAACTCGCCCTCCTTGAGAAATACGCAGAAAAGGCACAGCTGCTTGCGGCAGTTGCCGATGTGGACGCTATCATCATACGTTCTGATAAAATCGACGCAGAGGTACTCGCCGCTGCCAAGAACCTTAAGATTGTTGTCCGTGCAGGTGCCGGTTACGACAATGTTGACCTTGCGGCAGCCACAGCCAACAATGTAGTGGTTATGAATACCCCAGGTCAGAATGCTAATGCCGTTGCAGAACTTGTTCTCGGTCTTCTTGTCTATACCGTTCGTAACTTCTACAATGGTAAGGCAGGTAGCGAATTGATGGGCAAGAAACTCGGTATCCTTGCATTCGGTAATGTAGGCCGTAATGTAGCACGTGTTGCCAAAGGCTTCGGCATGGAGGTTTATGCATACGACGCTTACTGCCCTGCTGACGTTATCGAGGCTGCCGGAGTGAAGGCTGTGGCATCACAGGCAGACCTTTTCAAGGAGTGTGACGTTGTGTCTTTGCACATCCCTGCAACAGCAGAAACCAAGAACTCAATCAATAAGGCACTCTGTTCTACAATGAAGAAGAATGCTATCCTTATCAATACCGCCCGTAAGGAAGTCATTGACGAGGCCAGCCTCATAGACCTTCTTGCAGAACGTACCGATTTGAAGTACATCACTGACATCAAACCTGATGCTGATGCAGAGTTCGCAAAGTTTGAAGGACGTTACTTCTCTACTCCTAAGAAGATGGGTGCGCAGACTGCAGAAGCCAACACCAATGCCGGTATTGCTGCCGCAAAGCAGATTGTAGGCTTCATTAATGACGGCATTACCAAGTTCCAGGTAAACAAGTAGGATTGGGGTTCGCTGTTTATAGGTTAGGGGTTGTAGGTCAGTCGGATTGGAAAGATTTCCGGCAAGTCATGTAAATAACCACCGAAACAGATATTCAGAACATCCTAAATTGGTGTTTGTATGACAAACATACAATGACATAACAGACAAAGAGACATGGTGATGTATAATCATTGTGCCTCTTTTTTTTGTTGTAGGAGGAAAAGTGACGCTTGCCTAAGCAGGAAACAACTACTTAGTGCAAACAACAAAATAACCAAACAACAAAAACACTAAACAACTACTTATATGAAATCGACATTGATACAGATGGACATAGCATGGAATGACGCTGTCGCCAATCGCACTATGGCGGAAAGCCTCATGTTGGGCGCGGCAGGTTCTGACCTCTATGTGCTTCCGGAAATGTTCACCACAGGCTTTGCCGTTGAACCGGAAGGCGTGGCGGAACAGGCTGAAGGAGATACCATGCAGTGGATGCAGCGTATGGCAAAGACCTTGGATGCTGCAGTGTCAGGCTCTGTTGCAGTCAAGACCGAAGACGGGAAATACTGCAACCGGCTGTATTTTGTCAAGCCGGACGGCACATACCATTACTATGACAAACGTCATCTGTTTACTTATGGCGGTGAGGAAAAGACGTACACACGTGGCGAGGGTCGCTGTGTAGTGGAGTGGCGTGAAGTTAAATTCATGCTTCAAGTATGTTATGACCTCCGCTTTCCCATATTCTCTCGCAATGTGTTGCACAAAGATGAAATATCCGGCAACACTGAACCACTTTACGACTGTTGTCTCTATGTAGCGAACTGGCCTGACAGCCGTCGTAAAGTATGGAACACATTGGTGCATGCCAGAGCCTTGGAAAACCAATGCTATGTGTTGGCTGTCAACCGTGTAGGCAGTGACCCACAGTGTCATTATGATGGTGGTACTATGGTTGTCGATTCGTACGGTAGGGATACCGTGCAGGCTTTGGACGACACTCCTTCCGCCATTACTGCCGAGATAGATATGGAACAGTTGCGGAAATTCCGCAGCAAGTTCCCTGTACTTCAGGATGGAGACGGCTTGGATTCATGGTTATGAATACCGTGTCATAAGTCCGTTGCCAATAATATGCAATGCTACTGATACTTCAGAAACGAGTAAGTATGCAAATTCGGTTTTATAATAATCTTTTTTATTGCATCCAGTGATTATCAATGCCGCTCGGTACACAGTGCCGCTTGCCTAAGCAAGAAGCAACCCAACCACTAAACAACAAGGCAACTAAACAACTACATATGCGCAAAATTCTCTTAACAATAATACTGTCATTGGCACTCTGCACGGCGTTTGCCGCAGAGCGACTCAATACCGATACCTATATCTGCTATGGCGAGTCTTATCTCGGCAAGGCATGGGCTACACTTCCCGTGACCGAGTTCGCCCGTTTCCGCAAAGACGGCAACAGGGTGGGATATGAAACGATAGTCTTTGAACGCCGTCGCCAGCTTGCCGCCCTTGTGATGGCAGAGATAACGGAACGCAAGGGACGCTTCATGCCCGACATCATCAATGGTCTGGAGGTCATGATGGAAGAGCCGTGGTGGGGCATTCCTGCACATTATGGAAAGCCCGTACCGCTATATGGCGACCAGCCTGTGGATTTGTTCAATGCCGAATCCTCCTCACTCATTGCCTGGACAGGTAAGGAACTGAAGGAGGAACTTGACCGTTTCTCTCCGGAATTACATAACAAGATAGCAAGTGAAATAAAATATCGCATCCTTACGAAGGCATTGGGACGCAAGGCATGGTGGAAAACGGCCGGCATGAACTGGAATCCATGGATATGCAGCAACTGGCTTACCTGCGTAATGCTTTACGAAAATAATCCGGAACTACGTCAGAAAGCGGTGACAGAGATAGAAGGCTGCATGAGGGCTTTCGTTGACGCATACCCGGAAGATGGCGGATGCGATGAGGGAACAGGCTATTGGGACCGTGCGGCAGCGTCGCTTTTCGATTGCTTTAACCTGATGAAGCAAATAAAGAATGACAGTCTTGCCAATGTGACGGTGCTTGATTATCAGAAAGACAAGGTCGCACGTATGGGTGCATATATATATAAGATGTATATAGCAAACGGATATTCGGTGAATTTTGCCGATGCCCACGAGAACAAGAGCGTGGTGCAACTCAACGTGTTGTGGCCTTTTGCACTCTATCTCGATGACGCTGCCATGAAAGGTTTTGCCGCGTGGCTGGCGAAAGACAAGAATTTCTGGACAGCACCTGCCACACTATATGCCTCAAGCGGCAATTTCCCTACGTTGGGAAGGGAACTGATGATGCTCAAACATATTGAATCCCTTGCTGCACAACAGCCTGCTGAGCCGAAAGTGGAGGCATGGCTGCCAAATCTGCAGATAGCCACCATGCGTGGAAAAGACATGTTTCTGGCTGTGAAGGGCGGTACTAACGGCGAGAGCCATAACCACAATGATGTAGGCTCGTTTATTTTGTATACCGCCGGGGAACCGCTGCTCATTGACTGTGGGGTAGGGGCGTACACCTCAAAGACATTCGGAAAAGACCGTTATACTATATGGACAATGCAGAGTGACTACCATAACCTGCCACAGATAAACGGCATCAGCCAGCACGATGGCAAACAGTATCATGCTACTGTTGTAAAGAATAGCCGGCACAGTATAACGCTCGACATAGCAAAGGCTTATCCAGAATCGGCTGCTGTGGATTATTGGCAGCGCACAGTAACATTGAAAGGTACGGACGTGGAGGTGACGGAGAAATACAAACTGAGCGAATACAAGTCACCAACACGCTTGATGTTCATGACAACCACCAAGCCCGATGTGTCACAAATGGGCACAGTGAAACTGGGTGCGAGCAGCATAAAGTATGCTCCAAGCCAACTGTCGGTCACTGTAGAAGACAAATCCGAATTGCTTGAACCTCTCCTTGCCGGAATGTGGGGCAAACAACTCTATCGGATAGTGATGGAGGTGCGTGGCAAGGACACTGCCGGTAAGATAACGTACAGAATAGGGAAATAATGGAGTGCGTACCGTTCGCTTCCTCTATTGGCTGGGACAGTAATTCACCTTCATTTATATGACGTTGCAATTTGGACACTTTTACATGGTAATAGTGCCCAAATCGCATTGTAAAAGTGGCACTGTTACAACGTAAAAAGGGCACTATTACATCACATACAGAAAAACACATACATTTCACGATAACACTAACACATAAGAATCTCAAAGACACAATTATGAAAAAATCACTGACGGCGTTGGCTTTCGGCACATTCGGACTCGGTGTGACGGAGTTTGTAATGATGGGCATACTGCCATTCATTGCAACCGACTTTCGTATCACTATCCCCCAGGCTGGGTCATTCATCTCGGCTTACGCACTTGGTGTGTGTGCCGGTGCTCCGTTTGTGGCCATCATTGCACGCACATGGCCATTGAAACGCATTCTCTATATGCTCTGCACCATAATGGCATTGGCATCACTTGCCATGAGTCTATGCCCTGTCCCGACGGAAGGGCATGGCACAGGGTGGCAATTCTGGCTTATGATGCTTTTCAGATTCTGTGCCGGTATGCCCCATGGAGCGTATTTTGGAGTAGGCAGCATCGTGGCGGACAGACTTTCCAAGGATGGGAAGTCCACCATTGCCGTGGCAATCATGACCTCAGGCATGACCGTTGCCAACCTTGTCGGCATACCCTTCGGCACGTTTCTCACCGGTATGGTCAGTTGGCGGCTGGTGTTCGGCTTTTCATGCCTGTGCAACATCGTCACACTTGTCAGCATAGTGCGTTGGATTCCGGAAATGAAACCGTTGCCCGATACCGGCTTTCGGGGCAATTTCCGCTTTTTGAAGCACCTTGCCCCATGGCTAATCGTCTTTGCCACAATCTTCGGTAATGGCGGTATCTTCTGTTGGTACAGTTATATCTCACCCACACTAACCCAACTTGCCGGTGTACCTGTGGCGTGGATGACGGTTATGATGGCGCTTGCCGGAGCGGGAATGGTGATAGGCAACCTTGTGGGAGGAGGTATGTCCGACCGCTTTGGTCCGGGAAAAACAGGCAGGGGACTGGAGATAGCCCTCTTTATCTGCCTCGTCATTATTGCCTTTACGGCAGACAACAAGTGGCTTCTTGTACCGTTGATGGTTATCACCTGCGGCTGTCTCTTTGCTGTGTCGCCTCCGCAGCAGTTGCTTTTGCTTCGTTTCAGCAAGGGTGGCGAATTGATGGGCGGTGCTATGGTGCAGTTGGCGTTCAACTTCGGTAATGCGGTAGGGGCATGGCTTGGTGGATTGCCTATTTCGGAGAGTGACCCGTCAACA
This sequence comes from uncultured Prevotella sp., assembly GCA_964587945.1. GTDB lineage: Bacteria > Bacteroidota > Bacteroidia > Bacteroidales > Bacteroidaceae > Prevotella. The sequence goes on along the minus strand of CAZPNC010000008.1, from coordinate 20,146 downwards.
TACCATTATCCTGCTGTCATCGGCGCATCAATGGTGGTGGTCGGCATAATATGCTATGTAATCTTTTGCCGGAGATATGCGGAGCACGCATAGACTATCAACGACAACTAACGACAACTAACGACAACTAATGGCTATCAATGACAACTAATGACAATTAATGGCCTACCCTTACTATCCGCCACTGGTTGATAAGAAATAGGCAAAGCCCGGTACGGGCGACATAACATAGGATAGGGCGTGAGCCCTATCTACAATGCGTAACCCGGAAACAGTAACAAGCGCCGTAGGTGCGACATGATTTCATATACATCGTCATGGCATATCGCCGGCAATATGAAATTATGCCGCACCTACAGCGCTCATCGGGATGGCGATGTCTAAACAGACAGGGCTCACGCCCTGCCCTTTACTATGCCGCAACTACGGTGCTTTATTGTTTTTACCATATCCGACTCATGTAAAATATTGTCCTGTGTTGTCTTTTGTTATTCCGATATTTTTGTCCTTTTTCTGCATTTTCTTCCCTTTTTATTGTGATGTTCAAATAAAAAACGTATCTTTCCGACGTCATTATCCATGCCGAGAGTGGGAAGGATACACATACTTAAACAGGCGTAACTGGCGCTTCTGTTTTTGCCATAGTAAGAATTCTGTAAGTTTAATTCAACCTAACAAACATGGACATATTATAAAAAACTACAAGTCTGCATTCTTCCTTGCAAAATGCTTTCCTTGCTTGTAATAGTGTCTCTGCAAGAACAACAAATTAACAAACGACAAACTATGAAACAAATCAATTACATTTTTACCATGTTGCTATTCTCTTTATCTGCATCAGCATACGAATTTAAGAGTGATGGTATCTATTATAACATTACCTCAAGTTCGGAACTCACCGTAGAGGTAACGTCTGGCGGTAACCAATACAGTGGTAGTGTTACTATACCATCTTCTGTGACGGACAACGGAATAAATATTCCGTAACAAGCATCGGGGATAATGCGTTTAAAGACTGCTCCAGCCTTGCAAGCATAAACATCCCCAGTTCCGTAACAAGCATCGGGAAGTATGCGTTTGAACACTGCTCCAGCCTTACAAGCGTAAACATCCCAAGTTCTGTAACAAGCATCGGGTATTCTGCGTTTTTCTATTGCTCCAGCCTTACAAGCATAAATATTCCAAGTTCTGTAACAAACATAGATAATTATGTGTTTGGCCTTTGCTCAAGCCTTGCAAACCTAAACATCCCGAGTTCCGTAACAAGCATCGGTTTTTTTGCATTTTCTGGCTGCTCCAGCCTTACAAGCATAAAGGTGGAACAAGGCAATACTGTATATGATTCCCGTGACAACTGTAATGCAGTAATAAAGACATCATCAAATACTTTAATACGTGGATGTTCTACTACTGTTATTCCGAATTCCGTAACAAGCATTGGGGCTGGTGCGTTTGAGTACTGTTCCGGCCTTACAAGTATAAATATCCCGAGTTCCGTAACAAGCATCGGTTTTTCTGCATTTAAAGACTGCTCCAGCCTTAAAAGTGTAAACATACCAAGTTCTGTAACAAGCATCGGGAATTCTGCTTTTTGGGGCTGCTCCAGCCTTACAAGAATAAACATCCCGAGTTCCGTAACCAGCATCGGGTTAAGGACGTTTTCCGGCTGCTCCAGTCTTACGAGCATAAATATCCCGAGTTCCATAACAAGCATCGGGATGTTTGCGTTTTCTGACTGTTCTATCCTTACGAACATAAGCATCCCAAGTTCCGTAACAAGCATCGGGATGTTTGCGTTTTCCAGCTGCTCCAGCCTTACAAACATAAGCATCCCAAGTTCCGTAACAAGCATCGGTTTGTCTGCATTTAAAGACTGCTCCAACATTAAAAGTATAAAGGTGGCACAAGACAATACTGTATATGATTCACGCGAGAACTGCAACGCTATAATAGAGTCTTCATCAAATGCTTTAATCTTTGGATGTTACATTACTGTTATCCCAAGTTCTGTAACAAGCATCGGGTTTGCTGCGTTTGAATACTGCTCCGGCATTACAAGCATAAAAATCCCGACTTCAGTAACAAGTATTGGACGTGTAGCGTTTTCCTACTGTCCCAACCTTACAAGCATAACATGCGATGCCATAACCCCTCCATCTGTCGATTATAATACTTTTTATAATACAGATGTCAGTAAAGCCCTGCTGTATGTACCAGACACTGCGGTTGAGACGTATAAAGTTACGGAATATTGGCAAGATTTTATCGTCAAAGCGAAGTCTTCAGATCCTTCAGGAGTAGATGGAGTAAGTGTGAAAAAAGAATTTTCTGGCAAGGTATCTGTATATAACATAGCAGGAAAATCAGTGAAGACAATAGAAGGTGTGAACTCTGTCAATGGCATAATGTCAGGCCTTAAAGCCGGAACGTATGTGGTGAAATGTGGCGGTGAAACGGTGAAGGTGGTTAAGGAATAGCGCCTTGTCTGCCTTTTCCGCCCGCAAGTCGGGTATAGGAGAGGCGGAATCGTATTTTCAAGATTAGCACCATAGGTGTGGCTTGGTTTCAAGTGTTGTTGATGACATTATCACGACACGGCATGGAACCATGCCGCACCTACGGCGTTTCTGACTCAAGGACGTAAGGCTGTCCCATGTTCTATATTAGAACTTGTAAAAGGGGTTCCGTCAAAAAAACGACAAAGCAAATTTGCAGAACCCACATAAAACCAACAGCTACTTATGATATTTTTCTTACTGTAAATACAAAAAATCAGCAGAAGGTTTTGAAAGTACAGAAAAAATATGTACTTTTGTCCTTGTATTCGTGGGATGGCTTGTTTATAGAAGGCAAGTACACTCCGGAATCTTTTGGATTCCCTGTGTGGATTTCAGAGAGGAAAAAAGAGACTGACATACCATTCTGCATAGTATTTATATGTAGATGTTCCTTCTTTGGTAACCAAACATCCCTTGGCAGAGAAATAAGAATTTGGCAGAGCCAATTGGTAGAACCGACCTATAAAAAGTGCATTTCACACAATAAAACGGATATAACTACGTTTTTTTTTGACAAACTTACCTGATAATGGGGGACGCAAGTCTTAGAACAAGTAGTGCCCCCGGTGACCTAAACAACCAATAGAATAATATTTATGAGAGTGATTATTGAGCCCGATTATGAAAAAATGTCAAGATGGGCAGCCGACTATGTGGCAAAGAGAGTAAAAGAAGCAAACCCGACAGCTGATAAACCTTTTAAGTTGGGATGCCCGACAGGTTCTTCGCCGCTTGGCCTGTATAAGGAACTGATAAAGAAATGTAAAGCGGGAGAGATTTCTTTCCAACATGTCATAACCTTCAATATGGATGAATATGTCAAGTTGCCAGAGGAACATCCTGAAAGTTATCATTCCTTTATGTGGAAAAACTTTTTTTCGCATATTGATATAAAAGAAGAGAATGTACACATACTTAACGGTAATGCTGCGGATTTGCAGAAAGAGTGTGAGGATTATGAAAAAGCGATAGAGTCTGCTGGTGGTATAGACCTGTTCATGGGTGGCGTAGGACCTGACGGACATCTGGCTTTCAATGAGCCGGGGTCGTCTTTGGCAAGCAAGACCCGTGTTAAGACTCTTACTACGGATACAATAATAGCCAATTCCCGTTTTTTTGACGGCAACCTTGACCTTGTGCCCAAACAGGCTCTCACGGTAGGTATCGGTACAGTGATGGCAGCCAGGGAAGTGCTGCTTGTGTGCAGTGGTCACCATAAGGCGCGCGCTTTGCAGCATATTGTTGATGGTCCCGTATCTCATAAATGGACTGCTTCTATGTTGCAGATGCACCCGAAAAGCATTGTAGTATGTGATGAGTCAGCCTGCGATGAACTTACAGTAGGTACATATAAGTATTACCTTGACAAGGAAAGGGGTAATCTGTAAACGTTTGAATCTGCTTGGTACTATTATATATATTGGGTGCTATTATATATATAAGGTGTAAATGTTTTTGTGCAGAATTATTTTGCTGTATGAAATATATTTTGTACTTTTGTACTGAAAATGGTGGCCAGGGTCTTGTTGCAGTCATCGCACTCCATCTGTCAGCCTTTACTCGCACCTATTTATCAAACGATAAAACAACTAAATAATGGCAATAGTAAAACCTTTTAAGGGCATCCGCCCTCCTAAAGACCTCGTGGAGCAGGTAGAGAGTCGCCCTTATGATGTGCTGGATTCAGAAGAGGCACGTGCAGAAGCAGGCGACAATGAGAAGTCTTTGTATCATATTATCAAGCCGGAAATAGATTTTCCTGTAGGTACAAGTGAGTATGATTCCAAAGTCTATGATAAGGCAGCGGAAAACTTCAGGAAATTCCAAGATAACGGATGGTTGGTACAAGATGGCAAAGAACAGTACTACATCTATGCGCAGACCTCGTGCCTGCCTGCCAATGGCGGTAAGGAAAAGACACAGTACGGACTCGTCGTGGGTGCTTATTCTGGCGATTATCAGACTGGTGTCATCAAAAAACACGAACTGACACGGCGTGACAAAGAGGAGGACCGTATGAAGCATGTCCGCATCAATAATGCGAATATTGAGCCGGTGTTCTTTGCGTATCCGGACAATGCAACGCTCAATTCACTCATTATGAAGTATGCGGCAGCAAAGCCTGAATATGATTTTGTTGCGCCTATTGACGGATTCCGCCACCAGTTGTGGGTTGTCAGTGACGATGCGGACATACAACTCATTACGGATGAGTTTGCGAAGATGCCTGCCCTCTATATAGCCGACGGACATCACCGTTCTGCTGCTGCCGCTCTTGTGGGTGCAGAAAAGGCTGCCAATAATCCGAATCACAAAGGTGATGAGGAGTATAATTATTTCATGGCAGTATGCTTCCAGGCAAGTCAGTTGACGGTGTTGGACTATAACCGTGTGGTGAAAGACCTTAATGGTAATACGTCTGAACAGTTCCTTGAGAAACTGTCACAGAATTTCAAGGTAGAAAAGAAAGGGGCAGGGGAATATCGTCCACAGCATGCTCATGAGTTTTCACTGTATCTGGACGGAGAATGGTATGCACTCAATGCTAAGCCTGGGACGTTCAATGATGCAGACCCTATTGGTGTACTTGATGTTGACATATCTTCACGCCTGATTTTGCAGGATATACTGGCAATAGGTGACCTGCGTTCAAGCCAGCGTATAGATTTCGTGGGTGGACTGCGTGGTCTCGGTGAACTGAAACGCCGTGTGGATTCCGGTGAGATGCGTGCTGCCCTTGCACTCTATCCTGTATCTATGAAGCAGATAATGGACATTGCCGATTCCGGCAATATCATGCCTCCTAAGGCTACATGGTTTGAACCGAAACTGCGTTCTGGCCTTGTGATACATAAATTAGACTAATATGGAGATGCCCGAATTATAGCGTAAAAGTATAGCTGTTACGTTGTAATTCGGACATTTTCAAATTGTTATTCCAGCACTTTGGTAATACATGGACTATTTGTGCTGTAAAGTGAAATCTGCTTTTTTTATTGGTAGGGAATAAAATTCCGTATAAATATTTGGCAGAATGGAAAAAAAACGCTACCTTTGCACTCGCAATTCGGAAACGGCTGTGATTAAATCGTTGGTTCTGGTTGTGCAAGTACTTTAGGGTACTATGTTATTGAGATAAAACACAGGTGTCGGTTTGGATACTGAATAAGTTTGGAAGGTTGGGTGAGTGGCTGAAACCACCAGTTTGCTAAACTGACGTGCGGGTTACCGTACCGGGGGTTCGAATCCCCCACCTTCCGCACCTTGTTACTCAATGCCACACAAATGTTTGCGGTGGATTCATCTAAGGGCTAGGATTCAAGATTCTCATTCTTGCCATAGGGGTTCGAATCCCCTATCCACTACAATTTTGTTGTCTGGCGTTTTTTTGTTTTATATGTAACTTTCGTTGCTGTGTGGTAATGGTAAAGAAAGTTGATGACAATCTGTACGGCAGACAATTAGGGCAAGCATAATCTGATGGTGGATTCATCTAAGGGCTAGGATTCAAGATTCTCATTCTTGCCATAGGGGTTCGAATCCCCTATCCACTACCCAAAACGTAACAAAGCGGTGTTCTGTGTAATGAGCATCGCTTTAATTGTATAAATCTTATGGTACGTCCGATACATCTCATCTTTGTCCTATTGCTGTGTGCCGTTCAGGCTTTTCCGCAATTGAAGCAGAATTCTGCTTATCAGGATTATATCAAGAAATACAAGGACATTGCCATTGAGCAGATGTTCAGGCATAATATTCCAGCTTCTATAACCATAGCACAAGGCTTGTTGGAGAGTGGGGCGGGGCGTAGCTCGTTGGCTACGCGTGGCAATAACCACTTCGGTATAAAGTGTCATGATTGGACAGGCGCATCCATGCGTATGAATGATGATGAGCGGAATGAGTGCTTTCGTGTGTATGGTAATGCCAGGGAAAGTTATGAGGACCATAGTGTTTTTCTGAAAAGGAACCGCTATTCCAGTCTCTTCTCTCTCAGGCGGACAGACTATAAAGGCTGGGCGCGTGGACTGAAAGCGTGTGGCTATGCTACCAATCCGCAGTATGCATCGCGATTGATAGATATTATAGAGACGTATGGCCTTGACAAATATGACAAAGTGAAGACCTATGACAAGTATCTTGCAAGGCACGAGGGTGCGGTGGCTTATGGCTTCGGCGGTCATGTGATAGACTATAATAACAAGAACTATTACGTGGTGGCACGACGTGGCGACACTTTCGCATCCATAGGCAAGGAGTTTGATGTAAGTGCAAGAAAACTGGCACGATACAATGAACGTGACAGAAAAGATGTCTTGAATGACGGCGAAATTGTGTATTTGAAGAAGAAACGCCGGAGTGCTGATAAGGTGTACAAGCGCAAGCCACATGTTATAGCGGCCGGAGAGAGTCTTTATGATATCTCGCAGAAGTATGGCATACGCCTGAAATACCTGTATAAGAAGAATGATTTGTCGCTTGACTATACTCCGAGGGTGGGGGGTGTGTTGAAGGTGTATTGATAAAGATATGCACGCAGGTCTTTTGATGGGATAAAGGGCTGTTGCGATTATTCCCCAAAAATTTGTGAGTGTCAAAAAAATGTATTAACTTTGCGACTCAAAATGCAATTGCCTGATAAAAGGACAATTCTTCGTCATAGCACACAAAGAAAAAGAACAAACATAAATTCAGATAGACACTAAATGGAACTTGCAAGTAAGTATTCTCCACAGAATGTGGAAACAAAGTGGTACCAGTATTGGATAGATAACAAACTTTTCGCCAGTAAGCCTGATGGACGTGAACCTTTCACTATTGTGATTCCGCCCCCTAATGTTACGGGTGTGCTGCATATGGGGCACATGCTCAATGAGACGATACAGGATATTCTTGTGCGCAAAGCCCGCCTTGACGGCAAAAACGCTTGCTGGGTACCGGGTACTGACCATGCGTCTATAGCCACAGAGGCAAAAGTGGTGAAAAGACTGGCAGACCAGGGAATACGGAAACTTGACCTTACACGTGAGGAGTTTCTTGAGAAAGCGTGGGACTGGACGCATGAGTACGGTGGCATAATCCTCAAGCAGCTCCGTCGTCTCGGAGCCTCTTGTGACTGGGACCGTACTGCTTTCACCATGGATGAGAAACGCTCAGAGTCTGTGTTGAAGGTCTTTGTAGAACTTTACGAAAAGGGACTTATCTATCGTGGACTCAGAATGATAAACTGGGACCCGAAAGCGCAGACGGCTCTCTCTACAGAAGAGGTGGTATATCGTGAGGAACAGTCAAAGTTGTACTATCTGAAGTATTATATCGTTGATCAGGATGCGGTCAAGCCGACTGATGAAGATGGCGAGGTAATGCACAAGGACGAGAAGGGTTATTATGCTGTAGTGGCAACAACGCGCCCGGAAACCATTATGGGTGATACCGCAATGTGTATAAATCCTAAAGATGCAAAGAACAAATGGTTAAAAGGGCACAAAGTGATAGTGCCGCTTGTCGGTAGGGAAATACCTGTCATTGAGGATAGATATGTTGACATAGAGTTCGGTACTGGTTGTCTGAAGGTTACTCCTGCACATGATGTGAACGACTACAATCTTGGTAAGACACATAAACTTGAGATCATTGACATATTCAACGCTAACGGGACTATATCCGAGGCTGCCGGTATGTATATAGGAATGGATCGCATGGATGTGCGCAAGCAAATAGCGATAGACCTCGGCAATGCGCAGTTACTGGAGAAGATAGAAGACTATGATAACAAGGTGGGGTATTCAGAACGTAATCCTGACACTGCCGTGGAACCGCGTCTTTGTATGCAGTGGTTCCTGTCAATGCAGCACTTTGCTGATATTGCATTGCCACCGGTTCTCAATGGCGAAATAAAGTTCTATCCATCAAAATATGTTACCACCTACAAGAACTGGCTCGAGAATATACAGGATTGGTGTATCTCACGACAGTTGTGGTGGGGACACCGCATACCGGCATACTATCTTGACACTGACGAGGGTGAGGAGGAACGCTTTGTCGTAGCATTGACAAAGGAAGAGGCTTTGGAAAAGGCACGTGTTAAATTCAATATGCCAGCATTGTCCATTGACGAACTGAAGCAGGACGATGCCGCTCTGGATACATGGTTCTCTTCATGGCTGTGGCCTGTGTCTTTGTTTGATGGCATAAATAACCCTGACAATGAGGAGATAAAATACTATTATCCTACTTGTGACCTTGTGACTGCACCGGACATTATCTTCTTCTGGGTGGCGCGCATGATTATGGCGGGTGAGGAGTTTATGAAGAATGTGCCTTTCCATAATGTGTATTTCACAGGTATTGTGCGTGACAGTCTTGGTCGTAAGATGTCAAAGCAGTTGGGTAATTCGCCAGATCCTATTGGACTCATAGACAAGTATGGTGCTGATGGTGTGCGTATGGGAATGCTCCTTGCTGCTCCTGCAGGCAATGATATTCTGTTTGATGAATCACTTTGTCAGCAGGGTATGGCTTTCTGTAACAAGATATGGAATGCTTTCAGATTGGTGAAAGGATGGGATGTGGCTGACACTGAGCAGTCTGTGTCAAACCAAAAGAGTATAGCATGGATGAATGCAAAAATAAAATCATGTTATGCGGAAATCAATGACGACTACTCAAAGTACCGTTTGAATGAGGCTTTGATGGCGGCATTCAAACTCTTTACCGATGAATTCTCCGGTTGGTATCTTGAGATGATTAAACCGGCTTACCTGACACCGATAGACAGGGAGACGCTGAATGCAACACTTGGGATATTCGATAAGCTGCTGCATATAATACATCCGTTCATGCCTTTTATAACGGAAGAGTTGTGGCAGCATATTGCTGACCGCACGGAAGGGGAGTCTTTGATGGTGTCTGTCTTTGCTTTGGATGCACCGACAGAGGCAGAACAGAGGTTGCTTGCACAGTATGATGAGGCAAAACAGGTTATATCTGGAGTACGTGGCGTGCGCCAGACGAAGAATATCGGCCCTCGTGAACCATTACAACTGGAGGTTGTAGTGGCAGGTGAGGATGACAGGGTCATCACAAAATGCCCAGCGTTGGGACCGGTTATCAAAAAAATGGCAGGCCTTGCCGATATCGTTTATGTTGCCCAAAAGGGTGAAGGGTCCAGTGCTTTCATGATCGGAACCCGTGAATTTGCCGTTCCTGTGGGTGACTTGATAGATGTTGAGGCTGAGATAGCAAAGGCCGAAACAGAACTGAAGCATCTAAGAGGTTTCATTGTCGGTATCCAGAAAAAACTTTCTAATGAGCGTTTCGTTGCTAATGCACCGGAGGCCGTCGTTGCACTTGAACGTAAGAAAGAACAGGATTCTTTGGATAAGATAGCTGCCTTGGAACAGACTGTTGCTGAACTGAAGAAGCAGAAATAACAGAAAAAGTAAATAGGAATAAACACTATGGACAATATTTCTTTGTTTGCAAGACATTCTTTTGCGTCTTGTATTAGCAAGGGCTATGCTTTCCTTGCCAAGCAGTTGATGCTTGTGGTCAGGGTGCTGTTGCCTTATTTTACTATAGCGTCATTGCTTGGTGTGCTTTCTGCGGCATGTAATGTCAAGCAGAATGTTGCGATAGTTGCATTTGGAACTGTGTCGCTTGAAGAAATATTGTCCGCAATGTCATTATATACCCTCGCATGGTTGGCCTCGGTTATAGCCATAGCGAGGATGGTCTTGCTGTTTCGACGTCTGACGGCGCTGGAGATTCCTTTGCCTGAGGATGTCGCAGCAACGAAGATGACTATATGGAAACGCTCTTTGGGACGCACTATGAATTTGGTGTGGCGCAGCCTGCCTTATACTATATGGATATTGTTGCTGAATATGCCCGGCTTCCCTATAATAGATCCGTTGGTGACTTTCATTGGTGGATTGTCAATGGAGTACAGGGTACTTGCACTTTGTATAATGTTGTTGCTCGCTATAATATTGGTAATATTCCTTACACCTCTTATATATACGTTCAGTTGTAGGATGATGAAGCCTGCAGTTGGTGTGGATGACAAGGAGAAAATGTCTGCATTTGACTTTAAGATTGCATACAAAAAGGGATTCCATCACAAAGGAAAGATTTTTTCTTTGACGTTATGGAGTGCATTCTTGTTTATGATAATCTGTGCCGTTATTGTAGTTCCGGGCATAGTGTCGACGGAAGCGTATCTCAGTAGTGTGGAAGGTAATGTGAATTTTGGCGATACAGCATTGATTCCAATGGCGGGTTATGTCTTGATGATAGCTGTCAGTACCGTTGCCATGACCTTTTGTTGGTTGTTGAGTGTGGCGTTCAGTGCGTCGTTGATGTATCTTTTCGGCGACATATATTCCAAGGAAAAATAAACTCGTATTTTGATAATACTGGGCTTGGGTTCTTGTCAAATATGAATACTGGCCTGTATGTTGAAACGATAAAACTCTAAACTAAAGCAAATATTTTGAAAAAACTTCTTTTTATAGATCGTGACGGTACCCTTATAAAAGAGCCGGAAGACGAACAGATAGACGCCTTTGAGAAGTTAGTCTTTGTAGAGGGCGTATTCCGTAATCTTGCTTTTATACGCAAGAACCTTGATTTTGAGTTCGTAATGGTGTCAAATCAGGATGGACTTGGTACGGATTCTTTTCCAGAAAAGACTTTCTGGCCAGTACATAATTTTATACTCCAGACATTGAAGGGGGAGGGTATAGAGTTTGATAATATACTCATTGACCGGCATCTTCCTGCTGATAACCATCCATGTCGCAAGCCTGGTATAGGAATGTTGACAGATTATATTGATAATCCGGAATATGATATAGCGGGGTCTTATGTCATTGGCGACCGTGAAACAGATGCACAGTTGGCCGATAATCTCGGTTGCAAGGCATTGATACTTGGCAGGGATGGCATGACATGGGAGAAGATAGCCGAGATACTTTTTGCAGGAGAACGTGTAGCGGAAATCATCCGTACTACAAAAGAGACAGAAATCACCGTTCGTATAAATCTGGATGGTACAGGTAAGTGTGACATCAAGACAGGATTGGGATTCTTTGACCATATGTTGGAGCAGATAGGACGTCATGGTATGATGGATTTATATGTGAGATGTGATGGCGATCTGTATGTTGATGAACATCATACGATAGAGGATACCGGCATTGTATTGGGCGAGTGTATAGCAAAGGCTCTTGGTGATAAGCGTGGAATAGAACGCTATGGCTATTCTTTGCCGATGGATGACTGCCTTGCACAAGTTTGTCTGGACTTTGGTGGCAGGCCTTGGCTTATCTGGGATGCGGATTTTAAACGTGAGAGAATAGGGGAAATGCCGACAGAAATGTTCCAGCATTTTTTCAAGAGCGTCAGTGATGCTTCAAAGATGAACCTTAACATAAAAGCAGAAGGCACTAATGAACACCATAAAATAGAGGGTATATTTAAGGCCTTTGCACGTAGTATACGTATGGCCGTTAAAAGAGACATCTATCATTATCAGTTGCCATCAACTAAAGGAGCATTGTGAGGTGTCGATAGATAACACCAAACGATAACTTATTATCAAGTATATTGATAAGTGTTCCACGGTTAAAAAAAACTAAATATAGGGAGAAAAGACGCTGTCTTTTTTCGATGTCAATGTTTTTTGTTACCTTTGCATTGATTCTGTAACACCTTTTAAGGAATACATCTGATACGAAAACAAAACTAACTACTTATAAAAGCACATAAATAAAATGGCAAAATTACCAGCACTTAATGCTCGCACCGCGCCAAAGAGCGTGATGCCAGAAAAAATTATTCAGTTCGGTGAAGGAAACTTCCTCCGTGCATTCGTTGATTGGATCGTTTGGAACATGAACCAGAAGACAAACTTCAATGGTTCGGTTGTTGTTGTACAGCCAATAGAGCGCGGTATGGTTGATTGGCTTAATGGCCAGGATTGTCTTTATCATGTAAATCTGCAGGGACGTCTTAACGGTGAAGCAGTGAACTCTCTTACACGTATTGACACCATCAGCCGTGCAATAAACCCATATTCTCAGAACTGGGCGTACAAGGCTCTTGCTGAACAGTCTGATATTCGCTTTGTAATATCAAACACAACGGAGGCTGGTATAGCTTTTGATGATACCTGCAAGTTCTCTGATGCTCCAGCATCTTCTTATCCTGGTAAATTGACCCAGTTGCTCTATTATCGCTATAAAGCATTTGACGGTGATCCAAAGAAGGGTCTAATTATCATGCCTTGTGAGTTGATATTCCTAAACGGACACCATCTTAAGGAATGTATCAGCCAGTATATAGAATTATGGAAGGGTGACTTCGGTGCTGATTATGAAGGCTTCAAGGAATGGTTCGAAAAATACAATTATGTGTGTGCAACATTGGTTGACCGTATTGTACCTGGTTTCCCACGCAAGGAGATTGCTGATATTCAGCAGAAGGTCGGTTATGCTGACAACCTTGTGGTACAGGCAGAAATATTCCATCTTTGGGTTATAGAGAAAGCGGAGAACATGACTTGTGACGAACTGCGTGCAGAATTCCCTGCAGAGAAGGCTGGTCTGAATGTTCTTATTGCCGAATCTGAGGCTCCTTACCATGAGCGTAAGGTAACATTGCTCAATGGCCCTCATACTGTTCTTTCACCTGTTGCTTATCTTTCTGGTATCAACATCGTTCGTGACGCACTCCATGATGAGGTTGTCGGCAAGTATATCAAGAAGGTTCAGTATGATGAACTGATGCAGACCCTCAATCTGCCTATTGAAGAACTACAGCAGTTTGCTGCAGATGTATTGGAACGTTTTGACAATCCATACGTTGACCATCAGGTAACAAGCATCATGCTTAACTCTTTCCCTAAATTCCAGGCTCGTGATCTCCCTGGCGTGAAGACTTATCTTGAGCGCAAGGGTGAACTGCCAAAGGGATTGGTATTCGGTCTGGCGGCTATAATCACTTATTATAAAGGTGGCACACGTGCCGATGGTACACCTATCCAGCCGAATGATGACCAGAAGATAATGAATCTGTTGTCAGAACTTTGGGCAACGGGTGACACACGCAAGGTTGCTGAAGGCGTTCTTGGTGCTGTTGATCTTATTTGGAAAGAACAGGGCAATATCAATGAAGTCACTGGTCTGACAGATCTCGTTACAGAATACATCAACCTGATTCAGGAGAAGGGTATGTATGAAGCTGTAAAGACTATACTTTAATATATTTAGATATTAAATAATCATAACTCGGGAATGGGAAGCATAAGTTGTCATAGACAATAATGTTTCTTGTTCCTGATTTTTTATACTATCTATCACATTGGAAGAAACTCTGGCGGCACTTGCTGCTAAATATGAAACTGAAGAATTTCTTGTTGGCGACCCATCATGGTTTATGCACCAAGTGTCAGATAGCCGTGACAGGGAGACGTTGGCCTTTGTTGCTGCCAGTCTTAGTTATGGTAGCCGCAAGCAGTTCTTGCCTAAGATACAATACCTTCTTGACTGTAGTCGTAACAGATCTTTGACTTTCTATGAATGGATAAAGTCTGGAGCATTCAAAGATGATGTGCCTGATGATGCAAACCGTTGCTTTTATAGGTTATACACTTATTCCACAATGCACGGAATGTTATGCGCTTTGCAGGAGATGCTGCTTACTTACGGTTCGATAAAGAATTACGTCGCAGACGGTGTCGGAGAAGAAAAACAGACGTGCCTTTATGCCGTGGAAGCCATAGTGCAGTTCTTTTGTGCCAGGGGTGTAGAAGGCATAATTCCAAAGAACACGAAATCCGCATGTAAGCGTATATGTATGTTCTTACGATGGATGGTGCGTGACAGTTCCCCTGTCGACGTTGGCCTTTGGGCAGACATCATAGACCGTCGCACTCTTATAATGCCGATGGACACCCATGTGCTGCAAGAGGCGAACCGTCTCGGACTCATGGGGACTAAGGTCGCAAGTATGTCGTCAGCCATTAAACTTACAGAACGGTTGCGTGAGATTTTTCCGGAAGATCCCCTCAAAGGTGATTTCGCTCTGTTTGGGTTAGGGGTTATGGCTTCACGTGATTGATTATAATCCTGTTCCTGTTTTATTTCTGGCGCAACAAATCACGAATCTCCGTAAGCAATGTTTCTTCAGCAGAAGGCTTGGCGGCAGGTGTTGTTGGCTCCTCTTTAGTCTTTTTAATGCTGTTGATACCTTTCACCAATAGGAACACGCAAAAGGCTATAATGGTGAAGTCAATTATCGCCTGTATGAAGTTCCCATAGTTTATTGTAGCAGACGACATCTTTACCATACCTATTTTCTCTGTAGGTAGAGTTACTTTCAGGTCACTGAAATTAACGCCTCCTATAACCCATCCAATCGGTGGCATTATGATATCATTGACAATGCTTGTAACTATTTTACCGAATGCACTTCCGATTATTACGCCGACAGCCATGTCAATAGCATTGCCCTTTACTGCAAAATTCTTGAATTCTTGAACAAAATTACCCATTTTTTTTTCGTTGTTATAAAAATTAATACTAAATTCTTGTGCAAAATTAAAAAAAAAATCGTAACTTTGCACTCGATAACAATATAAAGTGTTCTTGATGTGCAAAATATAGACATCAGTTCTTGAATGCTATCATAAAAAGACGTTGGGTAACGCAAAAAACATATTTTTGTAAAGAGATTTATTCACATTATTAAAAAAAACAAAAACAAAAATGGCAACAAAAGTTGGTATTAACGGATTTGGCCGTATTGGTCGTTTCGTCTTTCGCGCTTCTCAGAACCGCGACGACATTGAGGTAGTAGGAATCAATGACCTTTGCCCAGTAGACTATCTCGCTTACATGCTTAAGTATGACACAATGCACGGTCAATTCGATGGCACTATCGAGGCTGACGTTGAAAATTCCAAGCTCATTGTTAATGGTAAGGAAATCCGTGTAACTGCAGAGCGTAACCCAGCAGACCTTAAGTGGGACGCAATTGGTGCTGAGTATGTTGTAGAATCTACAGGTCTTTTCCTGACACAGGAGAAGGCTCAGGCTCATATCGCAGCTGGTGCTAAGTACGTTGTTATGTCTGCTCCTTCAAAGGACGCTACTCCTATGTTCGTTTGCGGTGTTAACTTCGACAAGTACGTTAAGGGTACTCAGTTCGTTTCTAACGCATCTTGCACAACAAACTGTCTTGCTCCTATAGCAAAGGTTCTGAACGACAAGTTCGGTATCACAGACGGTCTTATGACAACTGTTCACTCTACAACTGCTACACAGAAGACTGTTGACGGACCTTCTATGAAGGACTGGCGTGGTGGCCGTGCAGCTTCTGGCAATATCATACCATCTTCTACTGGTGCTGCAAAGGCTGTAGGTAAGGTTATTCCTGAACTCAATGGCAAACTCACAGGTATGTCTATGCGTGTTCCTACTCTTGACGTATCAGTTGTTGACCTCACTGTTAACCTTGCTAAGCCAGCAAAGTACGATGAGATTTGCGCTGCAATGAAGGAAGCTTCTGAGGGTGATTTGAAGGGTGTACTTGGTTACACAGAAGACGCTGTTGTTTCTTCTGACTTCCTTGGCTGCACACTGACATCTATCTTTGATGCTAAGGCAGGTATTGCTCTTACAGATACATTCGTAAAGGTAGTTTCTTGGTATGACAATGAAATCGGTTACTCTAACAAGGTTCTCGAACTTATTGCACACATGAAGAAGGTTAACGGTTAATCCTATTTACCTTTATACAAACAGGCCACTCAGGTGTTTTTCACTTGGGTGGCTTTTTGTTTTGTATATTCTGCAACATAATGCAACTAAAACTTTGACGTTTGTCAAGAAAAGAATGTGTGCGCACACAAAGTCCTTGCAAATGTTTTGCCGGAACATAAAAAAGAAGTAATTTTGCAGCAGGAAAATGAAAGTGAGAGAATAATTAGGATATTATTTTTTAAGGTGGGTGGTCCGCTATAATGTTTGCTGAAGTCTATGACGGAGGCGGCATTTAGCGGACTTTTTTGTTTCTCTACATGAATGGTAAGCAAGTGCACAAATCTTTTTTACAATGATGTTCTGTTAGATTCATTGGTTATTATTGGAATAAACTCGCTCGTCAAACAGTGACGTTTGCCTATGCAAGAAATAACATGGTAAGAAATAACACGGCAACAATAAAATCAAGCATCAATAGGCAATAAAATAGGTGCGTCCAATAAAGGGCGCATCTATTTTATTTGTCACATTCATCTTATTATATGGTAAGTAGAGGTGATATATGCGGAGGAAGGATATGATACTGTGAATGGTCATCACTCTTATCCTTTAGTGCAGTCCCGCTGACTTTATGTTCATACGCCATTTCCACAAGCCATGCAAGTTTGAAGGCTGCACGTTCATACGACAGTCCTTCCGGTCTTACATTTGAAATACAGTTACGTTCACTTTCCAGCCTGCCGGCGAAAGGCTTGTATGTCATATATATTCCCAGACTGTCAGGTGACGACAGACCCGGACGCTCGCCTATGAGCATGGCCACCAGTCCGCAGTTCATCACTTCAGCAATGTCATCCCCAAGAGCCACGCGACTCTGCTTTGCCAACACTATGGGGCCGACAGACAATCCAAGTTTCTTCATGTAGGGCAGGAAGTCGTTGATTAGTGGTACAGCCTGTTTGTGAACAGCTTTACTTGACAGTCCGTCGCCGATGACAATCAGCACGTCTGCACCACTATAGTGCATCTTCCGCAATCGTTCGCGGCTCACTTCCCCCAACCTGCGTCCAAGGTCAGGACGTCTTATAAATACATCGCGGCTTGTGGCCGCACTCTCCGCAAACACCACCTCCAGTCCCATATCTTCTAGATGCTTACGCACCATTTGTCTGTCAAAAGGCGTATTGATGGTGTCACGGGCACGGGCATGAGCCAGACTGAATTTCAAGTATTCATCTGTTGGTATGCTACACCCTGTGCGCCCCAATGCTATCCGTGCATCAGTGAACTGTCGCAGTTCTTGCCACAGGTCAGGACGGCAGATGTTTTGTGTCTTTACCATTATTATATTCTCGTTATCCATAAACCGCCTCCATCTTTTCTTCTATTCCCATCAGTTTGTTTGTGGCCGTGGCAGGCAGAATGTCCCCATTGCCGTCCACTACCTTCATACGTTGCAGCCATGCCTCAAACTCCGGTGCATGTCGTTTGCCGAGAAGTTTCCTTGCATACAGGGCATCGTGGTAAGAAGTACTCTGATAGTTCAGCATGATGTCATCAGCACCAGGGATACCCATTATATAGTTTACGCCAGCCGCGACAAGCAGTGTCAGCAGATTATCCATGTCATCTTGGTCTGCTTCCGCATGGTTTGTATAGCAAATGTCGCAACCCATAGGCACACCCATCAGTTTGCCGCAGAAGTGGTCTTCCAGCCCCGCCCTCGTAATCTGCTTACCATCATACAAATACTCCGGCCCTATAAACCCTACCACCGTGTTTACCAACAGTGGACGATAGTGGCGTGCCACGGCGTAGCATCGTGCCTCACACGTTTGTTCGTCAACGCCGAAGTTAGCATCAGACGAAAGTGCCGACCCCTGTCCCGTCTCAAAATACATACAGTTGTCGCCCACGGTGCCCCGGTGTAGAGACCTCACGGCATCATAACCATCATCAAGCATCTTCAAGTTGATGCCGAATCCCGCATTAGCAGCTTCTGGACCGGCGATGCTTTGAAACAGAAGGTCAACCGGCGCCCCATGTTCTATCATCTCCATACATGTGGTGACGTGTGTCAGTATGCAACTCTGTGTAGGAATATCATAACTATGTATAATATCATCAAGCATAAGGTTAAGGTCTGTCAGTGCAGACAGCGAATCACTGGCCGGGTTTATACCTATTACTGCATCACCGCTGCCATACATCAGGCCGTCTATTATGCTGGCCGCTATTCCCCGCAGGTCATCTACAGGGTGGTTAGGCTGCAGTCGTACAGAAAGACGTCCGGGCAGTCCGATGGTGTTTCTGAACTTTGTCACTACGATGCACTTCTGCGCCACAAGCATCAAGTCCTGATTACGCATTATCTTACTTACGGCAGCGGCCATTTCCGGTGTTATGGCAGGTGCCACTTGGGCCAGCACTTCGCTCGTTGCCGCTTCGCTGAGCAACCAGTTACGAAAATCCCCTACAGTGAGATGGCTTATAGGCATGAAAGCTTTGCTGTCATGCGTGTCAATGATGAGGCGTGTAATCTCATCCTTCTCATACTCTATCAGCAGTTCTTCCAGAAACTGTCTCAGAGGAACCTCTGCAAGGCGCATCTTTGCCGCCATACGTTCCTCCATGGTTTGTGCGGCGATGCCTGCCAGTTCGTCACCCGACCTGAGAGGTGTGGCTTTCGCCATCAGGTCTCTCAGGTCCCGGAACGTGTATGTTATGTCTCCAAGATTAATCTTATACGGCATAGTCATCTTCATTTTTAGAACAACATTGGTATCAGATATATGGCCAGGGAAATGACGGTAACGATGATTGTGCCCCATTTCCAGATGCTGTAATCACGGTCCATCTTCTTCTTTTCCTCTGCCGTAGGCTCAAGCACTTCTCCTATCTCCTCCTCAAGTGTCGGTATGTTATTACCCTTGTGCTGTGTATAGAAATACCAGAAGATGATGCAGACGACACTCAGAACACCCGCCGTTGCAAGGGCTATCTGGTCAGCGAAGAACAACATGAAAACATATACAACAATAGTGACATAGCAACCAAGCACACCGTAAGGGGCCTTGTATGGACGTTTCATCTCAGGATGGCGGCGTCGCAGCCCCATATAGGCCAGACAGCCAATCATGTAACAAACGGCCAGGGAAATGAGTGACACTGATGCTATGTAGTCAATGGAACCTGTGGCAATAAGTATGAAGTTTATTACGCCTACAAGCAGAATCGCGTTGTGTGGGGTCTTGTACTTAGGATGCACCTTGCCAAATACGGAAGGCAAAGAACTGTCCTCTGCCATGGAATAGATATAGCGGGCCGGAGCTGCAATGCCGGGGTTTATTGTTGACAGGTCGCCGCCGAAAGCAATTGCTACGCAAAGGAGTATGATAGGAGTGCCGATAAAGCCTGCTGCCATAAGACCCTCAGCATAAGGAGCGTCAGCAGAAGCGAGAAGTCCGTAGAAGTCGTGAGGTATAAGACCTACGAGGAACCACTGGAACAGGGCATTGACTGCAAATACAAGGAATACACTTATTTTCAGGGCACGAGGCAGTGTATATTGTGGGAATTTTGTCTCACCGCCAACAGATACGCAAGTCTCAAAGCCTGTGTAGCACCACCATACAAGACCGAAGATATACATCATTTCCTTGAAGGGAGGCATCTTGTCCATAGCTAGTCTCCCCTTGATAAGTGCTAAACTTTCTGAATATCAATAAAATAGCCATTCGAAAGTTTAGCACTTATCAAGGGGAGACTAAATAAGGCATGGCCAGATACTCACGAGGAGTGCTACGAATGTAAAACCGATAA
>CAZPNC010000007.1:15087-64328 GCA_964587945.1 uncultured Prevotella sp. | reverse complement strand
TCTTGTAAGTTAGTCTGTTCTAACGGCTAACCAAATGCAAATTTAGCAAGAATATTGCACTTATGCAAGAAAAACAGGCAAAAAGATTATCATATAACGAAAAAGCCTGCGGGCAATGATGCTCGCAGGCTTGTATTGTTGGAATATCAATTTATATTCCACGAAGGCTTACAGATTAACTATTGCGCCAAAACGGATTGCATTAGAAATACCAAAGTTAAACTTATTCGTCTTTATTGTAACATTATCATTAACTTTATACCAATCATGCTCATAAGACATTCCACCAAGGATTGCAACAAGTGAAATCTTTGGACTAATAGCATAAGAAATACCAGGCGCTATACCCACAGATGACTCATTAAAATTATTATCCATACCCTGAATATGAGCAGTACCATAAGTAAGCAATCCATCACAGAAAGCAGAGAAGTTGCCGACCTTTACATAAGTATAACGAACAAATGGCCTTATGGAAAACTGATTAGCCATCCCACTTACACTTTTTCCGGCATAAGTATAAGTCTTAGCAGAATAATGGCCATAAGACAGTGCCATACCAACAGCCCACTTTTCATTAAGATTGTAGCCGACTTCTGGAGACAGGTCAACATTTGTGCCAGATGACACTTCTATATCTTCTGCCTTTGTTTTGTCGGTACTGAAACCAATGCTACCACCTACCCACATCTGCGCATTTGCAGAAAGAGTTGCTACAGCCATAACTGCCATTAAGAATAATTTTTTCATAATCTTATTTCATTATATTCTAATACTCCCCTACTCTTTGTAAGGTTTTCGGGGTTCTCCTTATGTTTTCTAAACCGGTGCAAAGATAAATAGTTTTATGATAACCGCCAAATATTTTCGCAAAAAAAATGTATGTTCTTGTAAAAAGTTGCCTTTTTGGTAATAAAAATCAAGTCCTATTGTACCAATATAAAACAAGAACGCATATCAGCTCATATTACATACAACCGGCAAATACAGAAGGAATGATTCACACTAGCACAACAAATCCTGCAAACACACCTTTTATAAAGGATTGCTTGCAGGATTGTATATTTAGCTAAAGACTATTTGTCTTCGTTTACTTCTAAATTATTAGAGAGCGAACTTGTAACCAAGTGTGATAACGAACTGAGACATTTTAGAATCGTCAATATTCTTCATAACGTTCGAAACGCCAATGTTGTAACGAGCATCAAGAACTACATTCTGATACTCATAAGATGCACCTACAGGGATAGAGAAGGCAACACTCTTTACCTTTGCATCAGAACCTAAAGCTTTATAGAAGTCATCCATATCTATACTTGTATCACCACTCTTATACTTTGCACTTGCCTTGAAAGCAAATTCTACACCAGCCTTAATAGCCAATCCCTTTACTACATAGTAATTGGCAAGCACAGGAACAGCAATATAATTCATATTCATCTTTATATCGCTATCCTCAACTTTTGCTCCATACTGTGCATAATTCACACCAAGAGTGACAGCGAAAGCGTCTGTTGCTTGATAACCGGCCTCAACACCACCGATGAAACCGACCTTTGCCTTTGAACCTTCTCCATTAGTGCTTGAAATTGCGATACCTGCCTTAGGCTGAAGTGTGAACGAACCTGCCTCAGACTGAGCGAACATTGAAGTTGCAGCAAACATTGCCACTGCCATTACAAATAATTTCTTCATAATTTTATATCTTTATATTCTATATACTCCCCTACTCTTTTTAAGGTTTTCAGGGTTCCCCTTATGAGTTAAATAACCGGTGCAAAGATAAACAGTTTTATGATAACCACCAAATTTTTTCGCAAAAAAATGTATTTTCATGTAAAAAAAAAGCCCTTTTTGCAGTCCAACATAACAGTTTCAGCATAAAAATAGTAAAAAACGGAGTTAAAACCATCTACCAATAGCACCATGAATACGAATGCGAATGACTGGAATTCTCATGTCACCATTGGTGTAGAGAAAAGAAAAATCCCGCAAACACACCATAAAAGCATGTGCCTGCAGGATCAACCAGTTATGTATTTTTCTTCTTATAAAACAAACTTATAACCCAATGTGATAACGAAAGCACTCTGTTTCGCATCCCCTTCCTTGAAGGATTTTGTCACACCAATGTTATAACGTGCATCAAGCACTACGTTCTTGTACTCGTATGATGCACCAACAGGAATAGACATGATAACACTCTTTACACCTTCCATGTCTGTTTTCGTATCTCCAGCCTTTTCCTTAGCACTTGATTTGAAACCGACTTCGACACCAGTCTTTACAGCAAGTCCCTCAACAAGGTAATAATTTGCAAGAACCGGAACGGTAATGTAAGCCATATTGTTCTTGACATCAGTGTTCTCAATTTTTGCTCCATACTGAGAACATCCCAAACCGAGGCTGACTGCGAAAGCATCTGTTACCTGATAAGCGCCTTCAAAGCGTCCATGGAATCCTACCTTTGCCTTAGTCCCGCCGCCACTTAGTGTAGCGATATCGATACCTGCACTTGGCTGCAAGGTAAAAGTACCTGCTTCCGGCTGTGCGAACATAGTTGTTGCAGTGAGAAGAGCCACTGCCATTGCGAATAGCTTCTTCATAATCTTATTCCCTGTATTAATTATTTCCCTACTTTATTTAAGGTTTTCGGGATCTCCTTATGATTATATATTAATTTGTTGCAAATATATTTATTATTTATGTAACCGCCAAACTTTTCGACATAAAAATGTATATTTTCGCTAAAATAGTCGCTTTTCCGGAATAGAAGCGACCGGGAAGCCGTTTTTTCTCATTTTTGTTACACCAATTACATACAACCATACACCTCGCTTGTATGGTACCCACACGGAAAACGACAATTGGCAGTCTGTTACCCGAATTGGAATTTTGCTGACATTTTGCTTTTTCCGTTCATCCATCTTTACCCGATGAAATAGAAAAAAGCAGGCACAAGAAAGTGAAATACGGCATATACAAAACGCCCCCAAACGCACTTTTGATGTAAAAGTATAGTGATTGGAATATAAAAGGATAGTGATTACAGTACAAAAGGGGCACATCTACAACATGAAAAGGATGTATATGTTGCACAAAAAAGGCCCATTTATAGAGCAATGAAGACTTCTTTTCATTGCCGGTTTGCATAACAATCGCAATGTAAACAACTTACAAAACACACAGCATTTGCGTATTTGAAGACATTTTACAAGTTCATTGATTCTATCGCACTCTACAATCACTATGGAAAAGCGAAATGACACGAAGAAAGACGTTTTTATAACAATGTGTCATTGTAGCACGAAGAAAAGCAAAAACGCCATGATACATACAAAAAAAGGTCGGTGTCAGACGCACAACTGTACGTCTGACACCGACAAACACGTATCCTATTCATTGGCGCAACAATGTATCAGCACACAGACCGTTGCCACCGCACGCAGTATCAGGATAGCCAACAGGCTTCAATCTTCAGTCAATTCCAGTTTACGGTTGGAGTTATCGGCCAGCACCTGATTGACTATTGAGGTTATCTGTTCCTTGAGTTCATTGATAAACCGGCCAGCATCATACTGCCGATGCTCTATGTCGCGGAGTTTCTTCTCCCAAAGTCCGGTCAGTTCCGGACTTTTCAACAGGTCTTCACGAATGATTCCGATGAGTGCAACACCCGTTGCCGTTGCCACCAGACGCTTGCGTTCCCTGCGTATATAATGCCGTTTGAAAAGCGTTTCTATTATGGCTGCACGACTGGACGGACGGCCTATGCCGTTCTCTTTCATTGCCGTGCGCAGTTCTTCGTTGTCAACGAACTTGCCCGCCGTTTCCATTGCCCTTAGCAGTGTGGCCTCTGTATAATACGCCGGTGGCGTGGTATGCTTCTCTGTAAGGGTCGGTCTGTGCGGCCCTGTCTCCCCCTTGACGAATGTCGGCAACAGTCCCTCGGTGGGTTCCTGACTCTCTGTCGGTGATTGTTGGTCAGTGGCTGTCGGTTGTTGGTCGTCAGGTTCGTCCTTTTTCTGTTTCTCGAAGACCACGCGATAGCCCGGATCGAGAATTTCCTTGCCCGTAACCTTGAACTTGACTTCACCGGCTTTGCCTTCCACTGTGGTTGTTGCAAACTTACAGTCAGGGTAGAACGCGGCTATAAAACGGCGTGCAACGAGGTCATACACATTGCGTTCGGCATCCGTAAGACCCGCAGGAATCACACCCGTCGGTATTATAGCGTGGTGATCCGTAACCTTTGAATTGTCAAACACCTTGGTGCTTTTACGCAATGGCTTCCCTCCGATAGGACGTATAAGGTCGGCGTATGGCGCAACACCACCTACATTGACCTTGAAAACGCCATTGAGCATCTGCGGACACTTGGCATAAATGTCATCAGTAAGGTACTGTGTGTCTACACGCGGATATGTAGTGACCTTCTTTTCATACAGGCTCTGTATGAGTGAAAGCGTCATTTCGGCTGTATATGCAAACTTCTTGTTACACTCCACCTGCAATGTTGTGAGGTCAAAGAGTTGCGGCGGCTTCTCCGTACCGTTCTTCTTGCTGACGGATGTAACCTCAAACGGCTTGTCCTGTATCTCTCCGAACGCCGCTTCGCCTTCTTCTTTCGACGTGAACTTTCCCTTTGTGGCGGTAAAAAGCGTATCACGGTAGACAGTAGAGAGTACCCAATATGGTTCGGGCTTGAAGTTTTCAATCTCCTTCTGACGGTTTACAATCATGGCAAGCGTAGGTGTCTGCACCCTGCCAATGGACAGGACAGAGCCTGCTCCAGCCTGACGGTTGGTCTGGTTGCGGTATTTCAACGTATATAGGCGTGTGGCATTCATGCCGAGAAGCCAGTCACCGATGGCACGTGACAGGCCTGCCATATAGAGAGGGTCATAGTCTTTCTGCTCCTTCAGATGCTGGAAACCTTCGCGTATGGCTTCCTCTGTGAGCGACGAAATCCACAAACGTCTTACCGGACAGGTAGCCTTGGCTTTCTGCATGACCCACCGTTGGATCAGTTCTCCCTCCTGTCCGGCATCTCCGCAGTTTATAATCTCGTCCGCATTCTGCATCAGTTTCTCAATGATGGCAAACTGATTCTTGATATGGTCTTGGTCAATGAGTTTTATACCGAAACGCTGTGGTATCATAGGTAAGGCCCCAAGCCCCCACCGTTTCCACATTTCGGTGTAGTCGTTGGGTTCTTTCAGCGTACACAGATGGCCGTAAGTCCACGTCACCTGATACCCGTTTCCTTCCATATAGCCCTGTTTTGACGATGTGGCACCGATGACACTGGCGATGTCCCGCGCCACACTCGGTTTCTCTGCTATGCAAACAGTCATTCCTTTTATATTATGAATTAGGAATTAATAATTGGAGTCAAGAAGCGTTCTTTCCTTGAATTTCTCTATCAGCCATTGCTTTTGCTGTGTTATCGTCATGCCGCTGTTGTCCAGAAGCAGCGCATCATCAGCCTGACGCAATGGTGATACAGTGCGGTGCGAGTCCATATAGTCACGTTCCTGCACGTTCTTCAATATGTCAGCATAGTCTGCAGGCATACCTTTAGCCTTCAGTTCATCATAACGGCGCTGCGCCCTTACTTCGGCAGAGGCCGTTACAAAGACCTTCAGTTCGGCATCCGGGAATACGGTCGTGCCTATGTCACGGCCATCCATGACCACACCTTTCTCCTTGCCCATCAACCTTTGCTGCCTGACCATGGCCTCACGGACAAACGGTATGGCAGCGACCTTGCTGACATTGTTCGACACTTCTATTGAACGTATGATGTCTTCCACGCACTCTCCATTCAGAAAAGCGTCAGGTTTGCCGGTCTCTTGGTTCAGACGGAAAGAGACATTAATCTGCGGCATGGCAGCCTCCAGCCTGTCAGCAAGAACATTGCCCTGTGCATCGAAAAGGTTGTTGCGCATACAGAAGAGTGTCACCGCACGGTACATCGCACCTGTATCCACATATATATAACCCACTTCTTTGGCAAGGTCCTTTGCCATTGTACTCTTGCCACATGAAGAATGTCCGTCTATCGCTATCGTAATCTTTTTCATTACTATATTATTCTTGTATTATTTTCGTTTTTATTATTCCGTCAGCCCAGTATTTCCATTATCCGGTCACGGCATTTCTCCATCAGCCATTTAGGCGTACTGGTGGCTCCGCAGATACCGATGCTGGCTATACCCTGCAGCCATTCAGGATTTATTTCCTTCGGTCCTTCTATCAGATGGGTGTTGGCATTATGCTCAAGGCATGCGTTATAGAGGACTTTTCCGTTGCTGCTCTTTCGTCCGCACACAAAGAGTATCATGTCGTGCCTTGTCGCGAACTGGCAGATATTAGGCATACGGTTGGCCACTTGGCGGCAGATAGTGTCGAAAGACTGGAATGTTGCCCCCGAAGATATATGGCTTTGACAGTACTGGATGATACGGTGGAACTCGTCAAGTGATTTCGTTGTCTGTGAATACAGATAGATGTCACGGGTGAAATCAAGAGTTTTCGCATCTTCAGCATGTTCTATTACTATGGCAGTACCTTCTGTCTGTCCCACAAGTCCGAGCACTTCCGCATGGCCGTTTTTGCCAAATATGACGATGGATCCTCTTGCCTTGTCCATCTCTTCATACTTCTTCTTGATGCGTTTTTGCAATGCCAACACAACGGGACAGGTGGCATCAATGATTGTTATGCGGTTTTCACACGCCTGTTCATACGTAGCCGGAGGCTCACCGTGAGCCCGCAACAGCACCGTGGCATCATGAAGACGTGAGAATCCATCATGCTCTATGGTGTTGAGCCCCATGTTTCGCAGTCTCTCACACTCCATTCCGTTGTGTACTATATCGCCGAGACAGCTGAGTTGCCGTCCCTCTCGCAATGTCTCTTCCGCCTTTTCTATCGCCGTTGTCACGCCGAAGCAGAAGCCGGAGCCTTGGTCTATCTCGATAATCATTGGTTGGTGGTTTGGTGATTGGACTGTTTAGAAGGTTTGTTGTCGGTGGTTGTCTACTAATATTGCGGATAACTACCTGACGGACAAGCGGCAAAACAACTATTTCAACTGTTTGAAATACATTTCCATGAGGTCGCTTGCAGCCATGAAACTGGTCTTGGTGCCCTGCTGTACACAATCTTCCATATCATGTAATGACTGCTTTATCACCGGATTGTTGTAGAAATGATTGCGCAAAGCGTTGTCAATGGTCTCATACATCCAGTACTTGTTCTGCTGTCTTCTGCGGTAATCGAAATAGCCATTGAGCTTGACGAAATCGAAATACTGGTATATCATGTCCCACACTTCCCTTATTCCGTAACCGTAAAAACCGGAGTATGTCAGCACCTTTCTGTCCCATCCGCTCTCTGATTGCGGGAAGAAATGGAGGGCGTTGCGGAAGTTCTGCGCTGCCATCTCACATCGTTTCACGTTGTCACCGTCGCACTTGTTGATGACCAGTCCATCGGAAATCTCCATTATTCCGCGCTTTATCCCCTGCAGTTCGTCACCCGTTCCGGCCACTTGTATAAGCAGGAAGAAGTCCACCATGGAGTGACATGCAGTCTCACTCTGCCCCACTCCCACCGTTTCTATGAAGATTGTGTCAAACCCTGCAGCCTCACACAGGATAATGGTCTCACGTGTTTTACGTGCCACACCACCCAGACTCCCTGCCGTAGGACTGGGACGTATAAAGGCATTAGGATGTACAGCGAGCTTTTCCATGCGTGTCTTGTCACCGAGAATGGAGCCTTTGGAACGTTCAGAGGAAGGGTCTATGGCGAGGACTGCGAGTTTTCCACCCTGACGTTCAAGCACATGTATGCCAAATTCGTCTATGGATGTGGATTTGCCTGCGCCAGGAACACCGCTTATTCCGATACGGACAGAATTGCCACTGTGCGGCAGACAGCGCTCGATTACCTGCTGTGCCTTCTCCTGATGCTCAGGTATGACACTCTCTACAAGTGTCACCGCCTGCGACAGCATGGTGACATTGCCCTGCAATATGCCCTCGACTATCTCGTCAACGGTATATTGCCGCCGTGCGAAACGCTTGCGGTTAAGGTATGGATTCACTATGGATGGTTGGCTTACGCCATTGTTTACCACCAGTCCTTTATATTCTTCGCTGTTCTCTGGGTGTTCCATTGCACTATAATACTGTTGGTTTTACTTCTTGATTAATATAACGACCTTCTGCCTTTCAGGGTCATTAGTAATCATAAGAATACGCGGACGACGCTTGACTTTCTTCATTTCCTTCGCCCTTGCGGTCACTTTCAGTCTGGCAGACTCGCCCGGTTCCAGCACAGCCTTGTCCAACAACACCTCCAAACCCGGTGTAAACATCTGCATCTTGGATATTTCCAGCACGGAACGGCCGTCATTAAGTATCTCTATTTCGCCCTTCACCTTTGACTTTTTAGCCAGTGCTGTCATGTCAATCTCATCTGATGACGTGGTGATTTTCGGGGCATTCTGACGTAAAGGGGAATCCGTTGCCACAACAGGTGGCAGCAACACGGCCGAAACGAAAATCTCATTGTCTGACGATACCTTGTCGGCAGAATTCTTGCCAAGATAGAAAGATGTCTGCGTAAGGCCATAATCACGCAACTCACGCGACTTCAACGTTACATACATAACCCCCTTTTGCTTCGGACCTATTACTTCCGGATAAGTTTCTATGGAGAGATATGGCGGCAATCGCAATGCGGTAGGCTGTACATTCTGCCCCGTCGGATTCATGATATTGATTTCCTGTACAAGACGCTGCCCCTTGTTTACATCATCGAACTCTATGTTGTCCACGTCAGCAAGCAGCGTTCCGAGTTTACATGGATAGTCACCGGAATAGTTTACGAGTTTACTCACAACCTGTCCCTTGATGTTTATCTCCGCAGGAGTGGCCGACGAAGAGTCCGTGATACGCACATTCCTGGCGAAATAACCCAGTTGTTTGCAGTCGAACAGGAGTTTTATCTTTGTTGTTTTCCCCGGCAATACCTCGCCCTTGTTATATTCCGCCACTGTGCAACCGCAACCAGTATCCACGTTTTTTATAGTGACCGTCTGGGCAGTGTTGTTTCTCAGTTCTACGGTTATTGCCGTATTATTACGGAAAAGCATCTGCCCGCAGTCCACATCATTGAACATTGGCGTGAGACTTTGTGCCGGCAATGCCGAGAAAAGGCCTCCCATGAGGGCCGATAATATTATTTTTTTCTTCATTTTGATTCTGTTTGCTATCATTTGTTTACAGAAATACGATACGAGGCATCCATACCTCTGAATTCATTGGCGTATGCGCACTCCGCCGTTACAGTGCCTGCACGGTAGTTACCAGCACGGTCCACATAATAGTCGGACTGCATTATGTGTGTACCTTTGGCCATTCTGTTGAAGTGGTAGGCCGTTGCCGTGTCCTTAACCTCTTGATAACAGCCGCCACGATAACCGGAAATGGCTGCCACTGGCTCAAGACAAGCCGCCTTGTTGTCAGTAACAGAAACGAAATCGTAGTCTCTATCCGCTGTCACAGTAATGCGTACAGTCACCTTGTCGCCAACTTTCACATTATTGTCTGCCACTGCTTTGCCATTAACCAGCACCTCACGATTAACGGAAAGTCCCGTTGCCGTAGCCTTGACATCACTTGTTTTCTGTCTGAATGTAACGTAAGCCGCCGCCCATGACTCGCATTCGCTCTGCTTGTGCAGCGTAACCGTAGCGTTCTTCTGTGTCACCTGTCTGTCGGCAAGCACTTTTTTACCCTTCTCATACGTCAGGACCGCCACGTCACCACCAAAGAATGCGTGTACGGCATTGACCGTATTGTAGGGGTTTCCCCATTCCTGCGTACGCTTGCTGTTGAGCAACCACCGCTGCATCTCCGCTATAGTCTGACGGTCTTTTGGCGTAATGGCACGCAAAGCCTCTATCGCCAGTGTGTGGGTAGGAATGCGATAGTCACACCAAGAGTATGCCGCCCGGTAGGAATCGAAATACCTTCCCATGTCTTTTCTATATACAGTATGCTGCTTTATAGCCTCAACAAAAGTGCGGGCATCGCTCTTCTTTCCGTTATTGTCAAGCACTATCGCCGCAACTGCCTTCGTTGCCATATCGGACTTGGCAGCATCCTTGACAAGATGCCTAAGCAAATAGTCAGCCGATGCACCACCGTCCCTACCTTTCAGGGTCAAGGCATAGAGCCAATCAAGATGGATTTGGCTGATAGTCACAGTCCCATTCTTCTCCCATTGCTTCATATTGCGCACATCATCGTCCATCTTTCCTTGCAAGAAGCGGAAAGCCTTGTCAAGCAAGGACTGTGTGTCCTCCTGCCTGCCGCATAGTTTTTCAAGTCTGGCAAGGGTCTTTACGACAGCCATTGTCATATAACTGCTACCATCCATGCCTTGCCACCATGAGAAAGAACCGTCAGGATTCTGCAACTCTTTTAGTGCAACAAGAACGTCTTGCGACTTGTAGTCTGACCATTTCAGTTGTGCTGCCACCCTGTTAGCATAAAGAGCGTTGGACAATGCAATCGCATTCTTGCACTTAGGGTCTGCCATCTCAGGCAGAGTCTCCATCATAAGCCATGCCGGATTGTCCACATAGTCGACCTTGAGATGCGCCTTTTCCGCTTTGGACGGTATCATGTCAGCGAACGACAGCACCGTGTCCGTAGGATTGACAAAGGAATATGCCATTGTGGAAGTGACGGTTTCCTCATCTGACAGTACCGTGAGATAATGCTGCTCGCCATCGGTATAACCCGCACTTTGCGCCGTAAAACGACAGATATAAGCACCTTCCGTCAGTTTATCTGCATCAACAGGGAATGTCACCACACCCGTCTCACCGTTCTTCACCGTCACCTTCTGTGTAAAAGAGAGCAACTTCTGCTCAGTCTTCGCATCAAGAACAGCCATCATTACCTTCACATTCTGCACCTTGTCAGACTGGTTTGCCACTGTTGCAGCCACCGTTGCCTTGTCCCCATAACGCAGGAACCGCGGCATATTAGGCTGCACCATGAGCGGTTTCTGCGCCACGGCATCCGCCACAAGCGTAGCATTACGCATAGTTTCGTCATGTGCCAAAGCCATGAAACGCCATGTAGTGACACTTTCGGGCAATGTAAACATGACGGTAGCACTGCCTTTAGAGTCCGTCATAACGGCCGGCATAAAGAACGCCGTCTCCGCGAAGTCACTGCGAAGTGGTATATTTTCTGAAGCATCCTGCGCTCCATCATCCTGCGCTCCATCCGCTGTTACCGTGCTTCCGCCTATGGTAAGACTCCCAATATGCCCATAAAGCGCTTTATCTACAGACTTAAGCCCCACGGTATCATATTCATACGGCTTGGCCATCATTACCGCACTCTTCCCTTGAGTCATCATATTGCCGACCGACATCCGGTATTGTCCCTCTGCACGTCCAAACACTTTGCCTATTTGTCCAGTGCCAAGCATATCAGGAATATCAGAGAAACGCAGTTCCTTCCACGGCAAATCAGACTTCTCAGACCATAGATACATATTCATATAACGGGCGTATGCGGTTCTCCATGCAACGTTAGGCAGGTTCAATGAGCGCATATCAGCAAAGCGCCACTGATGTTTTTGCAACTGTTCAAGGGACTTGTCATAAAGCACAGCCATCATCCTTGCCTTGGCAGGAGAGCCGTCAGGATTAGTGATACGAACCGTCCACTGTTCCTTTTGCCCCGGTACAAGGCGGTCACGGAATGTTGTCCACTCCATGTTCAGTTTCTTTGAAGGCAGCGAACGGCGCACCTGCATGGTGCGACTATAAAGTTCTCCATCCTTCACCCATGCCAAAGCGATGGTCAATCCGTCACCGTATACCTCCTTATAGGATAAGGTACGCGTGATATTCGCATTGCTTATAAGCGTCTTACCCTGTGCTATTATGCTGTCGCCTGAGGACACTGAATAGAATACATTCACGTCATTGTCTGATGAACCTACCTGCATCCACATGTCACCACCATTCTCCGGGAACGACGTTGCCGACTGATAGCACCACTGATGTTTGTATGTCATAGGCCGTTCATCACCCTTACGGAACGTCACAAAGGCATTCTTCACCGTGTCTCCTTCACAAACCGCCATGAGGGTATGCTCACCTGACTGTATGCTTGAAGCCAACGCATAAGGCATATTAGCCTTTGCCCCACTCTGCTCCACGCCATCCAAATACATTTTCACGTTACCTTCAATCTCCGTTCCGGCAGCATTACGACGCGAAACGGTCACATTTATGACAGAATCAGCAAGTATTTCCGCTGCCATTGAGCATGAAAGGTGTGTTTTTCTGTTGCTTAACGGCAAAGAAAGTGTAGCACTATGGCTCTCACCGGCATTGCCTGTCACGCTTACCATTGCCTTGACGTTGTAGAAACGCGGCATGATGACATCACCATCCTTAGGCATTATCATCGGCATTTTTATCAAGAAAGAGCCGTCGGCAGCCGTCTTGACGGTATCAGTAAGCAGTTCTCCGTTCTCGGAATCTGCCCTAAACCACCACCATTGCGTGTGTCTCTGCACGCTGTAAGCAACCTGTGCGTTAGCCACAGGCATACCACTGTAAGTGCGTGCAACACCTTTCACCATCACGGTATCACCGTTATCATATACCGTTTCAGGTTTCTCCATCGTCACATCAAACGTCGGCCGCTTGTATTCTTCTACCCTTATGCTTTCCCGTCCATATCTTGTCACGACGCTCCAAGAGCCGTTCCTACCGTCTGCCGGCAGTTGGAAGTCCACCGAAGCAGCCCCGAACCTGTCGGTAATGACCTGTTTTTTCTCTACCTCCTTATATTGTGCATCACGCAATGTCACCGTCAGCGTATCGCCATCGGCAGCCGTCACGTCCTTGTTGTCAGTGATTTTATAGTTTGTCAATGCAACCTTCACGGTCTGACCGGGACGGTATATCGCCCTGTCAGTATAGACATTGCAACGTTTTCTGGTTCCCGTCGTCTTGTAATAGTCATACAAACCGGTCTGTCGCGAGGATTGCATGGCAGTATCATTGCCTTTTGATGCACACAGGGTATAGGCCCCGTCACCAGTGGCATATATGTATTCTCCACCAGCATCCGTAGTCACCACCTGCTCCTTCTTGTCTCTGCCATTCTGCTGTATGTAAAGTTCTGCGTCGGGCACAGGCTGGCCTGTAATGGCATTCACAACCACTATGCGCCACTTGTTCTTCGGCAACGGCATGGTTATCACCTTCAAGTCTGTAACGATTATGTCGTCTTTCTTAGATATCAGTTTCCCTTCCGTATCACAAAGCGTCATCTCCCAACGACCTAAAGGCAGCCGTCCGAGACTCAAGGAATCCGCCGTATACTCATAATCATTGGCAAGTGTGATAGCCTTTTCATAGTTTCGCGTCAGGTCAAAGCCTCCTTTCGCCTTGGCGTTCATACGCCTCAGCGTCACCTTTACGCCTTTCAAGTTGCGTACATCCTGCAGTTTCAACATCACATCGGTGTCTGTCGTCACCACACTTCTGCGTATTTCGCACCTACAAGTAGGGTCTGTCAGGAACTTCCGCGCATTGACAAGCCTGTTCCTTCCTTTCCATTCAGGCCACCGTCGGAGTGCCTCGTCAATCCACTGCAAACGCTTCTCCACTGGCAGGCCTGACATTTTATTGCTTTTCTGCACAGCCAATTCACAGCATTCGGGCAGGTTCTGATAAACGTTTATAAGTGAATCGTATTGCTCCAATGTCCAGTCACTGACAAACACCTGCGATGCCGCAATGCAAGCGGCCTCCCTTTTGCCTGTTGTGGAATAGTACTTATGCAATGCTTTCCACTGGTTCGTGTGGGATGCAATAACACTCAACAGGTCATTATCAAAATACCGGCTGTCAACACCTTTTTCTATAAACGGCCTGTAAGCCCAAGCCTCATTCTTCTTCAGATATACCGGCGCATCCTTTGATGCAAGAAGCGAGTCCACCTGCGGCACTCCGAACCGGTCATTCATAACCGTCTGGCACAGAGTGGCAAGCACTCCATTCGTCTTACGCCACGCGTTCATCTTGGCAACGAACCTGTTCTCTGCGGCTACCAGTGAATCCTGCGACACATCTCCCTGCACACTAAGTTCTTTTGACAATGCCATCAAAAGGTCACCATAACTCTTCCGCTGTTCAGCTTTCACCTGAATACGCTGCAATATGGCAATAGCCGTTTTGGGTTGGTCTTTAGTCTGCGCTGTGGCAAAGTCTTTCCAAAGGGAAGAGATACTTTTGTTTTCAGCATTGACATTACCTGCCGGAAGCAGGAAAACGCCCAACAACAGACCCTTTCCCACATTTTTGATATAGGTATCATGGAGCAATCGTTGTATAAAAGTCACGTCAGTCATAGGGAATGGTTATTTGCAGACAATATATATACGCACGGAAGTATGTACCAGTCGCCTTCATCTTATTAATAAATAAACCTTGCGGAGCTTAAACGCACGGTAGTGTATATCTACGTTCTTTACACAAACCCACATCGTAGCAATGCCATAGCACTATCTACTCACAGGTTTCTGCGGGCTGGCTGCAGCTATTTTGTCTTGACCCTCTCCGTCTTCTCTTTCGCGGCATTGCGTCTGTTGGTCACCGTCACCACGCTTTGTGCGAGTGACAGGAACGCCTGCCCTACGGGAGATGCCACATCCAGTGCGGCCGGAGTACCCTGGTCGCCGTTCTCACAGATGCTCTGCACTATGGGAATCTGTGCCAACAGCGGCACATTCATTTCCGTTGCAAGACTTTTGCAGCCCTCTTTGCCAAAGATGTAGTATTTGTTTTCCGGCAGTTCGGCAGGCGTAAACCACGCCATATTCTCCACAAGGCCGAGTATAGGCACATTGACCTTGTCGTTAGTGTACATATCTATGCCCTTGCGTGCATCGGCAAGAGCCACTTGCTGTGGCGTACTGACGATTATGGCACCTGTTATCGAAAGCGTCTGTAGGAGGGAAAGGTGAATGTCAGAAGTGCCGGGAGGGGTATCAAGTATAAGGTAGTCCAACGGTCCCCAGTCAGCATCGGCTATCAATTGCTTCAGGGCACTGCAAGCCATGCCGCCACGCCACAGTGTGGCAGTATCCTTATTGACGAAAAAGCCTATTGACAACAGCTTCACACCATATTGCTCCACCGGCTCTATCAACTGCCTACCGTCTTTCGGAACGACATAAGGACGCGCCTCCTCAAGCTGGAACATCTTAGGCATTGAAGGGCCGAAGATGTCCGTATCCAACAGTCCGACTGTATAGCCAAGCCTTGCAAGCGATATGGCAAGGTTGGCACTGACGGTGCTTTTGCCCACTCCGCCCTTGCCGGAACTGACGGCTATTATGTTCTTTACATCGGGAAGCAGATTGTCATCTGACGGTCTGGGAGCGGATTTGAACTCCGTCTTCACCGTCACCTCCACATCCTTTGAAACATGGTAATGTATAGCAGCCTCGGCAGCCTTTACCGTTGATTTCAGGAACGGGTCTGTCTCACGCGGAAAAATGAGTATCACCTCCACCTTCATGCCGTCAATCTTCGGCTGGTCTGCAAGCATTTCGCTCTCTATGAGGTTCTTCTTAGTACCTGCATAGACAACGGTTGCCAATGCATCGGTTATGAGTTTCGGATATAGTGTCATTCGTTTTGTTTGTTTTTATCGTATGATTATAGATCAAGTAAAGTCGTGCCTTCCATTCATACAAGAAGAAAGTACGGCAAGCCGACGGCACAAAAGGTATTGCAAGAAAACACAGAGTATTCCTGTTACAGTTTATCTTCCTCCTCGGCAGCAAGGATTTTCTTTATCTCCTCATCTGTTTTGGTAAGTTTGTCGCGACAAAGTTTTATGAGTTTCTGAGCCTGTTTCAGTTCTGCCGTCATGGCATCTACGTTCAGTTCCCCACTCTCCATCTTACTGACAATACTTTCCAGCTGCTTCATGGCAGTCTCATAATCAGGTTCTTCCATCTGGTCGGGCTTTATTATGTTAAGTCGTTTAGATTACAAAATTACGAAGAACTTTCCATGCCGCCAAATTTTTAACATATAATAATAAAGTATCAGCCTCGCTACATTACCACTTTTCAGGCCATTATCCCAAAGACTCAGGCAAGCATCGTTTGTCTTTTGCCGGCAGTGCGTCATAGGTGCAGACAGCGCATAAAGTGCCATAAAAAGACGGTATGAATACATGGGGGCTGCAATCGTGCCCAAATAGCAGTATAATCGTGCCCAAATTACATTGTAAAAGAGCCCAAATCGCAGTGTGATTTGGGCTCTTTTACAATGTGGTCTGAATGCGACATTCTGCATCCGCAGACCACGTATTTCATAAAAAGTGTCACATTTCAAACACGACAGGTATGGCTATCATGGTGCGGCATGGCTTGCCGTCAGCCTTGCCGGGCTTCCATTTCGGCATAAGACGTGCCACACGGAGAGCCTCGTTATCAAAAAGTCTTCCTGCACTTTTTATCACTTTCAGCCCCGTCAGGGTTCCATCCTTCTCGACAATGAAATTAATCATGACCTTACCCTGCTGTCTGTGCTTCAGTGCATCATCAGGATATTTCAACGTTGCAGTGAGCCACTTCATGAACTCCACCATGCCACCGGGGTATTCCGGTAACTGCTCCACTATGCGCAGTGTCTCTTCATCATCACCATTGAGGTTGATGGGTGGCTCTTCCTCAGTCTTCTCCTCCTCTTTAGCTGGTTCCTCTTCCGTCTTTTTGGTAGGCTGGTCTATCTGCTCTGGTGCCAGTTCTGTCATGTCGTCAACCTTATTCAGCTTGCCCGACTCCTGCTTGACCTCCTGCTTTTGCGGCAATGCCGCCGAAATCATGTCATCCTGGTTATTGGCCTTCAGGTCAAGATCCATGGAATAATCATCAAAGAACTCCTCACCTATGGCACTAAGACTCTTGAAAGGAACGAAAAGTATGCCCACAAAAAACGCCGCCACGGCCACAAGGGCTATGGCGAACACAAACGGACGCTTGTGTTCCAAATCGGCCTTATATGATTTTTTCTCTTCCATTTTTATTGTCGGCTCTTGGCTTCCCATTACAGGTTGCAGGCATTCCGGACAATACTGTCGGCTGCATGACAGTGAATCCACAACTGAAACCTTACAATCGGAAAGCCATAACCAACTGCAAAATTACGCTTTTCATTTGATATGCGCAAATTTTCTACTGATATATTTTGTAAAAGGGCCAACGTTTAGTACCTTTGCAGCATGAACATATTCGTAATAGGAGCAGGAGCGGCAGGGTGTTTTGCCGCAATAGAAACAAAACGCAGGTGTCCGCACAGCACTGTCACGGTGCTGGAGCGTGGGCCCAAGGCTCTTGCCAAGGTGGCAATCACCGGCGGAGGGAGATGCAATCTGACAAATTCTTTTTCAGAGGTGAGAAGTCTGGAACAGGTATATCCACGCGGCCACAGACTGCTGAAGAAACTGTTACATCACTTTTCGCATGAGGACGCCTACAAATGGTTCGAGGATGAGGGGGTGGCATTAGTGACACAAGAAGACGAATGTGTCTTTCCGCAATCACAGGATGCCATGCAGATTGTCACGACTCTGCTGTCGCTGATGCAGCGGTTGGGCGTAAAGGTTGTGACAGACACCACCGTAAACAATATTATACCTGACGGAAACGGCTACGACATAGAGACTGCCGGCAAGACTTACCATGCAGACAAAGTGGTGGTCACTATCGGCGGACAGCCACAGTTGTCCGGGTTTGATATGCTGCAAAATCTGGACATCGACATCGTCACACCGCTGCCAAGCCTCTTTTCACTGTGCATTGCCGACAAAGGGCTGACTGCACTCATGGGCACAGTTGTGGAAAAGGCACAGGTATCACTGGTCGGTACGAAGATGAAGGGTAGCGGTGCACTGCTGATTACACATTGGGGAATCAGTGGCCCTGCCACTTTAAGACTGTCATCAATGGCTGCACGGGTATTGGCAGAGAAAGATTATTCGCACACTGACATCAGCATCAACTGGCTATACGACATGGATGCAAACGGAATATCACAATTATTAGCGAGGTATTCAAGCCTTCACAGTCAGAAGAAACTCACGTCTGTCTACCCGGAAGAACTTAATGCACGGCTATGGAGCCACCTGCTGACAAGGGCTTCACTGCGGACTGACGCACGATGGGGCGAGCTGCAGAGTAAGGGGATAAACAGGTTGCTTAACACTCTGACCAATGACACATACCGCATAACAGGCAAAAACAGGTTCAAGGATGAGTTTGTAACCTGCGGAGGCATCTCCCTATGTAGCCTGAAACATGACACTCTCGAAGCGAAGAACCACCCCGGACTGCACTTTGCAGGCGAAGTGACGGATGTAGATGCCGTTACCGGAGGCTTCAACCTACAGGCTGCATGGACAATGGGGTATGTTGTGGCGAAAGCATTGGAAAGCAAATAGAGAGTATCAACGAGGACCAAAGAAAGGGGAAAAAACATGTTTTTGGGGGATGAGTTCTACAAATACTGTTATTTTCTGCATCAAAACACGACATTTTCAATGTCTTTCATTTGGATTAACAAAAATAAATACTTACCTTTGCATCGAATTACAAACTTTCAAAAACACCAATAAAAAAAAGAATTATGAAAAAACTATTAACAATGGCAGTAACTTTGCTTGCTTCAACCACTATGTTCGCACAGCAAAAGGACCAATCTTTCACTTTAACGCCAAAGGCCGGCATCACAATTGCAAACTCAAGTGTAGATATGGCAAAAGCAAAAGTCGGATTCATCGGTGGTATTGAGACAGGCTATCAGGCTACCGACAACCTCGCTATCACTTTTGGAGTAAACTATGCACAGTATGGTTACAAGTTGAATGACACTTTTTGTAAACTTGTTGGTATCGACAATATTAAAGTAAATATGAACTATATTGCCATGCCAATACTCGCCAACTACTATATAACCAAAGGACTTGCTGTCAAAGCCGGTGTCGAAGTAGCATTCAAGACAAGCGCAGAACTGTCAAATGGAGATATTTCCATGGATTTCCAAGAATTCTACAAACTTATGAATACACAATATAACCTCAAGAATAACGTACAAGCAAAGAGTGTTATCTTGTCCATCCCTGTTGGTGTATCCTATGAGTATAATAACATTATCCTTGATGCACGTTACAATATCGGTGTATCAAATGCCTTAAGTGGTAATTTTTATGACATAGCCGACGGCAAGGCAGATGCGACATTGTCGCAGTTCGTCATTACACTTGGCTATAAGTTCAAGTTGTAACCATAATATTTATACTTAGGAAAACACACTGTTGAATCATATACAATCCTACAAACCCATCTTATATAAAGACGTTTGTAGGATTGTATTTACCATTTTATTAGGATAATAATACGAAAGCGAACGCTATCATTTACGCTTTTGCTCCCTATTATTGGAAACTTCAATGGAATAAACCGTTACAAACGCCAATGCCTTACCATACATTATAGTGTACGAACTCCGGTTGCCACTTGTCTTTGGGAGTCGGATTTTCTGCTGGATGCCCTACCGCTATCATGCCAAGAGGCATGATATTG
This sequence comes from uncultured Prevotella sp., assembly GCA_964587945.1. Taxonomy (GTDB): domain Bacteria; phylum Bacteroidota; class Bacteroidia; order Bacteroidales; family Bacteroidaceae; genus Prevotella. The sequence goes on along the minus strand of CAZPNC010000007.1, from coordinate 44,609 downwards.
TCCGGTAAAAAGAGTTGTTTCTTAATCGTGGTGCAACGCTGTTCCTGCGGATATAAGCCAAGCCACACTGCTCCGAGGTTCTGGGCATGGGCGGCAAGAAGTATGTTTTCACTGACAGCTGAGCAGTCTTCAACCCAATAGTCACGGCCATCACCGGGAAATGTCTGTGTAAGGTCAGCGCAAACGACTATCAGCGTAGGGGCTTTCGCCGCCGGCTGTGCAGTGCCTATGGCTGCTGCTATCTGCTGTTTTATAGATTTCTCCTGTACAACGACGAAACGCCATGGCTGCTTGTTGCCGGCAGACGGTGCTGCCATGCCTGCATGTAGCAGTCTGTCAAGTTGATGCCGGCTTAAAGGCTCGTCGGTAAACTGACGTATAGATGTACGTGTTCTGATGTTGGCAAGCACTATTTCTTCCTTTGTCCTGTTGTCCATGTGTTCCGGTTTCTTCTCACTGCCAAGTATAGAAACCCTGACAGCTAGAATTACAAGGGCTGCTGCAAGTAGGGGATTGATAATGATGATAGGTTTCATAGATTACAAGAATTTCAACAATGTACCAGTAGGACAAATGAATCTACAATAAGGGCGGCTGAAAACGAAACTAAGCAGAATAATAACTGCAAAGAACAGGAGGACGACCCATGATGCCGATTGCCAGAGAAAGGCTGTGAACAATTCGTAATTCATCCACTCTGCAGCAATACCTGCCCATGCCAACAGCATCAGTATACACCAAAGAAAAACACGAAAACGGTATAGACGGTTGAACCATGACTGCGAAATACGAAACCTACGCCGCGAAGCCTGTCCGGCCAATGCCTGCAACGAGCCAAGCGGACAGCACCTTGTACAGTAGTATCCGCTCCTGCCCAAGAAAGGATATGCAACGGCAACTACGAAAAGAACGATAAGCGCAGAAGACTGCCACAACACAACACCATGTGACAGAGCCCCAAGCAAAGAGGGATAACTTATAAATGTGCCCGTCCAGAAACCAAGTACCAGTACATTCAACGCGTGCTGGAAAAGGCGGTATGCCTTGTTTTTTATTTTTATCGGCAACAATGCAGCCATCAATGCGACAACAAGTGCGGCTATGGACTTTACGTTTCCATCATGACTGGCATCACTTCCGGTAGCAGCGGCACTGACACGGGCAAGCATCCGATGTATGGTTGTCTTGACGGCATTGGATGAAAGCGTTGCACCCGATACGGCATCGACATTCATTTTCAATGCGTCGGCAACGCCCTTCCCTTTATACAGGCTGATGACATCGGCCTCTACCCGTTCGAAAAATTCAGGCGTTTCCGCATTTTTCAATACCACGATACTGTCAATATAGCCTTTACTGACAAACAATTTCATGGGCACAGGCCCTCCATATCCCATAACATCTTTCGCAATACCAGTGGAATTGACCACTATGGTACCATCAGCGAGTGTAGAAACGGCTGCAGTGTCAACCGTATTGGTTTGTGTACGCGTCAATATCGGACGTCCGGCCAGTGTTCCGTCACGCATGACAGCAATGGAACATAGTATCAGCAGGCAGGTCGTCAACATACACAGACGCTCAAAAAAAACAAGAGTCAATCTTTTGAACATTTATGCCAATCTCTAATTTACAATATAAAAAAACAATAAGAATAGTATATTTATGCTTTATAGCAGTATTTCGTTTTTGGAATCCGGATGCGAAGTTACGGAAAAAAGCATATAATCCTCTATGCCTTTAACAATGTTTGTTGCTATTTTGCTCTTATGAACATTTATTGCAGTTCCCTATTCCAACAGGAACACAGCCGGTTTACCTGTTTGTCAGGCGGCGGAAAAAGTTTGTCACCATCTGATAAGCAGACAACTGCTCCAGATGCTGGGCAGCAGTGAACGTCATGGTATCTGGTGCCGGGCCATACTGGTCCGGGAATATGATCATGAGATTTGTACCGCCATAATACTTTGTAAGTTCTTCGGGCAAGCGGTCAAGTGCTGCTTTATATGATACGGTCCCTTGACGTGCCGTAACAACCACCAGCATATCTTCCTTTCCTGAATTTTTCGCAAGTTCCACGAAGCCCTGCCACTTAGGCATTTCAGTATATTCAGCCCTTACATTCACGTGACGGTTGTCAATAAACGGTTTTATCAGTGCCAAAGTCTCGTCACGTCCGTTAAAGACAATCCTGCACCCTATACCGTCTGCAAGGCGGCATAGACGTTCAAGCCAACGGTAGAAGCCAGGTTCGTACTCTGCCCTTGACGGTACAGCGACGCGTAGGGCACGTAGAGTACTGACAGGTTGGGTGCAACGGGCTATGATAATCTGACGTGACAATCCGTTGAACACACTCTGTGCGAAGTCTCCCCAGAACACTCTTGAAGAGTTGTCGTGATTATGCAGTCCAAGGATTATCTCGGAACAGTCATATTCCTTGAAAGCGTGCTTGATGCCATTGCCTATGTTTGTGGCGAGACGAACCTGCGTCTGTACCCTTACATCAACGGCAATGGCGCGGTTTGCCACTTCTTCCAACAGTTGCTGCCCCTTGTGTTGGTTGATTTCGGCATCATCATCGTCATATACTACGTTTAGGGCTATAAGGCCTCTGTTGAGTTTCTGGTTACGCATGATAATGGCAAGCGTCACAAGTGTATTGCAGGTCTCGGGGTATTTAACAGGTATGAGTATTTTCTCATCGTCTCCGGCCTCCACATTTGTGGCGTGCTTGTTCTCATTAAGGATGATACGCTTGGCGGAAACGTCGGTAACCATCGTAGAGATGATACAGGTGAACAGTATCATTATAATCACACCGTTGAGCATATCACCACCGATAAGGTGTTCACCAGAAGAGTCTACCATCTCCATTCCAGTCATAATTATAGCTATACTGCACACAGCGTGAGCCGAGGTAAGTCCGAACATGAAATGACCACTGAGCCACGGCAGGCGCAAAAGGAAACAGGACAGATATGCAGCGAGAGCCTTACCCAGTGTACCTACCATCACTATACACAATACTGTGAATATGATCCCTCCACCCTCGAAAAGCAGCCGCACATTGATTATCATACCTACGCCTATAAGGAAATATGGTATAAAGATGGCATTGCCAAAGAACTCCAGTCGATTCATCAGCGGAGAAATGGTCGGAATGAAACGATTGAGTATCAATCCGCAGAAGAAAGCGCCGAGAATGCCCTCCAGTCCTACCAGTTCACAGAGGGCGGCACTCATAAACATCATGGCGAGAATGAAGATGAACTGCATAACCGCATCGCTATAACGGCGGAGGAAACAGCGCGTCAGAGTACGTATGGCAAAGAAAATGGTCAGACTGCAGCCTATAAACTTGAGCAAGAAGATTATCCAGAACATTGTTCCGCTGCCACCACTATATGAGCCTACGAGAGCCGCAACGACAACAAGAGCCATCAGGACAGACAACATGGAAGCACCGACGGAAAGTACCGACACATCATGTTTCTGCAAACCGTAACGGGTCACTATCGGATAGGCTATCAATGTGTTGCTGGCCATTATGCAACTAAGCAGCAATGAAACTATATGAGAATAGTGAAGGATAAAGATACCCGCAAGATACATCAGCACAAATGGCAGTACAAAAGTAAGGACACCAAACAGACCGACTTTGCGAAAGTTACGCTTCAAACCCTCAAAGTCCATTTCCAATCCGGCAAGGAACATGATATATAACAAGCCGACCTTGCCAAAGAGTTCGAAAGAGGAATCACGTTCGAGGATATTGAAACCGTGTTTGCCTATAAAAATACCGGCAAGAACCATTCCGATAATATGTGGAATACGCAGCTTGCTCATCACTATCGGAGCAATAAGAATAATGACGAGTACCGTCAAGAACACCATTGTCGGGTTGGTTATGGGAAAATATTGTAGCATGTTTTTACAGATTCAGCCATCGTATTGTCAAGCCGTTAGATGTTAATGTAATGCGTTGAACAAAACGAGGAAACACCCGAACAACATTCAAATAATTGCTTTTTATCGATTTTTGACTGCAAAATTGCAAAAAAAATCTCAAATATTCGAAGAATAGAGTAAAAATTTGTACTTTTGCAAACAAAAAGGACAAAGAAGAAGTAACTTATATAAAAAAAGAGAAAATGAAAGTAGCTATTGTAGGTGCAAGCGGTGCTGTAGGACAAGAGTTCCTCCGCGTGCTGGAAGAGAGAAATTTTCCCGTTGACGAATTAGTGCTATTTGGCTCACAGCGTTCTGCCGGCAACAAATATATGTTCCGTGGCAAAGAGTGCGAGGTGAAACTGTTGCAACACAATGATGATTTCAAGGGAGTAGACATTGCTTTCACAAGTGCCGGTGCAGGAACATCAAAGGAGTTCTGTGAAGACATAACAAAGTATGGTGCTGTCATGATTGATAACTCCAGTGCTTTCCGTATGGATCCGGAAGTACCTCTCGTTGTACCAGAGTGCAACGCTGAGGACGCGCTGACACGTCCACGCGGCATCGTAGCAAACCCTAACTGCACAACAATCATGATGGTTGTATGCTTGCAACCATTGGAGAAGCTGTCACACATCACACGCATTCACATCGCTTCCTATCAGTCAGCATCTGGCGCAGGGGCCTCTGCCATGGCGGAATTGAAACAGCAGTACAAGGAACTTGTAAACGAGCAACAGCCGACAGTGAATAAGTTCGCTTACCAATTGGCTTACAATGTAATTCCGCAAATTGACGTTTTCCAAGAGAACGGCTACACTAAAGAAGAGATGAAGATGTTCAACGAGACAAGGAAAATCATGCACACAGACGCTCGTTGCTCTGCCATGTGCGTGCGTATATCTTCTCTCCGTGCGCACTCTGAAGCAGTTTGGATTGAAACAGAAAAGCCTATTTCTGTAAATGCCGCGCAAGAAGCATTGCGCAACGCCCAAGGTGTGACACTGGTTGACGACCCTAAACTTGTAGGTACAAAGGCAAACCCTGTTGCAGAAAAAGAAACAATGCAAGGACTGCCTTACCCTATGCCTCTCTATACAGCCGGTAAAGATGATGTTTATGTCGGACGTGTACGCGAAGATCTCGCCAATGACAACGGACTTACATTCTGGCTTTCTGGAGACCAAATCAAGAAGGGTGCTGCATTGAATGCTGTTCAGATTGCAGAATACCTCGTAAAGGTAGGAAACGTCAAGGGTTAAGGATTAAGAATCAAAAGTTGTGATTACGCAGCCAAGGCTTATATGCGTCTGCGCATTGCCAACGAAGAAGACAATGCCGGCACAAACAAGCTGATTGCCGTAATCATAACTTTTGATGTATATAATCCTATATTCTTAATTTTACTTTTTAGTGGAATACAAATACTTAAACAACATAAAATATCCGGCAGACCTTCGCCTGTTGCCAATAGAAGCATTGCCTGACGTTTGTAAGGAACTGCGTGACGATATTGTAGAAGAATTGTCGGTGAACCCCGGGCACTTGGCTTCCAGTCTTGGCGTGACGGAACTTACAGTAGCCTTACATTACGTTTACGACACACCAGAAGACCGTATTGTATGGGACGTGGGACATCAGGCATACAGCCATAAGATACTCACCGGCCGCCGCGAGGCTTTCTCGACAAACCGCAAACTTAACGGCTTACATCCTTTCCCCTGTCCGGACGAAAGTGTGTATGACACATTCACATGTGGCCATGCCTCTAACAGTATTTCTGCCGCATTAGGTATGGCTGTGGCTGACCACTATCACAATCGCCATGTGGTAGCAGTCATAGGCGATGGCTCTATGTCTGGCGGACTGGCGTTTGAAGGGCTGAACAATGTTTCATCATCGCCCAACAACCTGCTGATAATACTTAACGACAACAACATGTCTATCGACCGTTCCGTCGGAGGCATGAAGCAATATCTGCTTTCTCTCAACACCAACGAGTCATACAACCGTTGGCGCAACAACGTGGCACGCTGGATGAACAACCACGGACTAATGGATGACAACCGTAAGAAATTGGTTATCAGATTAGGCAATGCGTTCAAATCGGCCCTTTCCTCACAGCAAAACATCTTCGAGGGAATGAACATCCGCTATTTCGGACCTATAGACGGGCACAATGTCAAGGAATTAGTACGTGTACTACGCCACCTGAAAGACATGAAAGGTCCCAAACTTCTGCATATACATACAATCAAAGGCAAAGGTTATGAACCGGCGGAAAAGGCCGCTACTATATGGCACGCACCGGGAAAATTCGATCCAGACACAGGGGAGATACTATGCGAAGACCATGGAAACAAACCACCGAAATATCAAGATGTGTTCGGAGACACACTCGTTGAACTCGCATTACAAAACGACAAGATTGTCGGTGTAACGCCTGCTATGCCCACAGGATGTTCTATGAACAAACTGATGAAACTGATGCCGGAACGCACTTTTGATGTAGGCATAGCCGAAGGCCATGCAGTGACATTCTCAGGGGGTATGGCCAAGGAAGGGCTAAAGCCTTATTGTAATATATACAGTTCTTTTGCACAGCGTGCCTATGACAACATAATACATGACCTTGCCATACAACGTCTCGGTGTAGTACTGTGTTTTGACCGTGCCGGCATAGTGGGTGAAGACGGGGCAACGCATCATGGTGCTTTTGACTTAGCGGCATTACGGCCAATTCCGAACCTAACGATATGTGCTCCGATGAATGAACACGAACTGCGCAAGATGATGTTCACCGCCCAATTGCCAAATCAAGGTCCGGTGGTGATACGCTATCCACGCGGACGTGGTGTACAGACGGACTGGCATTGCCCGCTAGAGGCTATTCCGGTAGGCAAAGGAAGAAGACTAAAAGAAGGCACAGATGTGGCTATTCTTTCCATTGGGCACATAGGCAACAATGTGACACACGCCATAGAAACGATTAAAGAAATAATGCCACAGGTATCAGTGGCCCATTACGACATGCGTTATCTAAAGCCCATAGATAAAGGTACACTTAACGAAGTGGGACAGAAATTCAGACATGTCATAACCATAGAAGACGGGGTACGCTCCGGCGGACTGGGCTCTGCGGTACTGGAGTACTTTGCTGACAACGGATTCACGCCGCAAGTAACACGTCTCGGTCTTCCGACAGACTCTTTCATAGAACATGGAACCATAGCGGAACTACAGCACATAGCCGGCATTGATGCCGCAGCCGTAGTGGAAACAGTGAAAAAAATCATCAACACTGCATCATGAAAATAATAATTGCCGGAGCCTATGCAATAGGCAGTTACCTTGCCACTCTCCTTACAAGGACTAGCGAAGACATCACAATAATCGATAATGATGAGGAAGCCATTGACAACCTCAGTACCGACCTTGATGTCCTTACTATACATGCCTCACCTATCAGCATCAAAGCACTGAAATCAATAGGTGTCAGTCATACAGACTTGTTCATCGCCGTAACAAGCGATCAGGAAACGAATATGTGCGCATGTTCTCTCGCCAAGTCACTCGGAGCAAAGCAAACGGTGGCTAAGGTGGAAGAATACGAATATGCGAACGACAAAAACGAGGATGTTTTGCATCACATGGGCATCGATTCTATCATCTATCCGGAAATGCTTGCCGCACAAGACATCATAAACGGACTCCGGATGTCATGGGTAAGACAGAGGTGGGATGTTCACGGCGGGGCATTGGTGATGCTCGGAATAAAGTTGCGCGAGACATGTCAGATTCTCAATAAACCGCTAAAGGAACTGTGCGGACCTGACGACCCTTACCATATTGTAGCCATAAAGCGTGGCAACGAGACCATAATACCTGGCGGTAATGACGTGCTTCAGGTCTATGACCTCGCCTATTTCATGACAACGCAGAAGTGCATACCTCACGTTCGTTGCATAGTTGGAAAGGAAAAGTATGCCGATGTGAGCAATGTAATGATAATGGGAGGCGGGAAAACGGCAGTGCGAACAGCGCATATCATGCCGGAATACATGAAATACAAAATATTTGAGATTGATCCACAACGCTGTGAGGTGCTGAACGACATTCTACCAAATACCGCAGAATACATTATAAACGGTGATGCGCGTGACACTTCCCTCCTGATAGAGGAAGGAATACGCAGCACACAGGCTTTCGTGGCACTGACAGGAAGTTCTGAAACGAACATTCTTGCCTGCCTGACAGCCAAACGCAACGGCGTGCGCAAGACCGTTGCCGTGGTAGAGAACATGGATTACGTAGACATGGCGGAAAGCCTTGACATAGGCACAATTATCAACAAGAAGACCATTGCTGCCTCACGCATATATGAAATGATGCTCGAAGGTAAGGCTTCCAACGTGAGATACCTCATGCAGGCAAAGGCGGATGTTGCGGAATTTACTGCACAACCTGATTCTAAAATCACAAAAAAACGAATCTATGAATTAGGACTACCGACAGGAATAACTTTAGGAGGCCTTGTCCGTAACGGGGAAGGGCTACTTATCTCCGGCGGAACACAGATACAAGAAGGTGACATCGTAATGGTGTTCTGCCATAATGCAGACATGAAAAGAATAGAAAAACTGTTTTTGAAATGAAAAGGAAACGTAGGAATAACCACCAACAGACCTTGTTGATTTAACGGAGTATATACATGCTAAATCCCAAACTCATATACAAGATTCTCGGTTCACTGCTTTTCATAGAATCGATATTCATGGCATTATGCCTCATTATATCAATGGGTTATGGTGAGGACGATATTCTTTCCTTTACCATTTCCATCTTTGTGACCGTCATTGCAGCCTCTATTCTACGCTATGTAGGGCGCGATGCCAACAACAGCCTCAGCCGTCGCGACGCATTTCTCGTCGTCACTCTTACATGGAGTGCCTTCAGTCTCTTCGGCTCTCTGCCATTTATCGTTGGCGGTTATATACCCAACTTCACCAATGCTTACTTTGAAACCATCTCAGGCTTCACCACTACAGGTGCTACCATCCTAAACGATGTGGAACACCTGCCACACGGAATACTCTTCTGGCGCTCATTCACGCAATGGATAGGCGGACTGGGGATTGTGTTCTTCACCATTGCCATACTGCCATCGCTGGTGGGAGGCTCTACGAAAGTCTTTGCAGCAGAATCCACTGGTCCAATAAAAACGAAACTGCACCCGCGGCTTTCAACCTCGGCACAGTCCATTTGGGTAGTATTCCTCATGCTTACTATTTTCTGTCTGTTATCTTTCAAGGCCGTAGGCATGGACTGGTTCGACAGTATCAACTACGCCATGACAACCATTGCCACTGGCGGTTTTGCCACACATAACGACAGTATAGCATTTTTCCACTCACCGATAATGGAGTATGTCTCCACTTTCTTCTGCTTTATTTCAGGCATAAATTTCATTCTTCTTTACCGTTTTACCATAAACAGAGAGGTTAAAAGCCTATTGAACAACAGCGAAGTGAAGTTCTATGTTGGGGTAGTGACAACATTCACTGCCTTCATCATGGTGCAGTTGATCCACCATAATGGCTATAATATAGAGCAAGCCTTCCGCAGTGCCGTATATCAGGTAGTATCCTGCATCACGACCACAGGACTCTTCAACGATGATGCGGCACTATGGCCACATGTCACATGGGTCTTTCTTGCCATTTGTATGTTCATGGGTGGATGTGCAGGTAGCACAAGTGGCGGTTTCAAAAGCATTAGATGCCTCATGCTTTTGAAAATTGCAAGTAACGAGTTCAAACAGATGCTACATCCAAAGGCCGTAATACCGATGAAGATAGATAATGCCAACATCCCTATGCAGAAACGGGTGACACTCCTATCATTCCTTACTGTCTATCTCTTACTAATCCTCATCTGTGCCTTCACCATCATAGCAGCAGGCATAGACAATACAAATGCCATCACCATCACCCTCTCCTCACTCGGTAATGTAGGTCCTACATTTGGCACAGAAATAGGTCCCACAATGTCATGGAGTGGGCTTCCTGACTTTGTAAAATGGATTTGCTCCATGTTAATGCTCATGGGAAGATTGGAGATATTCTCTGTCATAGTAATATTCACGCCACAATTCTGGAAAGAGTGATACGACTTCTATTGCCTATCCTGTCACTATTCGTCTCCATCTATGCCACAGCTCAGCCACAAAGCGGCAGTATGCACTTCTCCATCATGGAGTACAACTGCGAAAACCTCTTTGACTGCCAGCACGATTCACTGAAAGATGACACAGAGTTCCTGCCACAAGGGCAACGTGAATGGAACTTTTCCAAATACTGGCGAAAGCTCAACGATATCGGAAGAGTTATACACCAATGTGGTAACAATGGTACATACAGACACCTGCCAGACCTTGTAGCGTTGATAGAAGTAGAAAATGACAGTACGATGTTCATGCTTACAAGGCGCAGTATGCTAAGAGCAGCCGGTTACAATTATGTAATCACCGACTCACCAGATCCACGCGGCATTGACATAGCATTACTATACAATCCCCTAACCTTCGCCCTCATCACGCAAACGTCACTACGCGTAACGCCACCCAAAAGGCAATCACCAACCCGTGACATACTCTATGTGAAGGGACGCACACGCAACGACGACACACTGCATGTCTTTGCAGCACACGCCCCCAGCCGTAGCGGAGGACAGATGCTTACTGACGACTATCGCATTGCAGTGGCACAACGCATCATTATGACGCTCGACTCCATACGCACACAGTGCCCCAATGCCAATATCATCATTGCAGGAGACTTCAATGACTACAGTTTCAACCATTCCTTGCAATTACTCTGCAAAGAAAATCTGATAGAAATATCCGCCGAAGCGGTGGGAAAACGGGCAAAAGGCACATACAAACATCAAGGACAGTGGAACAGTCTCGACCATATTTTCCTTTCAAAAACGTTGGCACAGTTCTCCACTGGCTGCCGCATACATGACCCCTACTGGCTACTTGAATATGATACGCGTGGAGGATACAAGCCACGTCGTACATACCTCGGCACATATTACCACGGAGGAATAAGCGACCACCTGCCATTGGTAGTTGAATTTGAAATAAAACAACAATAAAAACATACACTATGGACATAAACATCGGAGATAAAGTACGTTTCCTCAACGACATTGGAGGAGGAACAGTATCTGGTTTTCAAAAAGGAGGCATTGTGCTCGTTCAAGACGAAGACGGTTTTGATGTGCCAGTACGTTCATCAGAAGTGGTTGTAGTAAGCAATGACTCCACAAACAAACAGGAGAGCCAAACAGCACCTTCACGCCCTGTCATCATACAGAAGCCACGCAAAGAAAAGCCTGAAGAACCAACGGAAGAAGACCTTAGGATAGCGGAACTGAAGGAATACTACAAGAAACGAGTCCCTACCCCATCCACAATACAATCAGAAAAAGTGGAAGAAAAGCCATCTAAGGCTCCAGAAACGCTTGAATCCCGCATTCTTACTTTGGAAATGACTGTCCGCAAACTACAGATGCGACTGGAACGATTGGAAGATGCGAAAGCACTCCGTGAAAAGATAAAGACCACAGAAGTCAGGAAACACACGGAAACGACCAATCGCAACGAACCCGTAGAAGTGGACTTGCACGCAGATGAACTGTTAGAGACAACAGCTGGAATGGGAGCACGTGAGATAAAAGAATACCAGCTGCAGGTAGTAAGCAACACAATGAATGAACACCTGCATGACACAGGCCATAAGATAGTCTTCATTCACGGTAACGGTGAGGGCGTTCTGCGCAAGGCTGTCATAGACCTGCTGCACCGCGAATTCCCTTCTTGTCCATATCAAGATGCCTCTTTCCAGCAATATGGCTTCGGGGCGACGATGGTGACAATACATTAAAAATAATTTACGCACCAACGCCAAAGTTTACAAATTCCGTAAATGCTGCCTTTTTACAAGACCAATACAGTGTTAATGCACTACGTTTGTATAGCTGGTACATATTAATATCAAACAAGAGAACATACACTCTCTTCAAGCCAAATAACAAAAATAGAGGCAGACTCCAATATTTTATGGAGTCTGCCTTTTGTTTATATATTGCATATCACGGTACCTAAAGAAATCGTCTGGCACCGAACATCACGGCCATTGTCATGCCTTCCGCCATCGGCAGGGCAAGCCACAGGCCGGCAAAACCAAATAATTGCGGTAAAAAGATAAAGCATGGAATGGAAAAGATGAAGCCGCGCAGCAAGGTAAAGATAGATGCAGAACGTGCGGCCTCAGTACTCTGCATATAGCCTATAAAGACTATATTCATCGCAATAAAGAGAAATGCCGGTGAAAAATATGGCAATCCACCGCTACATAGGTCGTATGCACGGCAGTCCACACGCAGGAATATACCGGAAATGGTATCAGAACCAAGGGAAATGAAAAGCATTCCCAACATACCAAACATCAAAGCGGTACGGATGGCTATGGAACGTGCTGATGCGAGGCGTTCTTTGTCACGCAACCCATGAGCGAAACTGACTATGGGCTGTACACTTTGTACTATTGCATTGCCTATCATAAAGACAATAGGCAGACAATAGCAACCGACAGAATATGCCGCCACACCGTCTTCACCAAGATAACGCATGAAGATATAGTTACCCACCAAGATTACAGAAGCAATGGCAAGTTCGCCAAGCAGGGCAGAGAAACCTATCTTTATCTGATATGCTATATTGCGGAATGTAAGCCACATACTGGTACGTGTCCTCTTTATTGGATGGAGATGCACCGTATTTGTATAGCATAACAGATAGATGGCAATAGGTATATTACCCAAAGCAAAAGCAGTAGTGGTCGCTATGGCCGCTCCCTCCAGCCCCATCTGCATGGGATAGATGAAGATATAGTCCAGAAGGATATTGAGCATTGCCATACCACAATTTACAACCATCGCGAAACGTGGTGAACCATCAAGGCGCACCATAAACATTGCAGTCATGCCAAACAGGTTGAACGGCATGAAGAATGCTATCCAGCGAAGATAGGAACAGGCTTGGGGTAATAGGGCCTCCGAACAGCCGAAGAGCAGACAGGTCTCCTTCTGGAACATGAAGATTATGCCACCGACAACAGCCCCTATAACAATACCGGCAATGATGCCCTGTGTCAGGTTGATATTAGCGGCATGACTGTTACCTTTTGAAAGGTGGATGCTGGCCACTACGCTACTGCCAATGCCGAACATAAGGCCTATCCCTGTCATGATAAGGAACAAAGGGGCAACAATATTGACAGCGGCAAGAGCGTCGCTACCTACCCCATGCCCCACAAAAGCGCCATCGGTAATATTGAGTACCACCATAGAGACCATGCCGATAAGTGTCGGAAAAAACATCCTTCTAAACAGCCTGTCCACCGGTTCGGTTTGAAAATCTAAGGAATCGCGGTTGTCTGCCATATTATATCTCTATATATCCTTTTGACACAAGGTCATAATAGATGGCTTCCAGCTCTTGCAATGAAAGGTTCTCTATATTATGTTCTATGGTGCGGATGAGGTCTTCTCTTCGACGTCCGTCCGCAATGTCGTAACGGTTCATGCCTTTATACGGTTGAGTGTTTTCGGTTATCGGTCTTCGTTCTTTCGGTATATGACGCCACAGAATAAATAATGTGACCTAAAACCACAAACATACGAACCTAAAACCTTATATTATTATATGTGAAATTCTCCACATATTCCGGGTGGAAATCCTTGTTCTTTGCACGCACGGTGATATTCTCGAAGTTGAAGTTGGAAAGGTGATATACCTCTTCCTGCTGCTTCACATTGAAGAAAGTATTGCAGTCAACGTCGCAGTTTCGCATCGTGATGTGGTCAGAGTATGACATCGGAGCATCCTTACGGCCTTTTAAATCATAGAACTGCGTCCAAGGTGCAACGAGGATGAAGTTCTTCACAGGGCCTTTTATGTCTTCCACTGTTATGTACTCATATAATTGTGGAGTGTCCGGACGCATCTTCAGCCACAAGAGATTATTTGCTTGCGCACTGATATTGATGCGACGCAGAATGATATTACGGCTATGTACAGATTCAGAACCAAGCGTAAGACAACCATGACAGAAGCCATATTCACAGTCTTCTATAATGATATTGCTGTTAGCGCCATTACCTATATTCTCCTTCGGTATATTCACACCTTCATAGTTTTTCTTGAACGCATCGGCATAAGGGCCTTTACCGCCCTTTATAGCCACGGCATCATCGTTCACAGACATATAACAGTTCTTCACAAGCACATTCTTTACCACATCAAGGTCAATGGCATCTGTTGACGGTCCCTTGCTGTCATTGGGCGTACCAAGTGAATATATGCGCAGACCGAGGAGCTTTACATTCTCCGAGTTGTATATGTGGGTGGTCCAAAAGGCGGAGTTCTGCAATTTCACCCCCTCTATCTGCACATTCTTACAGTTGCTGACATATACGAGACGCGGACGTTGTTCATCTTTGTTCGTACACTTTCCATTCCACTTTCTGCGCAACCAGAAAGACTGATGATAGCGCAATCCGTTGCCATCTATGACACCCTTGCCAGAGATAGTGAAACCGTCAAGACCGTCAGCATTTATCAGTGCGCCGAAATAAGTACAAGTCTCACCCTCTATACGTGTAGTACCGAGAGGGTAATCGCCTATGAAGTCAGACCCCATCAGCACCGCTCCGTCTTCAAGATAGAGGTGCGTTCCCTGCTTAAAGACCAGTCCGCCCGTCATATATGTGCCTTGCGGGACAACAATCACGCCACCGCCATTGGCAGCAGCCTTGTCTATCAATGCCTGTATTTCAACAGTATGCACTTTGCCATCGGCAAAAATACGATAGTCTGTAAGTTTGTACTGTTTGCCAAGGCTTTGCAATTCCACCGCATCCGTGTTGCGGAACCATGCCGATACCTCAGTACCATCAGGGAAAAGGTCTTTCTGTACTTTCTTCGCAGCATAAGTCTGCGATACGGATAGCACTGCCATGAGTGCTGCAATGAATAGTTTTCTCATATATAGTTTGTTAGTTATTTGAATCATTTTTATATCATTGTGTCATCGTCAGTGTAACAATTCCACAACCGTCAGTATCTTTCCGTCAACGCGGAAACGTACATCCATGCCGTCAAAAGGCATTCCATAGACACGGCAAGGGTCATCATGATACTGCGGACGAGGGTCTTGCGCAAGGATATGCAATAACTGTTCCGGCACCTGTCCTTTCAGTTCTTCCGGTACATTTACCTCCAACGGCTGCCATTGCGTGACATCGGCGAACCCGCCGCGTGCCTTCGGATGTGCATCTGTATATGGCAAATATGGTTTTATATCATAGATTGGTGTGCCATCCATAAGGTCTGCACCCAACACATGAATCACCGGAGCATCAGAACAATCATAATCTATGTGGCTGATGCGCACAGACGACAACCCTATTGGGTTCGGACGGAAAGGTGAACGTGTGGCAAACACCCCCAACTGTATGTTTCCACCAAGGCGTGGCGGCCGCACTGTAACCCCCTTTGCCGTATGTTTGTTAGCGGAAAAGCCCCATATCAACCACAGATAGTCAAAGTCTTCCATGCCACGGACAGCATCCGCAGTGCGATATTCCTTCTCCAACACAATAGTACCACATAAATTCCCAACAACTCCAGACTGACGTGGAATGCCGAATTTGGTACTGAACGGAGAATGGAATGTCGCTATTTTATTCATTGGTTATGTGGTTATCGGTTGTGGGTTGTAGGGCGTTGCAGGATTAATCGGTTATGCGGTTAGTAATTGTGGGAGGTCACTGGCAATCTGCAACAACCCGGCCACACGGTCTATCCCAATGCCGGTACGATAAAGCGCGTAAGCAGATAGCCTCCCACCACAAGCCACACGTAAAGCAGACTCGCAAGGACAAACGGACGCGCTCCAGCCTGGCGGAATTTCGCTATACTAGTATCACAGCCAAGCGCCGTCATTGCCATGGTAAGCATGAATGTAGACACTATTTCTATCACCTTCAACGAGCCGACAAGCCATGCCTGACCATCGAAGTAGGCATGCAGAAAACTGTTTACACATATCATGAGAAGGAAAACAAAGGCAAACCAAGGCACGATAATCTTCTTTTTCTTGACTGTACCCTCTACTGCATCACCTGTTTCCTGTATCTCCGCCGTTCCACGACGTGCCGCTTCCAACGCAAGACAGTAACTCATAATGAGCAATACCGGCACAAGCATCATCACACGCACCATCTTTACTATAAGGGCAGAGGTCGCTATCTCCTCCCCCATGGCGTTTCCTGCACCCACAACGTGTGCCACCTCATGCAGTGTGGCTCCAGTATAGATACCTATCTGCTGCGCAGTAAAGCCGTCAAACAGTCCTGCCCTATATGCTATCGGATAAAGGAACATGGAGATTGTACCGAAAATGACTACCGTACTGACAGCGATTGCCGCCTTATGCTGTGAAGCCCTTACAATAGGTTCCGCCCCCAACACCGCCGCTGCGCCGCAAATGGCGCTACCCGTAGATGTCAGCAAGGTACTGTCACGGTCAAGCCTTATCATCCTGCCAAGCCATATACCAAGTAATATGGTACCTGTAACTATTATAGCATCTATAACCACGGCACTGACACCAACGGCTACAACATCCTGAAACGTCAATCTGAAACCGTAAAGTATAATACCAAGGCGCAACATCCGCTTTGAACAGAATTTCAATCCCGGCTCCCATGTATCGGGAACACGTGCACGATAAGTGTTGGCAAATACCATACCTATTACGATACCCATTATCAACGAACTGAGTGACAATGCCTTTACGGCCGGTATCATAGCCAACACCCATGCCAATACAGACATGATGGTAATCAGCAAGATACCGTACAGCGTTTTTTTCTTCATCTATTATATCATTATAGTATTGTCGCAGCAAGACGTTTTGCACGCTCGCGCAGCACATCAGTACCCTCTTCTACCGGTCCATAGGTCAGCACCACACCAAGGCGGCGTCCCTGTTCCGCTTCCGGTTTGCCGAAAATGCGCACCCGTGTACGTTCTTCCTTCAGAGCATCAAGAAGATTGAACTCCGGCTGCATATAATAATCCTTATCTGCAAGCACCACTGCCGAAGCCCCGGCGTGCTCCAGATGTATGCCAGCAATAGGCAATCCCAGCACGGCACGCAGATGAAGTTCAAACTCAGAGAGGTTGGTTGTATGGCCAAGTGTAACCATTCCCGTGTCATGAGGACGCGGAGAAAGTTCAGAGAATACCACACCCGTATCGGTAAGGAAGAACTCTACACCCCATATTCCAGCACCTGTCAGTGCCGCCGTAACCTTGTCAGCCATCATCTGCGCATCTTTCAGGTCTTTATCCGAAATCTGGTATGGTTGCCATGACTCACGATAGTCACCGCCTTTCTGCACATGGCCGATTGGCGGGCAGAACAATGTCGGGCCGTTTTTCTGCGTAACAGTGAGCAAGGTGAACTCAGAAGTGAAATGAATGAACTCCTCTATTATCACTTCTTTCACGTCTCCGCGTGAGCCTGCCATGGCATCATCAAACGCTTTGCGCAGGTCAGCCTCACATTTCACCGTACTCTGGCCGTGACCGGAACTCGACATCAGCGGCTTAACTACACATGGGAAACCTATCTCCTTGCTTGCCTCCAGCATTTCTGCATAAGTCTCAGCATAAAAATATCTGGCTGTGCGCAGACCAAGTTCCTTGGCAGCAAGGTCACGGATGGCCTGACGGTTCATAGTATAGTTCACTGCACGCGCAGAAGGCACTACCTGTATGCCTTGCTTCTCGAAGTCAAACAGTCTTTCTGTGCGGATAGCCTCTATTTCCGGCACAATGATGTCGGGGTTGTGCTTGTTCACCACAGCGGCGAGGGCATCTCCATCAAGCATAGAGAATATCTCCCGTTCATCGGCCACCTGCATTGCGGGGGCATTGTCATAACGATCACAGGCTATGACATACTGTCCAGCCCGCTTTGCCGCAATGACGAACTCTTTACCAAGTTCGCCTGAACCCAAAAGCAGAATCTTTTTCATTGTATATTGTTTTATATGTTATTTAGCCATGCCGTTATATCGTCATTTGATTTACAGTCATAGAATTGCATAACACGATATTCATGCAATCACACGACCATACATCCAGACAATTACCCACCTTGCCTTTCTCTGATTATCTGTGCTATCACCTCCGCCGTCCGTTCCAGTCCGAGGAGTGAAGAGTTTATGCAGAGGTCGTAACTCTGTGCCGCCCCCCATTGCTTTGAAGTGTAATAGTTATAATATGAAGCACGTTCCGACTCTTTCTTCTCTATATATTTCCACGCCGTCTCAATGTCACACCCGAGGCGTTCAGATACGACACGCGTGCGCTCATCATCATTAGCCGTAATAAACACACTGAACAGATTGTCCTTCTTGCGCAGGATATAGTCAGCGCAACGCCCTACAAACACACATGGTGACTCTTTTGCCGCCTTCCATATCACTTCACTCTGTATCTGGAAAAGAGACTCCTGCGACAGACTGTTGTTGTAATAGGAACCGTTCATACGTCCCAACAGACCGGAAACAGGCCCGAAGAGCGTCTTCAATGCGCCATGATTCTCGTCATGCCGTGCGAATATCTTTGGGTTAAACCCACTACGTTCCGCCGCCATGTTTATCAATTCCGTGTCATAGAACTTACACCCGAAGTCCTTTGCCAGCATCTTCGCTATCTCACAGCCACCACTTCCGAGTTGCCGTCCTACGCTAATTATCAGATTGTCCATAGATTTACAGGTCTTTATTTCAGTTTCTTCAAATACATCCACAACATTCCATACGCCATCAACGCAGCCACAGTGTCAGCCAGCGGCATAGCCATCCACACGCCTTCAAGCCCCATAATCTTCGGCAGCACTACCAATGCCGGCACAAGAAATATCAACTGTCTTGAAAGACTCAGGAATATACTCACCTTGGCCTTGCCTATAGACTGGAAGAAGTTTGTTATAACCATCTGCGCACCTATGACAATAAACATTGCCATAATATAGCGAAGAGCAACGACAGACATTGAAATAAGTGTCTCGTCAGAGGTAAACAGCCGTGCGACAAACCCCGGACAGATCATTGCTATCAAGAAGCCGAAGGCACAAACAGCAGTACCGGTAATGACAGAAAGCCTGAGAACTTCCTTAAGACGACTGTAATTCTGCGCTCCATAGTTATATCCGGCTATCGGCTGCATTCCCTGGCACAGGCCAAGCGTTATCATCACGAAGACAAAAGCCACACGGTTGGCTATGCCGTATGCTCCCACCGCCATGTCGCCGCCATACCCCAAAAGGGTGTTGTTGATGAAAATCACCACCAGACACGCACAGGCGTTCATAGAAAAAGGAGATATGCCTATACCTATAATGTTACGGACAATGCGCTTGTCTATTCTGAACTTGTCGTATTCAAAGTGCAACAGGTCTTGCTGTCTGCTGAACAACAACCACTGCCATATCAAAGCCACCACCTGAGACAAAACAGTAGCATAGGCTGCACCGCGTATTCCCAAATTGAAGGTATAGATAAACAGTGGGTCAAGAATCGCATTGAGTATGACTGTGAATATTGTCAGGTACATGGCAACCTTCGGTTTGCCAGCCGCACGCAACACGGCATTAAGACCAAAATACAGATGTGTGACAGCATTGCCAAGCAATATGATTTCCATATAGTCCCTGGCATAGG
Source organism: uncultured Prevotella sp. (assembly GCA_964587945.1). Classification (GTDB taxonomy): domain Bacteria; phylum Bacteroidota; class Bacteroidia; order Bacteroidales; family Bacteroidaceae; genus Prevotella. The sequence continues at coordinate 24,788 of CAZPNC010000007.1, read as the reverse complement.
GCAGAGTATTGTCACTGGCACCGAAAAAACGAAGTATCGGCCCAAGAAACAACAGGCAGACAACACCGAAGATTACTCCGACCAGTATATTCAGCACCACGCAATTACCCAATATCCTATTGGCGATGCCATAGTCGCGCTGCCCAAGTTTCACACTAAGGAACGCAGAAGACCCCACACCTATAGCCGCACCAAAGGCGGCAGAGAGGTTCATAAAGGGAAAAGTGACTGCAAGACCGGAGATAGCCAATGCGCCTACACCCTGGCCGATGAATATGCTGTCAACCATATTGTATAGGGAAGATGCCACCATTGCCACTATTGCAGGCAAGGCATATTGCATCAACAGAGCACCAACGGGCTTTGTCCCCAATTCCAATGCAGCTTGTTTGTTGCTCATATAAAATACTCTAAAAAAAACAGTGCAAAGTTACTCTTTTTTTATTGTACGGCAAAACAAACAGCAAGAAAAGTTTTGCCGTATTACATTTTTCCCGTATCTTTGCACATATTTATCTTACCATCACAACCAATGTACTTTGACGATATTACATACGACACACCCGACCCATCCTCTTCCCCACTGACACTGTCACAACTCAACAGCCTTGTACGCGAAGTCATTGAACTTTCCATGCCTAATGACTATTGGGTCACGGTGGAACTGGCAAGCGTCCGCGACAGCCACGGACACTGCTACATGGAACTTGTAGAGAAAGACGACCGCACCAATACTCCAATAGCGCAGGCAAGGGCTTGCTGCTGGCGCAACACATGGATGCGCCTGTCGCCCAAATTCATCCATGACACAGGGCAGGCACTACACTCCGGCCTCAAAGTGCTGTTGCGCCTGCACGCCAACTTTCACGAGGCTTACGGCTTTTCGTGGACAGTGACAGACATTGACCCGTCCTACACCATGGGCGACATGGCACGACGACGGCAGGAAATACTGCGGACATTGAAGGAGCAGGGCGTGATTGACATGAACAAGACGCTGCACATCTCGCCTTTCGCACTGCACATTGCCGTCATCTCAAGCGCCACAGCCGCAGGATACGGTGACTTCTGCAGACAACTTGCAGACAATGAATACGGGTTCAGGTTCCAGACGCAACTCTTCCCCGCCATCATGCAGGGAGAACAGGTGCAGGACAGCATCATCGGTGCTCTCGAAGCCATCAACGAACAAGCCAGCCTCTTCGACGCCGTAGTTATTATAAGAGGTGGCGGAAGCACTGCCGACCTCTCCGGTTTCGACACGCTACCACTGGCGGAAAACGTCGCCAACTTCCCTTTGCCCATCATTACGGGCATCGGTCACGACCGTGACCAGTCGGTACTCGACATCATTGCCTGCGTAAGCCAGAAGACACCTACCGCCGTTGCCGCCTTCCTCATAGGCAATCTTGCTGACACCATGACCATGATAGACGACTGTTCACAACGCATCACACGCTCCGTAAGCCAGCGCATGCAGAATGAACGGTTTGCTATACAGCATCTTGAGCAGCGGATAACCGCCGCCTTACGCCTGCGTACCATGCAAGAGAAAAACCGGCTGGCGCAGTGTCAAAGCCGCTTTTCCCACGCCGTCACAAACCGTCTGCTAAAAGAACAGAACCGCATAGACAAGGCCACGCAACGCATTCCGTGGCTTGTAGCGGGAACCATGGAACGTGAGCGTCACCGCCTTGAAATGATTGAACAGCGTGCAAAGGCCGTTGACCCCAAAAACATACTGCGGCGGGGCTACTCTATAACAATACACAACGGCAGCGCCATCACCGACTCCAGACAACTGGCTATTGGTGATGATGTAACGATAATGCTTGCCTCCGGCACAGTCGGGGCTACTGTCAAGGAATAAATCAACCATGTCATATCTCCAAAAACAATAATTTTGCCACAAAACCTATATTTGTATGAATAACCAGAATATCATTGAAAAAATCAGGATGCACTTCAATGTCATACCAGATAAGGAAAGCGAAAGCGAGACTATTACGCAAATCAGCAGCGGAGTCAGCTTCAAAGGGGCCAATCTATGGATACTGATATTTGCCATCTTCATTGCTTCACTTGGCCTCAACGTCAATTCCACGGCTGTCATAATAGGAGCCATGCTCATTTCTCCGCTGATGGGACCGATAACAGGAATGGGACTGGCCGTGGGCATAAACGACTTTGAACTGCTAAAACGTTCCGCAAAGAACTTCGGCATTGCCACACTAATCAGCGTACTGACCGCAACGGTGTATTTCTTCATTACACCATTAGGCGATGCACAGTCTGAACTGCTTGCCAGAACAGCCCCTACACTGTATGATGTTATGATAGCACTATGCGGCGGTGCCGCAGGAATAACGGCACTGTGTACCAAGGGTAAGGGCAACGTGATACCGGGTGTTGCGATAGCTACCGCTCTCATGCCGCCACTGTGTACCGCCGGATATGGTTTGGCTACAGGACACCTGCTGTATTTTCTCGGAGCGTTCTACCTTTTCTTCATAAACACCGTCTTCATTGCACTTTCAACATACGCCGGAGTGAGGCTGATGCGTTTCAAGCAGAAGGAGTTCCAGAATGTGACAATGGCGAAGAAGGCACGGAGAATGATAATGGCCATTGTGGTGATAACCATCATTCCGGCGGCATTCATGACGACGGAAATAGTGAAACAAAGCATTTCGGACAAGAACCTGAGTCACTTCATAAAGTCGGAACTGACGCAGACGGGGACGCAGATCATTACAAGCAGCGTCAGCAAGGAGGACTCTACGCTGAATATCGTGGCTGTGGGGAAGGAGATTGAACCGAAAAAGGAGAAGGAGGCGCAGGCAAGGATGGAACTGTATGGACTGGCCGGATACAGGTTGAATATCATACAGGGGGAGCAGTCTGACAGTCTGCTGCAACTGAATGACCGCCTGACGCAAATAAAGAGCAACAGGGAAAGCGAGCAGCAGAAAATAATAGAGATTTCATCACAGGTAAACACTCTGACCAGCGAACTGGCCGAATACACAAAATACGAAACGATGGCAGCCGAGATAAAGGGCGAGATGAAAGCATTGTTCCCGCAAATAAAGACGCTCAGTCTGGCAAAAACCGCCGAAGTCAGTCGTGACACTACCGCTATAAGGAGATATGTCATTGCCACAATAGGAACTTATAAAAGCCACAAACTGCCACATGACGATAGCGAACTGCTGCGCAACTGGTTAAAGACGAGAATAAAAGCAGACAGTCTTGTGGTAGTGCAGATGAACGAATAAAACAACAGTAACCATATACGGCCATGCACCTTGGCTGATATTACCAATTCCACACCGTACAAAATGCCATTTCACACAAAAACCTGATACAAGGAAGAAAATTCTTGGTACAAAACAATGCTAACATATCATGAAAAGCATTTAACTTTGCATACGGTTTTACAAGAGGACTACACCCCGTCTGAAAAGGCATCACATGGTGTAACGAAACTGTTAAAGTTTCCTCAACGACAGAAGACCAATACCCTAAATCTGTCATTTGTACCGAAAAACAGGATAAAAATAGCGTTTGCGATAGAGGAAAACAACGTTCTTCCAACACAAACGCAATACAATCACGATGTGATTGGGTAACAATCACCGTGTAAAAGTGTCCCGATTGCACGGAAACCGGCCTTACGCCAAAACGCAGAAAAGGGGCATTCGATTTTCGGCACATTACAGCCATTCTGCAAGCGTCACTTCATTTCCGGCACATTCCCCCACCAGCACCGGTTTAACACGGCAGAAAGAGTTTTCGTTTTCATGATGCCACAGGCTTCATTCCGCAGCAAAGGAAACGCCCTACCATGTATTACTGAAAGCCAATATGATTAATAATAAAACAAAAACCAAATAAGCAATACACCTAACCCATTATGCTATCAAAATATTCTACACTCCTTGCCTTATTATTAGGTCTATCCCCTGCCCTCACCCACGCACACGACTGGGAGAACCCACAGGTCATCGGCATGAACAAACTGCCATATCACTGCACGCTGCAACTGCCTTCAAAAGAGGACGAGTGTGCAGAGATAATATCCCTTAATGGGAAATGGAAATTCCATTGGGCGAAAGACCCGGACAACCGGCCTACGGACTTCTACAAGACCGACTATGATGTCAGCGCGTGGGACTTGATAAACGTGCCCGGAAACTGGCAGACACAGGGTTATGGAAAACCTATTTACACCAACATCACATACCCTTTCAAAAAGGATGAGCCTCACGTGACCGGCGAACCGCCAAAGGATTGGTTTGCCTATGAAAACAGAAATCCTGTCGGCTCTTACGTTACAACCATTGACATCAACGAAGAAATGGTTGGCAAAAACATCATTCTGCATTTTGGTGGTGTGAAATCGGCCATGTACGTATGGATAAACGGCAGGAAAGTGGGCTACAGCCAGAACTCAATGTCTCCTGCGGAATTTGACGTTACCGGTTTTCTGCAGAAGGGGAAGAACCGCCTTGCCGTGGAGGTTTACCGTTGGTCGGACGGCAGTTATCTCGAAGACCAGGATATGTGGCGGCTTAGCGGAATCTTCCGTCCTGTGCAACTATGGGTGAGGCCGACAGTACATATTGCCGACTACAAGGTGACGGCGTTACCGTCAAACGACTGGAAGAGTGCAAAAGTGACGGCAGAAATAAAGGTCTGCAACGTAGGAAGAAAAACGGCAAAGGATTTTTGCGTGGCAATGGGGATTGACGGGCAGCACATCACCGGACAGATAAAGAAGGTTGCAGCAGGAGATACCACTACGATAAAACTGTTATGCCACATAGACAATGTCAGACTTTGGTCAGCACATACGCCCAACCTCTACCCTATCACAATGGAGGTGACAGACGGCAAAGGGCATACAGTGGAGCATTTTGACAACCATGTGGGTGTGAAGAAAGTAGAGATAATTGGCGAAGTGCTGAAAATCAACGGCAAGAACGTAAAGCTGCGCGGTGTGAACCGGCATGACCACCACCCTGTGACAGGACGTTTCGTGGACAGAGAGACATACAGGCAGGATGCAAGACTAATGAAGCAGTGCAACATAAACCTGCTGCGCACATCGCATTATCCTGATGACCCGTACCTGTATGAACTGTGTGACCGCTACGGCATCTTCGTAATGGACGAGGCAAACCAGGAGAGTCATGGTTACGGCATCGGCAACAAGCAGATTGGCGACAACCCAGACTGGACAAAGGCACACGTGGACAGGGCAGAGGCTTTGGTGGAGCGTGACAAGAACCATCCTGCCATCATATTCTGGTCATTGGGCAATGAGGGCGGTGCCGGCATTAACATGAAGGCTATGCGCAAGGCGGTGCTGGCCATAGACACCACAAGGGCGGTGTATCTTGACAGCGACCGCTCTGTTTCCGACATTTACGATGACGGGTATCTCACACCGGAGGCTTTCAGAAACGCTGCACAACGCATTACGGACAGGCCTTTCATGATGCGCGAATATGCCCATGCCATGGGCAATTCCATGGGTAACATGAAGGAATATATGGACGTGATATACGGTGATTCGAGCATCTGCGGTGCAGCGATATGGGATTTCGTAGACCAAGGAATTGCCAAAGACGGGTATTGGGCGTATGGAGGTGACTTCGGAGACAAACCCAATGACGGCAATTTCTGCATCAACGGACTTGTCGGTCCTGACCGTACACCACACCCACATTATTATGATGTGCAGTATGCTTACCAGCCTATCCGCTTTGAATGGGATGGCAAAATGGTGAAAAAGACAAGCGTTGACCCTTTCGTAAGGGTGGATGACTTTGACTATTCTCAGACAACGCGGCAGGAGAACGGCGAGACACTGGTAGAATGCCGTGCCACACTGAAGCATGATACGCCGTGGGCAAAGAAAGGTACGGTGGTGAGCCACGAGCAATTCGTCGTGGGGAAATACGCATATCCCACCCTACTTACGGGAAACGGCAAAGCCCCGAAGGCAGTCCGCAACGGTGACGTGATAGAAATAAAGACAGATGGGGCGAGTATTGTGCTGGATGCACAAGACGGTGCGATGAGTTCGTTCCGTGCAGGTGGCCAAGAAATGCTGGCACAACCACTGGAACCGTATTTCTGGAAGCCGGTAAATGATAACCAACGTGCCAACGGTTTCTCGCAACGCCTTGGCGAATGGCGCACGGCAGCGGCAGAACGGAAGGTGGAAAAGGTGTCCATAGACTACAAAAGCGGTATAACGACGGTGGTATTCTGTATGACATTGCCTTTGGGAGCAGCCTACACACTGTCTTATGCGATAAACAGTGATGGGAAAGTGCTTGTCTCTGCTGACTACAAGCCGATGAAAGAGGGATTGCCTTTAATGCCCAAGTTCGGTATGCGCATGGGAATAGTACAGGAATACGACAGCGTCCGATGGTATGGCAGAGGGCCTTATGAGAACTATCCAGACCGGAAGCTGTCGCAACATATTGGCACTTATGCCATGACAATGTCTGATTTCATGACCGACTATGTGCGTCCGCAGGACAATGCCAACCGTTGCGATACAAGATGGCTTGAACTTTCCTCCGCCAAAGGCTCATTACATATCAGCGGCTTGCAGCCCCTCTGCTTCCGTGCATGGAACTATACCGAGGAGGAACTGGACAAACAGCCGCGCCATCCGCAGGACATCAAGAAATGCGGTTATGTGAATGTAAACATTGACATGGCCATACACGGTGTCGGAGGTGCAGACTCTTGGGGAGCGAAGACGCTGCCACAATACACGATTGACGGCAACAAGCCATATAACTATGCCTTCATAATGGAAATGGCAAGATGACATGGTGGCTATAATGCAGAACCGCCATAGAGACATCTGTTCACTTAACCTTCAGCATCCGTAGCATATCTTTCTGACATTCGGTTATCCTGTAACTCTCCAGGGCTTTCTGTATAGCCTTGTTGTGTGTCCATTTATCCAACCGCTGCCCTGTTATATAAGGTATAACGGAATCCCATTGCTTGGCAAGAGCGGTGGCAAAATACCACGCCTGCATCATGCGGACATAGTAGTGTTCATGCCTTACCGCAACGACACGGCCAATATATTCCGGCAAGAACCCGTCATCAAGATAATACCGCATCAGCATCTCCATACCGAAGCGTATAGTAAACGGCTCAGTGGACTGCATCCAACGTGTAATGTCATTGATTAGACGTCCGTGGTTTCTCCGTGCCTTGAAGGCCTTCGGGGATACGAGGTCACACGTTGCCCAGTTGTCTATGACAGGAAGGAAACGTTCCACCTCGCAAAGACAACGGTCATAGTCCTTTATCTCGGAGATAATGAACCCGTGAAGGTTTGTCTCATCGTAACTGTCATGTGGAAGGACAGCAAGAAAGGTGTCTATATCCTCGTGCGCAAAGAGTTCCTTTGCCAGACTACGAAGTGCCGGAGTACGCACCCCAAGAACCTTTTCGGGTGGCACTCCGGGCATTAACTTGCACTGGAACGCTCTGTATTCCAAATCTTGAAGTGCCAAGAGCCGCTGACGTATGTACTGTATCATATCATTTCTTTATTTGGGCTGGAAACGAAAAAAGGAACCTACCGGATACTGGCAGATTCCTTATCAAGGTATAGCGGAGAGAGGGAGATTCGAACTCCCGTGGCACTTTTGGCGCCTACACGCTTTCCAGGCGTGCCTCTTAAGCCACTCGAGCATCTCTCCTTCAAGGCTTAACTATCAGTAAATGCCCGTGTCATTTACTAAATGCGGATGCAAAGGTAAGAATATTTTTTCTGTCTTGCAAGCATTTTGCATTTTTTTATAAAAACAGGCCCGCTTTATTTGGGTATTCAACGGGAAATTATTATCTTTGCACAACTATTTTTTACTGACTATGAACTTAAAAGAACACTACGTAGCAGACCCGCAGCGGTATGCAAATGAAGACAGGATGTACAGACGGTGCGGACGCTCCGGCGTGCTGCTTCCTAAGGTAAGTCTCGGTTTCTGGCACAACTTCGGTTATGAAGACCCATATAACCGTTGCCGCGCCATAACGCACTATGCCTTTGACCACGGTATAACACACTTTGACCTTGCCAACAATTACGGGCCTCCCTATGGTGCCGGAGAGGAGACTTTCGGCAAACTGATGGAAGAAGACTTCCGCCCTTACCGTGACGAACTGTTCGTTGCTACAAAGGCGGGTTATGACATGTGGCAGGGACCTTACGGCAACTGGGGATCAAGGAAATACCTTTTCGCAAGTATTGAGCAAAGTCTGAAACGCATGAAACTTGATTATGCGGACTTGTTTTACAGTCACCGCTACGACCCGGAAACACCTTTGGAGGAGACTTTGCAGGCTCTCGTTGACATTGTAAGACAGGGCAAGGCTCTGTATGTGGGCATATCACGCTGGCCGTTGGAGGCTCTGAAGACAGCAAAAGAATATCTTGCCGCACACGATGTGCCGCTGCTGATTTACCAAGGCAGACTGAACCTCATAGACAGACAGCCGCAACAGGAGGGAATACTGGACTACTGCGCCGACAATGGCATAGGGTTCATATCGTTCTCACCTCTTGCACAGGGACTGCTGACAGAGAAATATCTCAACGGGATACCGAAGGATTCACGCATGACACACAGTGATTACCTGAAACCTGACTGCCTTACACCAGAACTGCTGACAGAACTAAGACTGCTGTCTGCCAAAGCAAAGGATGAAGGAAAAACGCTTTCGGACAAGGCTCTGGAATGGGTGCTTGACCAAAAGGGTATCACTTCTGTATTGGTTGGCGTGAGCAAGGTGGAACAGATGGAGCGAAACATAACGGCAGCACTGGGATAGTGCGCTGTTACAAGTTACAACTCATAACTTACAACCAACAAATTGAATCTTCCTGAATACGAGAACATACGTCTGCGAATGACACAGAACGGCAAACGCGAGGTGCTTGACGTACTGCGCCAACGCTTTGTTACACTTACGCCAGAAGAATGGGTGCGGCAGCATTTCATTAACTTTCTGATATGCCACAGGGGATATCCCAGGGCATTGATGGCGAACGAGGTGGAACTGGCTGTTGGCGAAAAGCGACTGAGATGTGACTCTGTATTGTTCGACATGGAACGCAAGCCGCGCATGATAATGGAATACAAGGCGGAGGATATACCGTTGACCGACAAGGTGCTGACACAGGTAGCCACATACAACATGCTTCTGCACGTGGACTATCTCATAGCAAGCAACGGCAACACGCACCTATGCCTGCACTATAATCACGACAAAGGCAAATGGGAATTTATGCCGGACATACCGCAATACACCGAACTATAAAAGGAAAAGCATATTACTCCTTAACCACTCTGCACCGATTTTGTGGTTAAGGAGCATTTTTTTACACCCGTTATCTACCATATTACTCATCTCCGCAGTGTGCAAAACTATGCAGGTTCTACAATGAACGGCAATAATGCTGCACTGGAGACTTGTATCCTAAATTCTTATTTACCTGAGCTCGGGATAAGATGACATTTCAAAGTTAGCCAGGCTATAAGGCATAGTTCATAGCCCATCCATATGAGTGGATGGCTACAGGCAAATTATAAAATGCAACGATTTTTTCTATTGTATAACAACAAGTTGCCCATCAACGTGTTCGATGCAAT
>CAZPNC010000007.1:0-15077 GCA_964587945.1 uncultured Prevotella sp. | reverse complement strand
GTATCCTAAATTCTTATTTGGGATTTATTTTTTTCTATAGTTTCCATTTCTTCTTCCTGTGGTTAAGACAAAAGGAACATAAATATTTGATGATTGTTCTTGCAAATGGTTTTCTTCTATGTAACAAAAACCTGTTCTTTTGTAACAAAATCCTGTTTAACCGGTATTATTGGCATATAACCATTTGGCAGTTCGCAGAATTATATATACCTTTGAAGCATAATAAACGAAACTAAAACCTAAGAATGTAAAAATTCAAATCATATTAGTTTGCATCATCTATTACAAATATAGAAAAAGGTGCATTCACAAATAGCCCTTTTATACAAATCACAATGAATTACATACGCCTTCCTACTTTCATCATTTTCTTGTGTAAGCATATTATGCACATCAACAGATAATGAAACAACCAATTATCACTTTCTTTCAACAAACATTTAACAAACGAATAAGAAGGAAACATAGAATATTGTATCTTATAGTTTTCCTTGGAACATACGTATCGAATATGTGGGGCTTGCCTACATTCACCACAGAAGGTTTTGTCTGCAAGATTTTGAAGGATGGAACCATCTCTGTTTCCAGTGACACTATCACATATACGGCGAATAGTGCAAATGTTAAGACATTCCATATCCCATCAACCATCAAGTACGAGAAAAAGACATACCAGGTAAAGCGCATTGACGGGCAAGGTTTCGCAGGCCGTAACGATATTACAGATATAGTGATAGACAATGGTGTGGAAACAATAGGCAATGAAGCTTTCGTATGTTGCACGAACCTAAAGTCCGTTTATATTCCGGCCATCCATACAAGGAATGGGAACAGGACTGTTCGGTAGTTGTATCAATCTGAAAAAAATCACTGTCGATTCCAAGAATGGATTTTACGACTCACGTAATGACTGTAACGCCATAATTGACTCTGACAGTAAAGGACTTCTCGTTGCGTGTTCTGCTTCCACCATCCCGGCTGGCATCACTGCCATAGGCCAATACGCTTTTTCATGCTGTTTGGACATTGAAAACGTTATCATACCTGAGGGCATCACGAAGATAGACAATTGTGCCTTTAGTAGTTGTGTCAGTCTAAAACGGATTAACCTGCCGCAGTCTCTTAATATGATAGGGGCTGATGTATTTCGTGGATGTTCCTCATTGCAATCTTTGGTTATCCCCAAAAATGTCAACGAGATAATGGGAGTATATACATTTTACGGTTGCAACAGCCTGCAGTCACTGACAGTGGAAGAGGGTAATACTGTTTATGACTCCAGACAGAACTGTAATGCCATTGTTGAAACCAAGAGCGCAAAGCTTATTGCCGCATGCGCCAACTCTCATTTAGTGGATGGAATCAAGACTATCGGTGACCTCGCTTTTTCAGGTGTAGCAATACGTGAACTGAGTTTTCCCAAAACACTGACCCAAATAGAGCCACAGGCATTCTCTGATTGTAAGGAACTGTCAACTGTTTCTGTAGCAGAGGACAACCCTTTGTTCTGCTCTCCGTTTGGTAGCAATGTCGTCCTTACAAAGGATTCTACGACATTGGTCTTAGGTTGCACAAATAGTGTCATTCTTAATAATGTCAGCAAAATAGCCAGTTATGCTTTTGCGGGCAAGTATGTGCCAGAAATATTATACCTACCAAAGGGACTGAAAGTCATTGGCGACTATGCCTTTTCTCAATGCGACAATCTTTTCCAAGTTGTGCTTCCGTCCTCTGTCACATCAATAGGAGAAGGCGCATTCTATGGCTGCCGTAACCTTAGTGTAACACAGTTGCAAGGTACGTTCAAGGAATTGCCGGAAATGGTTTTCGGGAACTGCGAGAAACTGGTTGTTGTCAATATTCCGGAAGGTGTGGAAAATATTCGACGTAAAGCCTTTTCTGGTTGCCGTACCATTACAAATCTACGTCTGCCTTCATCACTCCTCACTATAGACAAAGAAGCTTTCTACGGATGCAGTTTACAAGGTATTACTCCTTTCTGATGTAAAGAAAAGCACTGAATAAGAAGGTTCATATAATACTGTCCTTTACCCTATCCAATATTCAGAGTGCTGATGATATACATATTCTGTGTATCATCAGCACTTTTGGATTTCGCTGACACCGTCGACGTCTGACACAAGTATCTATCATTTCCGTATCGCTAATATACAGTTATCGACTATTGAATGGATTTTTCTTATGGAATGAGAAAGTAAAAGCCTCTGATAAACGCACGAGCGCACGCAAGCACTAAGACTTCTCAATATTTTAACCTTATTTTATTTGGCAGAATGGGATTTTATTAGTAACTTTGCAGCAGAAAAGATAAAAACAATACATAATCACATAGCGTGAAAATAAAGGATGTTACAAGTGCCCTTGAGTGTTTCGCGCCTTTGCCCTTGCAGGAAGACTATGACAATGCCGGCCTGCAAGTAGGATTGACAGAGGCGGAAGTTTCAGGGGTCTTATTGTGTTTAGACGTCACGGAGGCCATTGTCAGCGAGGCGAAAGAGAAGGGGTGCAACATGATTGTGGCGCACCACCCGCTCATTTTCCGAAAGCTAAGACATATTACCTCTGAGGACTATGTGCAGCGATGCGTGATAGACGCCATCAAGAACGACATAACTATCGTGGCAATGCACACAAACCTTGACAGTGCCAAGGATGGGGTGAACTATATGATAGCCCGAAAACTGGGACTGGCGGATGTGGAAATGATTGACGCCCGTACTGTATGCGATACAGAAGCGGGTATCGGCGTAGCAGGATTGCTACCGAAGCCTCTTTCGGCCAAAGAGTTTATCGGCAAAGTAAAGGATACATTCCACGCCGGATGCGTAATGACCAATGAACTGTTAAGCCGCCCCATCAGCAAGATAGCGGTATGCGGCGGCTCGGGGGCTTTCGCTTTACAAAAGGCGATAACGGCTGGTGCTGATGCTTTTATAACGGGGGAGATGCACTATCACGAGTTTTTCGGTATGGAACAGCAAATACAGATTGCCGTCATAGGACATTATGAGAGTGAACAGTTCACAATAAACCTGCTTGAGGAGATTATCAACGACAGGTGCAAAGGGGTGAGAACGGTGAAAACAGAGATTGACACAAACCCTATACAGTATCATTAAAAGCGAGAACAAATAACTTATAAATATAACAAATTAAAGAAAATGGCAAGAAAAGACCCTAAAGATCTGACCGTAGAGGAGAAGTTAAAGGCTCTCTTCCAGTTGCAGACAACTCTCTCACAGATAGACGAGAAGCGCGCACTGCGCGGCGAGTTGCCACTTGAAGTGGAAGACCTGGAGAATGAAGTGGAAGGACTCAGTGTGCGTCTGGACAAGATTTCACAGGAAATAGAAGACCTGCGCAATGCAGTGAAACAGCGTTCGGCTGATGTAGAGGAGGCCAAGGCCAGCGTGGAACGTTACAACAAACAGTTGGACGAGGTCAAGAACAACCGCGAATATGACACTCTCACGAAAGAGATTGAATTCCAATCGCTTGAAATAGAGTTGTGCGCAAAGAAAATCAGTGAAGCGGAACAACGCATAACCGACCGCGAACATGATAAAGAGCGCGTGGAGGAACTAATCAATGATCGCGAGCATGATCTGGAAGACAAACGTGGCGAACTGGACGAGATAATGCAGGAAACGCGTGAAGAGGAGGATATTCTGAAAGCAAAGGCGAAGGACCTGGAACTGAAGATAGAAACCAGACTGCTGCAGAGTTTCAAGCGTATACGCAAGAATGCGCGTAACGGTCTCGGTATCGTTTACGTGCAACGTGATGCCTGCGGTGGTTGCTTCAACAAAATACCACCACAGAGACAACTGGATGTGAAGATGCACAAGAAGATTATAGTATGCGAACACTGTGGACGTATCCTCGTTGACCCGGAACTGGCTGGCGTCAAAATAGAGGCTACTGTAACGGAGAAGCCGAAACGTAAACGTGTTGTCCGCAAAAAGACTGACGAATAATGAAACGGAATATCTGCTTACCGGCAGAATGGGAACATCAGAGTCTGGTGATGCTGACATGGCCTCACCAGGCTACTGACTGGAAACCTTTTCTGAAAGACATAACAGAGACTTACGTGCAGATGGCTTCTGCCATTACACTGCATGAACCTATAGTCATAGCAACGCCACATCCTGTGCAGGTTGGAGCGTTGTTAGGGAGCAGAATGACAAAGGAGCAGATGACAAAGGTGTACATCTGCTATTGTAAGACAAACGACACATGGGCTCGCGACCACGGGCCTATAACGTTGAAAGAAAAGCCTTCAGAGAATGATGGTCCGAAGAAGGACCACAGGCAAGGCTCTCTGACAATGCTTGATTTCCGCTTCAATGGATGGGGCGGGAAGTTTACGGCTGACCTGGACAACCTGATAACGCGTAAACTGCACGCTGACGGTGCATTTGACACAGAGGAAAACGGTACGCCAAGGCTTGCGGACAATGATGACTTCGTACTGGAAGGCGGAGCTATAGAGAGTGATGGTAAAGGCACAATATTCACAACAGATTTCTGTCTGCTTGCACCTAACCGTAACCAACCACTTGAACAAGAGGAGATTGAAGAGGAACTACGCTTCAGACTGAAAGCAAAACGAATTGTGTGGCTGCATCATGGCTCTCTGATAGGTGATGATACGGACGGACACATCGACACGACAGTGCGTATAGCACCCAATGACACCATTCTTTATAACAGATGTTATAACACCAAGGATGAACAATATGAGGATTTCCTTGCCCTCGAAGAAGAACTTAAAGGACTTCACACCATGGAAGGGAAGCCTTACCGCCTGATACCTTTGCCACAGCCGTGTGCTATTTATGATAATGGAGAGGCGTTACTGGATAAGCCGGACGACAATGCTGAACGTCTGCCGGCTACATACGCTAATTTTCTCGTTATCAACGGCGCAGTACTTGTACCGACATATAACCAACCTGACAATGATGCGGCTGCCTGCAAAGCCATAGCAGAGGCCTTTACCGACAGAGAGATTATACCTATTGACTCGCGTACAATTATCAGACAGCATGGCTCCATACATTGCTGCACCATGCAGGTGCCGATGTAAAAGACTTGTTTGGTCGCTTGAAAGACGACCACTGCAACCATAGCCAAATAACAAAACGACGATACTTCTAAACGATTTAACGACAAACACCCATGAAGGAACTGAAAATAGGAATCCTCCAGCAACATAATGTTGCAAGCAGAGAGAATAATATGACGCGGCTTGCCGAGGGCATAGCGGATCTTGCACAGCGCGGAGCTGAGTTGGTTGTGCTACAGGAATTGCACAACAGCCTTTATTTCTGCCAGACAGAGGACGTTGATATCTTTGACCTTGCAGAGCCTATACCTGGGCCTTCAACACATTTCTTCGGTGATTTGGCCAAGGCTCTTGACATTGTAATAGTCACGTCCCTCTTCGAGAAACGCGCACCGGGGGTATATCACAACACTGCTGTAGTGATGGAGCGTGACGGTTCCATTGCCGGCACATACCGCAAGATGCACATTCCTGATGATCCTGCATATTATGAGAAATTCTATTTCACACCGGGAGACCTGGGGTTTGAGCCAATAGATACCTCCGTAGGACGGTTGGGCGTACTCGTCTGCTGGGACCAGTGGTATCCTGAAGCAGCACGCCTGATGGCATTGGCCGGAGCAGAGATACTGATTTACCCGACAGCAATAGGCTATGCGGCAAATGATACGACGCAAGAGCAGCAGAGACAACGTGAGGCATGGACTACAGTGCAGCGTGGCCACGCCGTAGCTAACGGACTGCCGGTAGTAGCTGTGAACCGTGTGGGATTTGAACCTGACCCAAGCAAACAGACACCAGGCATACAGTTCTGGGGCTCTTCTTTCGTTGCTGGACCGCAGGGGGAACTGTTTTACCACGCTTCCGACAGCGAAGAAGAGAGCGTCATCGTGAACATTGATTTGGCTCACAGTGAAAACGTCCGCAGGTGGTGGCCTTTCCTGCGTGACAGACGTATCGATAAATATGATGACATCCTGCAAAGATACAGGCTATAGCGTCCATCATATGATTTAAGCCCTTTATTTCCTTAAAACAGACAAATCAGCCCTCTTTACCCTCAACAACGAGAGAGGAAAGAGGGCTTTCCATTTTTATGGCAGAAAAGAAACCTAACACACTCGACATTTACAGACAACTCATAGCGAAACTGAAGCATGGGCAGGTCTCTCCCGTATATCTTCTGATGGGGGAGGAGAGTTATTACATTGACAAAATATGTGACTGGATTACTACCAACCTTCTTAAAGAGGAGGAAAAGGACTTTAACCTGAACATATTCTATGGTGCGGACATCACGGCAAGGCAAGTAATGGACGAAGCACGGCGTTTCCCTATGATGGCGGAACGACAGGTTGTAGTAGTAAGAGAGGCACAGGCAATGAAAGACTTCGATACATTGGAGAAGTATATGGATAAGCCTGTAAACACCACCGTACTCGTTATATGCTACAAAGGAGGCGTAATCGACGGCAGAAAGAAAATAACGGCAAAAACAGCAGCCTGTGGTACTGTATTCATTAGTGAATCGCCACGATATGATAGAGATATCATAGCCTTCCTGAATGAGTATATAAAACGCCCCGAATACAATGCTACAATAGACTCACGAGCAGCACAGGTGGTAGCAGCACATATAGGAGGTGACCTAAAACGGCTGACTTCAGAACTCGACAAACTATTATTGTGTTTCCAGCCAGGGGCTCCACGCAAAATAACATCAGAGATAATAGAGCAGAAAATAGGAATAAGCAAGAACTACAACGTTTTTGAACTACGAGACGCACTGATCAATCACGATGCACTTAAAGCACACAGAATAGCCAAATACTTTGATGAAAACCCGAAGGCTGGTGGCCTTTTTGCATTGCTTCCTCAGACATTCAGTTTTTTCCAAAACCTTATGCTTGCGTACTATGCCCCCAAGCCTATTACTGAAGCTGCCATTATGTCACAACTCGGACTAAAATCTCCGTGGGCAACACGTGATTATATCACTGCAATGCGCAACTATCCTGCACGTAAAACCATACAGATAATTTCAAAACTAAGAGAAGTAGATGCACGTTCCAAAGGTCTTGATAATGCTAACACCTCTCCGGGAGAACTACTTAAAGAACTGATTACATTCATTCTTCATTAATATAAAACACGATATATCCACATATCATAACAAGACTTCAACCTAACTCCCATCGGGATGTCAACAGAACCATAGCCAGACACGGACAAAATAACAATCGAAGACGATACAGACAGCAACGAAAAGCGTTGACAATAACAATCAAATTTCATTGATTTCCCTATCGGAAGAGCAGTTTCTGCTCTTCCGATTTTCTTCATCTATACATAAGTATCAACTTATATAGAATAGAATTTCACCCCTATTACATATTAGATATATTTCCTTTTCCCTCTTCTAAAGACACATATCACCGCATAAATATATCTTATCCTGATGCTCTAAAAAAGTAAATTAAGGGTAAAAAAGTCCCCTAAATAGCCCTTTTCTTTGTTTCCGTGAATCTATTTACCTGAAAAACCAGCCTGAAAACAACAAGAAACAGGCTTTTTTACTCTAGATTTCATTTTCTACAAGACTATTTTTCACCCCTTTTCGTACTCATTTTCAAGCACTTCACCTTCTTTTTCGCTTTTTAGAATCAAATATTTAACATCATCTTATCATTCGTACACGTACAGAAAAATTTCAAGGTTCTACAAAATTTACAGCCGTCAAAAATCTAATTAAAGATATTTTTACGTTTCACTTTGTTGAGTTTAGGATTATATAATACATAGATATCATAAAACGCAAATCGCAATCATCTGCGAACTTTGATAGTTCTATATCTAATTTGCAGTTATCCGTTTAGGTTTGCATTTTGATATAAAAATAGCAAACCTTTGCATTTGCATTTTTATTCAATGTCATAAAATAAATATAAGTATCATAAAGTCAGAATTTTATAATACAAAAATGTATTACATACACCGTTTTTGCTTCGGTATTATGGCTAACTTGTGGATATTATAAGGTTATATCAACTTTTACACATAATTAGTTACTTTATACCCAGTTGTTTATCCTTTTCTGTTGAATATAAACATTTAGCAGCATGGTTATGGTACAATATGAAATTCTAAAGTGTTTCAGTTTGTAAATACAAATAAACGGTACCGCGAAGGTTGCATACGAATATAAACATGAACTTTACATTCAAAAATTACTTTACAATTATTGCACGGTTCGAGAATTTTGATTAACTTTGTAAAAAAATTCAATTAATAGAAAAAAAGCAGTGTTTTCATGGTTAATTTCACAATGTAACGCCATAAGAGGTTATGCTTACTTGCTACGCCCCGTGATGCAAACACGACTTATTCACAATAGCCCTATAAACAGAAGACATATAAAAAACCATATAAAAAAACGCGTAGAATTGGCGACACTATACAAACTCTAAAAATAATACCCCTACAAAACAGCATGCACATACAGGAATAGAGGAATAAATAAAAAAGAATAGCAACGCTCCCCCCTACTCTACCACGAATGCGGATGCTTCAACAAAAAGAAAGAACAACAAACAAAAACATAAAATATAGATGAAAGACAGAATCAAACAACTGATGGAAGCGCAGCACATGAACCAGCAAACGTTTGCCACATACACAGGAATAGGAACGGCATCATTAAGCAGTATCTTCAACGGCCGTACACGCCCTACCCTCAACCACGTTGATGCAATAATAGAAAAGTTCCCCAATGTCAATCCTCTTTGGTTACTAAAAGGAATCGGTGGAATGATGTTGTCTGCTGATGACAACCTGAATGCTGATGGAACGATGCAACAAGGAGTAACAGAAGCCAAACAAAATTCATTACAAACCAATGTGATTGCCCCCATGCAAGGTTCTGCCAACTTGACAGCGGAAGCCTCTTTATTCAACAATCCTGCAGCACGTATTATCACAAATAATAACACAATAAATTCAAACACGAAATCGCCATCGGGTTTTCATTTTGAAGTTGAACAGAAAACTGTCCAGCCTCAACGCAAGATTACAGAAATACGAATTTTCTATGATGACCAAACCTGGGAATCATTCGTACCCAAAAAAGACAAATAAAAGCAGCCTTGAAACAACGAATAAGAAGAAAAGGATTCTTCATAATATTATCATTGAAGATTTTTCGCCATCGCCTGACAATTCATTAAGAACAGTGACAATGTGTTATGATGTGACAATCACCCATTTCCTCAAGCAACAACAGTTTCTTCTTTTCAATCATCTCTCCACATCTTTCACCGTGAAAGCCACCAAGAGAACCATCAGAAGCAATAACCCTATGACATGGAACATCTGGTGCAAAAGGATTTTTCTTCAACGCCTGTCCCACAGCCTGAGCACTGTTACAGCCAATCCGCCGTGCAAGTTCACCGTAACTGACCGTTTCACCGTACGGAACATCCAGCAATTCCAAATAAACTCTGCGCTGAAACTCCGTAATGCCCTTCGCCGCTGCAACCATTTCCCTTACCTCTCCTATCTTCTTCATACACCTTATTATATATAAACGTCCACACATAAATTATACGAAAGCCCCCACTCACAGCAAACCGTACTTTGCGAACATCGCACGATACGACTCCGCTTTCTTCACAAATGCCAGCGGATAAGCCCTTGACGAACTCGGCAAGCGATACAATTCCAAGCCATTATCCAACTCCACACAGCCGTTGACTTTAGGCTGTTCCCCGATACCATAATACCGGCAAATTGTTTCCGTGGCCTTTTCCCCCGTCGTTATCACCGCTTTTAATTGCTTCAATTCTGCCGTCAACACACGTATATCCGTAGGTTCCACAACCTCCAGAAACTTATCAGAAGCATTATCTCTCAACCGTCGCACAGCAGTAGCAGTATCAAAAAAGGCTATGCCCCTACCCTTGCAATGCTCCACAATTTCATTCAACCGAAACTTCTTCGCCTGTGTATCAACGAAATGTGCCCTGTCTCCATAGAACACCTCCCCCTCAATGCGCCAATGGTCATTGATAAAATTGGGATAATAAAAATCACAGCACCACCGTTTCCTCTGTGGCGGAAAACTACCGAGAAACAACACCAGCGCATCCGGTGGCAGAAACGGTTGCAACGGATGATACTCCACCCCGTTTCCATTGCGCTCTATAGACCTTGTATTAAGATAAGACTCCATTTATACACAAATGTTTATATGTTGACATAGTATAAACGTCCACACATCATACCGTAACAGAAAACGTCAATACAACTCGTTGCAAAGGTACAACAACAAATCTTAGCCGTCTATTACCATGGCTATAAAATAACGAAACCGTGCGCTTTTATTGTCTAATAAAAGTTAATATTTGGAACAAATAACAGAATAAACAATAAAAGACACTCTTTTTACAGAAAAAAGTGTACCTTTGTATCAGACAGAAACAGATAAAGTCATTAATCGTTAATATTCAGAATTATGAAAACAAAGTATTTATTTATCCCAATGATTGCAAGCCTATGCGCTTTCACATCATGCTCAAGTTCCGATGACGACAACGGAACGGAGACAAAGACACCGAGTGCAGGTCTCACTTCATCAACAGCATTGACCTATGTTTCTCTCTTCACATCTTCAGATCTCTCAACAGATTCCCGTGTCTTGGCAAATGTCCCCCTGACTGGTCAGAATACCCCCATTGAGGTATATGTCCCTTCTGGCACCACCAAGCTTTTCATGCAATATCCTACAGCGGAAGGCACCAAGATACAGGAGGTGGAGGTTCCAGCAGAAGGAACAAGAGCAGACCCGGGATCGGCCACCTATATGTATGAAGTGGGCTACGCAACAACTATCACCATTGCAAAGCCTGATGATGCAGTAAAGAACTATGTTACCAACAAGGATGGTTTCACGAACTACCACTCAAGCGGTGTAATATTGTTTGAAGACACATGGCCAAGCAGATCCAACACTGACACAGTAGGTCTTGGTGCCAGCGGTGCCAGAAAATTCGGTGACCTCAACGACCTTGTTGTTGACTATGACCTCGAAGCAACAGTCAATGACGCGGCTGACAAGCTACAGGCATGGAAAGAAGACTTGAAAGTCGTTATGCACGTCCGTGCTATGGGTGGCGGTTACGCAAATAGTTTCGGCCTTCTTCTTGAAGGTTTGGACAAACAGTATGTTGATGCCGAGAATGTTGAAATCTTGGTAGGAATGAGTAAAGGGGCAGAAGCCGCTGACCCACTGACTGCCACTGTAGAATGGCAGGGCAGCAATCCTATCATCTACATCAATGACCTTGACAAATTGATAGACAAAACGTCTGCTGCAGCCAACGGCATGAAACTCACCCAAATCCCCAAAAAGACTTCTTTGGTTTACAACACGTATAATGATGAGAACCTGAACGTGGGTAGAGGATTGTTCACTGTCACGGTAACGTTCCGAGGAAAAGAACGCTCTACTATAACACAAGAACAGCGCAATGCACAAATCGAGAATTTCAAGAATGCTGTCATCAACACACATTCACAGAACTTCTTCTTGAAGACAACACAAGCCGGCCAGACCTACGAGACACACTTGGCAGGGTATGAACCGACAACAGATTTCGCTGATAAATATGCCTCACGCTACAACGACAAAGCAGCAGGCCAAGCAGTGGAAAAAGATGCCAACATTAAATACCAGGCTGCTGACGGTTACGTATGGGGTGTCAAGGTTCCTACAATTACCCGCCATGCTACAGAGAAGACAGCATTCACCACTGCCTATCCACAGTATCTTAACTGGATTACGAACAAGACGTCAGAATATGCAGAATGGTACTTAATTGGCAATGCTAATATGGCTGTCGGACCTAACAAGGTTGATGTCGGCGGAAATCAGATTTATCCTCTATTGTATGTCATAGAGCAATGGTAATCACAAACATCTCTGAAAACACGTTACAAGATATAGACTAAAAAAAGAACGGTTGAGAAACAAATTCCCAACCGTTCTTTTTTATGTCCATACCAAAACTTCCTAATCATACAGTCATCATGCTCTAATGGCGACACGATTGGGGCACGCAACTGCAACGTACTCCGCTCACTTGCCCGGAATGATGCGCTTCACCTGCCGCCGCACCCGCTTCTGACCACGGTTGAAACTATTGAACGTCCATGCACCAACCGTTGACCATGACGGCATACGCTTCATGTGATGACGAACACCCGGACTGTCCCACAACAGAAAACCAAGTATAAAGAAGATGCACGCCCATACCATCCAGCCGTAGAGAATCTTCACAGTCTGGGCAAGAAAGCCCTCAACCATACCATCCATATAACCACCGAAGTCGAAAGGATGCTGTGTAAACGCCACAAGATTCACATAACCTCCATAACGGGCAAATCCGTCTGCCACATAATATCCTATGCCCTTGGCAAGTATTGCAGCCCCTATCGTACCACCGCCAAACATGTGCAGGAAGTTGAAGATACAGAGAGCCTGAAAGAAATGTTCAAAAGACATTATCTCATGCAGGCTCCACATGCATGCAACACACAGCACAGCGTAGCCGAAGCCGCGGCAGATAAGGGGTGGAACGAGTTGGTAAGATCCTGTTTCCGGACTTATAAGGAAATAATATCCTATACAATAGAAACAGATAAAAGCCATGCCTACTGCAATAAGGCGGAACTGGCTCCACTGCATCAGTTTCAACCAACCCAGCGAAAAGAGACAACCACTGACAGCACCAATAAGAGACCACTGGTTCAGTGTCTCGTAAGTAAGGTCAGTATAGTGCATCACCTCTTCGTAATACACCATCTCCAGCACGTGTTCCACGGACATTATGAGTTCAAACACCGCCACAAAAAGCAGCAATGGGCGCAGATACCGGTAGCGCATCATACGCCATTCTATATATGGCGTAGGATATGTCAGCATCCTTGTCATGGTAGCGGCAAGTGTAAGGCACGCCATTGCTGTCACTATAAGTACCAAACGGGAGTGATACCAGTCCAGCCAGTCACCATAATTCAGCACCCATGCCACTTCAATCCAGAACAATACCCAAAGCAATGCCCCTGTCCAGTCGATGCCCTTCAACGGCACACGCTTCTCAGGAGGCATAGGACAGAACGGACGACAAAGCACAGTCTGCACCAAAAGCACCACTAACATAAGGCCGATAACGAAGAAGTGCATCATTGTCCAGTGCATATAGAAGGCAAATGCGGCGGAGAGCCAACCCGTAAACTCTATGGCTATCAGCAGAATGATGTGCAGCAGAGGAAAGAATACGGCGAAATCGCGCCTCGGCGTCATCCACAACTGTATGTTAGACATACACTCAAACGTGCCCTGTATCTTTGCTGCACCGCATATTACGCACACCATACCCATCAAAGGCAATGGCAGACGGAACACCGTCAACAGGTTGCAAACGATTATTACAAGTGCAGAAGTGGTGAGGAGGAACTTGTTTGAAAAGTGAAACTTCATGCGAAACAGCATCGGGAACCACACCGCCATACCGGCAAGTGTACAGTAAAGCAGCATGGTAATGTCCTCGCGCATCCATGACTGTTCGCCAATCATGTCGTTCATTGCGCCCATATACACGCCACCACTGAACTGGAAGCAGAACGCCAGCACCACATATATCCACGGCCGGATGGCTTTCGGCACCCAGTCGTGATACATCGGCATGGCGAAAGGAGGAATTTGTTCCATCAATACACCACTTCACATTCCACATTCATACCAGCCCGGAGCCTGTCCGTAGCCTTGTCGTGCACAAGTTTTATGCGTACCGGTATGCGTTGCTCCACTTTCACGAAGTTACCCGTGGCATTATCCTGCGGAATCATTGAATAGGCAGAGCCTGTTGCGTCGCTTATACGCTCCACTTCACCCGCAAATTCCACGCCAGGCACAGCATCCACCTTCATCTTCACCTTTGAGCCAATGGCTATATTGGGCATCTGCGTCTCGCGATAATTTGCCACTACCCACATTTCCGAAGCATCCACAATGCTGCAAAGCGTCTGTCCGGGCTGCACAAGCTGCCCTTCGTGAATGTCCTTATGGCCTATTACGCCGTCAGCAGTGGCCAGAATCACGGTGTAAGAGAGGTTCAACTCTGCCGAATGCACCGCAGCCAGCGCTGCTTCTATGTTGGCCTGCGACTGTGCCAGGCGGTGTGCCTGCTCGTTTTTAGCAGAGCTTGCCACCTCCTTCTGATGTCCTGTCGCCTCAAAACGCGCTTTTGCGGCAAGGAATGCGGTATGAACGTTGTCATACTGCTGCTTTGTTACTGCGCCTTTCGCTAATAGTACGGCATACCGGTCGTCCTCCCGGCGTGCATTGTCCATCTGCACACGCGCCTCTTCCACCCCTGCCGTGGTCACATTGACACTTGAAGAAGTGGTGCAGACACTGGCACTGGTGGCAGAACCGCCTGCAATGGCATTGGCAAGGTTAGCCTTTGCCTGCGCAAGTACAAGACGGAACTCGGCATCCTCTATTATAACAAGAGTATCACCCTTATGCACCTTCTGGTATTCTTCATAGCGTATCTCGCGTATGTAGCCTGCCACACGTGAGTTAACAGGCGTGATATGCTGCTCCACATGGGCATTGTCGGTGTATTCCACATTCCCGAAATGCACGAATTTGCTTACCA
Organism: uncultured Prevotella sp.; assembly: GCA_964587945.1. Classification (GTDB taxonomy): domain Bacteria; phylum Bacteroidota; class Bacteroidia; order Bacteroidales; family Bacteroidaceae; genus Prevotella. The sequence goes on along the minus strand of CAZPNC010000007.1, from coordinate 266 downwards.
GCAACCATGCGGCTATGCCGATGAGCAGAACGATTATTGTGTTGTATGTAATGCGTGTAAGTTTTCTATTATCCATTGTTGTTTCTTGGGTTATTGGTTGTTGGTTATTGGTAGCAGGTCATTTACATTGGGCATCAAGTGATATTGGGTACTTTGTATCCTTTTCTTTTTTTGAAAGACCGGTATCCACAACCCCACAGCCTGCAACCGGCAGGCATTTATATCTCTCCGGCCATATATTTCAACCGGTACAATGCAGCCGCTAC